>NZ_AZUQ01000001.1:2892615-3214017 GCF_000527155.1 Haloglycomyces albus DSM 45210 | reverse complement strand
GGCGCCGGTAAAACCATGGTCGTAGCCGGATTGGGCTTGCTCTTCGGCGGACGCTCCTCACGAGCGCCCCTGTCCGAAGAGAAAATCCGCCTCGAGGGGCGCCTCCACGTCCCCGAGGAGGACTCCGAACTCTCGTCCGTCATCGCCGACAACGATGCCGACGTCGACGACGACGGCACCGTGCTGCTCGCGCGCACCGTCTCCTCGGCGGGACGCTCACGCGCATGGCTCGGCGGACGATCCGTACCGGTCGGAATCCTGTCCGAAGTGTCCAAGCACACCCTGAGTCTCCACGGTCAATCCGACCAAATGCGTTTGCTTTCCCACCTTGAACAACGCCAAGCACTCGATCGCTACGCAGGCAGCGAGGCCGCAGAGGCCCTGCGACAAACCGAATCCCTGTACTCCGCTCTCGAAGCGGCGCAAGATAAACTCCAACGACTCAAAACCGACGCCGAAAAAGCCGACCGTGAAGTCACCGCCCTACGCGAGGGCCTCAACGAAATCGAAACGGTCGACCCGCAATCCAATGAGGAAGAAGAACTCGCCGCCGAAGCACGACGCCTGGAAAACTCCGAGAGCCTACGGCGAGCCGCACAAGGCGCCTACGCCACCCTCACCGGCGACGAAACCACCGAAATCGCCGGAGCCATAGACGGAGCGGCAGAAGCCGCCCGACTCCTCGAAGCGGAATCGGACCACGACCGGCAACTGGAAAGCCTCGGACAGCGCGTATCCGAAGCGAACACCCTACTCTCCGAAGCCACCGTGGACCTATCGTCCTACCTCGACGATCTCGGAAGCGACCCGCACCGGCTGGAAGAGATCTACGAACGCCAAGCGGCACTCAAAGACCTGTTTCGTCGCTTCGCCCCCGACATAGAGGGCGTCCTCTCCTGGGCAGACGACGCCCGTCGCACAATCGAGGAATACGACAACTCCGACGCGCTCATCGCCGAAACCGACGCCGAAGTACAGCGCCTGACCAAAGAAATGGCCGCGTCCGCGTCGCACCTGCGCCAACTCCGTCACACGGCCGCCACCGACCTGGCGGACAAAGTCAGTGCCGAACTGAAAAACCTCGCCATGCCCCACGCCGAAATCACCGCCGAGGTCACGCCCCGACCGGCCGGACGAGGCGGCTGCGACATCGAAGTCGACGGCGAACTCGCTTCAGTCGGCCCCGACGGAGCCGACGAAGTGAGCCTCCACCTACGGCCCCACCCCGGCGCTCCGCCGGCACCCTTGGACAAAGGAGCCTCCGGCGGTGAACTCTCCCGAGTCATGCTGGCACTGGAAGTCGTATTCGCCGGCGTGTCCAGCCCACCCGTGCTCGTCTTCGACGAAGTCGACGCCGGAGTCGGAGGCCAAGCAGCCACCTCGATCGGACAATGCCTGGCGACCCTCGCCAAACGACACCAAGTCATCGTGGTGACGCACCTCCCGCAGGTCGCCGCGTTCGCCGACACTCACCTCGTGGTGAGCAAAGATACGTCGGGAACGGTCACCACCTCCGGAGTACGAGCCGTGGCCGATGTGGACCGCGCTCGCGAGCTGGCACGCATGCTGGCGGGCATGCCCGACTCCCACCTGGGTGTCGCCCACGCAGAAGAGCTCCTCGCCCAAGCCTTTAAGAGTAAGTGACCGCTTAGGCGCTGCACAGTGCGTTGAATAGTGGGGTTCTCAGGTTCCACGCGTGCTTCCGCACGCGGGGTTCTGAGAACACCGCTATTCAACGCACTGTGCAGCGCCTAAGCTCCTTTCCAGCTCTACCGCTTCTGCGCTGCGCTGGAAGCTCGCCAGTTTCGTCAGGGGCATGCGTGGTGGTCGAGCTCGTCTAGAAAGTACAGGCAGCTCTACCGCTTCTGCGCTGCGCTCGAAGCTCGCCAGTGACGTAAAGGACTTGTATGGTAGTGGGGTGCCTCCTGAAGATACAGCCGGCTCTGCCGCTTCTGAGGTTCGCCGGAGGCTCCGCTCATCTCGTTGGCGGCCGCCATTGCGGTTGGTTACGTATCCGCTCAGGCTCAGTAATGTGAGTTTTATCGCTCGAAGGTGACACTGCGTCGGCTTCACTGTGATGCCTCTTGGTCACATCGGGTTTATCTGAACGTTATGCGACTGTGAACTGCAGGGACGTCGATAGCTTAGGGTTTCTGATGGTGAGGGCGCACGTGGGGGTTTACGCACTATTGGGCGTTTTTGCGGCGAGGGAGGAGACATTGCTGCGCGTCGTGCGGAGCGTCGACTGAGAAGATGGCATCATAATCCTGATGCGTGTACCTAGTTTGCGAAAGTCGTCCCGTAACGGCGACGGAGAAGGATCTGCCGAACGGCTCACCGGGCCGGCCCGGCTGGATCGGCGGACCAAACGTCTCAGCGGCCGCCTTGAGCCGGTTGACATAGCCGTCATCGACCACGTTGACGTGGATCGTGTCGCGGCCGACGCCTTGGTTGCCACTGGTGTGAAAGCGGTCGTGAACGCCTCGAAATCGATTTCGGGACGATACCCCAACTTGGGGCCGCAGGTCCTGGTGGACAGTGGAATCGTTCTGATCGACGATGTGGGCGATGAAATCTTCGACCGCGTTCGCGACGGGAAGCGTATTGGCCTTGAAGACAACAAGATATATCTCGGAGACGAGGTAATCGCTGAAGGGCTACGCCAAACCTCCGATAGTATTCGCCACGACATGGATACCGCTCGAGAAGGACTTTCGGTACAGCTGGAAGCCTTCGCGGCCAATACCATGGAGTACCTCAAGCGGGAGCGCGAACTGCTCCTGGACGGCGTTGGAGTTCCCGACGTTCGTACCAAGTTCAACGGGCGTCACTGCCTGATCGTGATTCGCGGTTACAACTACAAAGAGGACATCGACGTCCTGCGCCCGTACATCCGTGAGTTCAAACCCGTACTCATCGGGGTTGATGGAGGTGCCGACGCTCTCCTGGAGGCCGGATACACCCCCGACATGATCGTGGGTGATATGGACTCGGTATCGGACGACGCCTTGCGGTGTGGTGCCGAAGTCGTAGTACACGCATACGCCGACGGGCGAGCTCCGGGTATGGAACGCACCGATAAGTTGGGCGTCCCCGCCACGCCGTTCCCCGCCGCGGCGACAAGTGAAGACATCGCCATGCTTCTGGCCGACGAGAAAGGCTCCGAACTCATCGTGGCGGTCGGAACCCACGTCACCCTGGTTGAGTTCCTGGACAAGGGCCGTGGCGGAATGGCTTCCACCTTTCTCACCCGGCTGAGAGTCGGGGGTAAACTGGTCGATGCCAAAGGAGTCAGTCGGCTGTATCGGCAGAACGTTTCGTTTTCCGCGTTGTTGCTCTTGATCGTGTCCGCGTTGGCGGCAATGGCCACGGCCGTGGCGATTTCGACAGTGGGACGTTCGTTCCTTGACGTACTCGCCGATTGGTGGGACGGCCTTATTTTCCAGATCCAGAGGTTGCTGTAGGACACTATGATTAATTTTCGTTACCATTTGATCTCCCTGACCGCGGTGTTTCTTGCCCTTACGGTCGGCCTCATTTTGGGGACCGCGGCGTTGAACGGTCCGGCCCTGGACGCATTGTCGGAGACGACGAACAATCTTAAAGAGAACAACCAGACCCTGCGTGACGAGATCAAAGATCTGCGCGCCGAACTGAACGACGACCAGAGTTTTGCCGCCGAAATCGCCCCCAGCTATCTGGACGGGAAACTGGCCGACTCCAACGTTCTGCTACTGACCGTGCCGAGTGCCGACCCGGATTCGGTCGACGGGGTCAAGGAAATGCTGGAATATTCGGGAGCGGGTTCAGCGGGCCACATTGACCTGTACGACAAGTTCTTCGAACAGGGTTCCAGCGAGCAGCTGGCCGATCTCGCCGACCGTACGGCTCCGGAAACCTTGGAAGTTCCCGTGGTCTACAACGGCGTGGAGGCCATGAGCTCGGTGCTGGCCGGAGTAGCGACGTCCCGTCACGACGGCGAGGACATCGACATCGAATCCGGTGACGTCACCACGGTCGTATCCGGTCTGGACGATCTGGACATGGCCAACGTTGAAGAGGAATTGACCGCCGCCGCCGACGCGGTCATCGTCATCGGTGGCGGTGCGGCCGGTGGTTCCGAGGCCGACTACCACAATGACGCGGTCGTATCGCTGGTGGAGGCGCTCGCGGCCGATACCGCGACCACCTACGCGACTAAAACCTCAGCGGGAGAAGGCAACCCATTGCTCACCATCCGTGAAGAGTTCGGGGACGATGTATCGACGGTGGACGGAGTCGTTAGCATACAGGGACAGATCGCCGCCGTTGCTGCGACCGTTTCGTTGGTCTCGGAAGGAGCCGCCGTGGACCTGGGAACGGGCGACGACACCGACGGTCTTCTTCCTGGAAACATATAGCGGCCCCACCACAACCCTGAGGAGAACCACACATGGGTACCTTCACGCAAGCCTTGGGACGCGCGACGCTGGGAGCGGTAGCGGCCGGAGCGACCACCGCTGCCGTCAGCGGTATCAAGCGTTCCAAACGAGCCGACGCTCTGGAGCGGATCAACCACCAGGGCAACCCCGTCTCACTTGCCGAAGGACCGGGCGTTACGATCGGCGCGACCAGCGCGGCAATAGCCGGAGCGACGAACCCGCAGTACGCGACCGCCGCCGCCTGTAGTGGATTCGTGTCCGGCGCGGTCGGCCTCTACGACGATCTGGCGGACACGAAAGGGGAATCCGCGAAAGGTTTGAAAGGCCACCTGGGGGCCCTGCGGAAAGGTCGTCTCTCGGCCGGGACGGTCAAGATTTTGGGAATCTCGGCGGCAGGGGTCGCCTCGGCGGCTCTGGTCGATGCGAACAATGCCCCCCAACCACGCCGTCGTCGCCTACTCTCCACCGTCGTTGGGGGAGGCGTCATCGCCGGTGCGGCCAATCTGATCAACCTGTTCGATCTGCGCCCCGGGCGGGCTCTCAAGGTCGCGACCGTCTCCTCGACTCTATTGGCGAGCAAACCCGGAAAAGCGGCCCCGTACAGCGCGGGCGCCGGAGTGAACACCGCCATTGCCGTGGAGTCCGCCGCAGCCACAGCGCTACCGGACGACCTTCAGGGCAAGACCATGCTCGGGGACTGTGGCGCCAACTCGGTAGGAGCGCTACTCGGACTTTCCTATGTGGCACGTACGGGTCTGGTAGGGCGTAGCTTGGCGCTCGCCGTCATCGGCGGGGCTTACCTTGGCCAGTGAGAAGGTCTCCTTCACACGAGTCATCGCCGAGACACCGGTTTTGCGGGAATTCGATCAACTGGGACGCCAAAAGAACCAATAACTGAAAGACATGCATGACCGAACAATCGCAGCGGGGTGACGCTGTTACGCCTCCATACGACGACACACCGGTCCAAGGCACCGAAGATTCCGTCGGAAAGTCAGCGTCAGTCATCGGGGCCATCACCATCGCCTCACGACTCGCCGGGTTCGGTCGCATGTTGGTGTTCGCTTGGGCGGTGGGCATCATCGGGATCGGCACGGCCTATCAAAGCGCCAACGCTATTCCGAACCTCATCTTCGAACTCGTGGCGGGAGGGGCCCTGGCCGCTTTGGTGGTGCCGTTGCTGTCGGGGCCGATCGCCAAACACGGCCGCGACACCGTCAACCGCATTACCGGAGCACTGCTGACGTGGTCGCTGACGATCTTGATTCCGCTGGGAGTTATCGTCGCCTTGGCGGCGCGTCAACTGGTCAACCTCGTCGCCGAGAGCGAGGAAATCAACGACACCATCCTGTCGATCGGGGCCGACATGCTGGTCATGTTCGCGCCGCAAATACCTCTCTACGGTGTCGCCGTCATCCTCACCGGTGTGCTGCAAGCCCATCGTCGCTTCGCCTGGCCCGCCCTCGCTCCGCTGCTGTCAAGCATCACCATGATGCTCGTTTACGTCGCCTATGCGATCCTGACCGGGCGGACGGCCACTCCCGACTCCGTCGGGCAAGTTCCTATCCTGGTGCTCGGACTGGGAACCACTCTCGGAGTCGTCGTTCTCGCCGGATGTCTGTTCATTCCACTGCGCGGCTTGAATCTCAGCCTACGCCCCACCTGGCGCATGGACGCCCACATCGCCGCGGGTCTGAAAGCGCTGGCCATCGCGGGAGCGATTACCCTAGGGGCGCAGCAGATCTGCCAGGTCGTGCTCATTAAACTAGCCAACCTGGCCGGGGACGGCCCGGTCGTCATCTTCACCTTGAGTCAGAACTTCTTTCTCCTGCCCTGGGCGGTGCTGGCCGTTCCGCTGGCCACCGCTGCCTACCCCGCGTTGAGTGAGGCCCACGCACTCGACAATCCTCAGCGCTACAACGAAGTAACCGCTAAAACCGGCCGGGCCATCATGATTCTGTCGGGACTCGGAGTGTCCGCCTTGGCGGGCCTCGCCCTCCCCATCGCCACCGTCCTCACCACCATCGCGCCCGGAGAGGTATCCGACGCGACCCGTTCGTTCACCCTCACCCTCACCGGACTGTCGTTCGGGCTCATCGGCTATTCCCTGTTCGCCATCTATTCGCGCGCCATGTACGCCGCCGGTCACCCGATACGGGCCGCCATGGCCACCGCGGTCGGCTGGGCCGGCGCGATCATCGCCGCGATCGCATTGTCAGCGGTCATGTCCGACGCCGACCGGACTCTAGCGCTCGCGCTCGGATGGTCGACCGGAATGACGATCATTGGGATCGCACTGATCACCGTGTTGGTGAAGACCTCCGGCAGCGAGGCTCTCCGCGATATGCCGCGTGCGGCGCTGACCACCGTGTGCGCCAGTCTACTTGCTATTACCGCATCGCAACTGGTTCTGAACGCGTGGGGAGAACCCGAAAACATCGAAAGCTCCCTCCTCAAAGGATTGATAGGGGGAGTGATTATCCTAATCGTCTACGGACTCACCGCAGTCGCCTTCGATCCGCGTGACTTGAAGGCGGCGCTGCGGCGGAGGACCGATAAATCCCCCAACGATGACCCACCCACCGAATCCAACCACAAGGAGTGACCGTGAACCGTCGAATCGCACTCGTTCTAGGACCCTCCACAGGGGGCATTGGGATGCACGTCGCCTCCATCGCAAAGGGCCTACTTGCCAAGGGAGACGCCGTCACCGTCATCGGTCCTCCCGAAGTCGACGACACCTTCGGCTTCCGCGCTCTGGGAGCACGATTTCTACCCGTACCCATGAGCGCCAAACCGTCACCCGCCCTGGGAACTGCCCTCACGGCCGCCCACCGTGCTCTCCACGGCATCAATGAACGCGGCTACGACCTGATTCACGCACACGGTCTCACCGCCGGTATCGTGGCGCTCGCCAATCGACCGTCCGGGGCCGCCTTCGTCACCACTTGGCACAATCAACTTCTGACCGAGGGAGTCAAGCGGACCTTGTCCAACGTCATCGAGGCTCGGCTGGCCCGCCGGGTGGACGTCGCTCTTGCCGCCTCGAGTGACCTGCAGCAACACCTCATTGAGATCGGCGCCCGCGACGCCCGCCTCGCCCCGGTGGCAGCGCCGCCACGGCGCGACACCGGCGATGCCGCGGCCATCAACGCGGAACTTCGATTGGACGGTCGTCCACTGATTCTGTCGGTGGGACGGTTGCACGAGCAAAAGGACTACGACACTCTCGTCGCGGCCGCCGAGCGGTGGCGCACACTCGATCCCAGTCCGGTGGTCGCCATCGCGGGATCAGGCGATCGGCGGGAACACCTGGAACAACTCATTGAGTCCACCGGTGCCGACGTGCGACTCCTGGGACACCGCACCGATATCGCCGACCTCTTGGCGGCTGCCGACCTCGCCCTCGTCACCAGCCGTTGGGAAGCACGCCAACTGTTCGCCCAGGAAGCCATGCAAGCCGGAGTGCCGCTCGTGGCGACCAGAACCGGTGGTATTCCGGAACTCGTGGGCGACAGCGCCGAACTGTTCAGCGTCGGCGACGTCGACGGGCTCGACAAGATCGTCACCACGCTGCTCAACGATTCGGGAAAACGCGAGCGCCTTGCGGAGTCCGGACGTGAACTCGCCGCCTCCTGGCCGACGGAAAACGACACCATCGACGCGCTCGATGCTCTCTACCGCGAACTAACGGGAAGATAGTCACGCCTCATGTCACGATTCGATCCGACGGCCGCACCCCGTCGCGCTCTCCGCTGGCTACGCCGTAACCGCGACCTCAGTCTGGCCTGGGGCCTCGTTGCCGTGCTGGCGGCGTTTGCCGCTTGGCAGGTGTTGCCGCGTTCTATCAAGGAAGCCCCGGCCGATCAGGTCGACAACGTGATCGTGGTGGGCGTGGCCGGTCTTGGCTGGGGAGACATCAATGCGGACGACACGCCTGAGTTGTACGACTTGGCCGCGGACGCTTCGGTAGCGGAGTTGCGGCTGAACTCCGGGCATCGCCTGACTTGTGCTGCGAGTGGTTGGTTGACCTTGGCGGCCGGCAATGGAGCCGTCTCGGAGACGCTTCCCGAGGGGGAGTGCGAACCGGTGGAGCTTCCGGACGTGTCGGATACGGGTGCGAGCGCCTCGATCGAGGGGTTCAGCGAGCTGTACGACCTCAATCGGGAGCTCGATCCCGACACTCGGTTGGGAACGATGGCCAGCGCCAGCGAATGCGCTACCGCGATCGGTCCGGGTGCCGCCTATGCCACCGCCAACGGGGTGGGACGCGTGGCCTATTACGATCGGATTCTTCCCTCCAACGGCGAGATGCGGGAACTGTTGGGACAGTGTCCTCTGTCGGTGATCGACGGGGGAGAGATCGCCGGGGCGGCCTCTCTGCAAGCCGTCGACTCGATGATCGGTAGAGTCCGGGAGGCTCGTGGGCCGGATACGGCCGTGGTGGTGACCGGCATCGGGCAAACCGAAGATCAAAACCGCCTGCAGGCACTCATGATCGATCAACCCCATACGTCGAGCGGCCTGCTGGACGTGGCCGGTGAGAAGCCCGGCTATATGAAGCTGACGGATTTGACCCCTACCGTCATCGCCTTGCTGGGTAGTCCGCAACCGGATTATCTTCGCGGTCACGTGGCCGCGACGGTGGACGATTCCTATGACTTCAGTGATCGCTTGGCGGCTTTCACCGCCAGCGATGCGCGCTTGGCGGTGGCGGACGAGGCCGCTGCCCGTAGCCAGTGGTTGCAGGCGCTGTTGTTGGTGGCGGTAGCGATTGTGGCCTTCCCCTTGATGCGTCAGTTGCGTCGTGCGGGACAACCGGGGGTCAAACCGCCCCGGCTGTGGCTGATGCGGGCCGACATCGTGGTGGCTCTGCTGTGCGCGCTGTTCCCCACCGCCGCGGTGATCAGCGATGCCTTTGATTGGTGGGCGCTTCCCAATCCCACCGTCTCCGGGCCGCTCCTCGCTGTGGCGGTCGCGTCGGTACTGGCGGCCGCGGCCTCTCTCCTGCCGCGTCGGCATTCACCGTCCACGTTGTTGGCGGTGATCTCACTGTCCGGTCTGTTGGTGACGGTTCTGGCTATGGCGGTCCATTACTCCATCGCGATGGGGACTCTTATGGGAGACAGCGGTATCTCCAATTCCACCAGCCAGTCGATCGGCCCGGTGGTCGCCGGAATCTACATCGCCTCGTTGTGGATGTTCGCCGCGGCATTGGCGTGGAACCTGCCCCGACGTTTCCACGCGCCGGTCATGGCCGGTATCGGAACGATCGGTGTGGCCGGTATGGCGTCGGGAATGTTGGGAAACTCCACCGGAACAGCCGTCGCGCTGGTCGTCGGTACCTGTTTGGCCGCCGCCTTGGCTTACGGGGGCTGGATGAGCGCCATGCGACTCTTGTGGTCACTCATGGTCGGCGGGCTGGTTTTGGTGGTCCTATCGTGGATGGACTATCGGCGTCCCCAGGTGGAACAGGGCGCCCTGGGGGAAGTCGTCACGGATCTTTTGGGTGAATCCAACGGCGTGATCCGCAATGCCACCGGAGCGAATCTGGTCGCCATCTTCACCTCTCCGTTGACGATGGTGGCTTTGATCGCGGGGGTCTACTGCTGGCTCGTGCTGTTGCGCCCCGGGGGTGGGCTGCGCCGCGCCTTCGGGTTGCATCCGCCGTTGCGGGCGGCGGTGACCGCCGCCGCGGTGACGGCTCTTTGTGCGGGTGTTTTGACCGGTAAAGGCTTCATGGTTCTGGGCGTGTCTTTGGCGGTCATCGTTCCCTTGGCCGTGATCGTTTCGCACCGGGTACTGGCGCGAGCCCATGTTCAGGACGGCGAATACTCCGACATGACGGTCAACGCACCCTCGTGGGTTGATGGCGAGCCGGGTACCGAGAGTGTTAGTGTGGAATCCCGTGGGTAAGTCAGTACCACGTCTAGGTTCAACCACGGGAGTTCACGTTGAGTAGTGTCGTCAACGGCCAAATCAGGCATACTAAACACATCTTTGTCACCGGTGGGGTGACCTCCGCCCTTGGAAAAGGGCTGACCGCGTCCAGTCTGGGAAACCTGTTGTCGGCGCGTGGTCTGTACGTGGTGATGCAGAAGATCGACCCCTATCTCAACGTGGATCCCGGAACCATGAATCCGTACGAGCACGGGGAAGTCTTCGTCACCGACGACGGGGGAGAGACCGATCTCGATATTGGGAACTACGAGCGGTTCTTGGACCGCAATCTGTCCAAGTCCGCCAATGTGACCACCGGCCAAGTGTATTCGGACGTCATCGCCAAGGAACGGCGCGGCGACTATCTCGGTGCGACCGTTCAGGTCATTCCCCATATCACCAATGAAATCAAGTCGCGGGTCAGCGCCATGGCCGACGCCGAACCCGGTACCGGCAAGGTTCCCGATGTGGTGATTACCGAGGTCGGAGGCACGGTCGGTGATATCGAGTCCCTTCCCTTCCTTGAGGCCATTCGCCAGTTCCGGCACGACATCGGACGTGAGAACTGCTTCTTCCTTCACGTCTCCCTCGTTCCGTATCTGGCCGCCTCCTCGGAAATGAAGACGAAACCGACCCAGCACTCCGTGGCGCAGCTGCGCAGTATCGGTATTCAGCCCGACGGAATCGTGTGTCGGTCGGATCGGCCGATTTCGGAGTCGATGAAACAGAAGATCGCCGGTTTCTGCGACGTAGAGGACGCCGCGGTCATCTCCGCTCCCGACTCACCCTCGATCTACGACATTCCCCGCACCATCCACTCCGAAGGTCTTGACGCTTACGTGGTGCGCCGCATGGATCTTCCCTTTAAAGACGTGGATTGGAGTGGATGGGATCGGCTGCTTGATCGAGTACACAACCCCCGCCACGAACTCACCGTCGGTATCGTTGGAAAATACGTCGAACTCCCCGATGCCTACAAGTCGGTGGTGGAGGCCCTCCATTCGGCCGGTTTCGCGCATTGGGCGAACGTAAAGGTGAAATGGGTCGAATCCGATACCTGTGAGACCCCGGACGGGGCGCGTTCCATTCTGTCCGATGTCGACGCCGTGGTGATTCCCGGCGGATTCGGGACCCGCGGAGTCGAAGGCAAGCTCGGTGCGTTGAACTACACCCGGACACAGCGTGTCCCCACGCTGGGAATCTGCCTTGGAATGCAGTGCATGGCCATTGAAGGGCTGCGTAACGTCGGCGAGATCGACGGGGCCGACTCCGAAGAGTTCGACCAGAACGCCGAACACCCGGTGATTTCCACAATGGCCGATCAAACCGACATCGTCGCCGGAGCCGGCGATCTCGGCGGAACCATGCGTCTGGGATCTTACCCGGCGCTGCTGACCGAAGGCTCCCTCTTGGCCGAGATATACGGCAGCAGCGAAGTGACGGAGCGACACCGGCACCGCTACGAAATCAACAACGCCTATCGGGAACAACTCGCCAAGGCCGGATTCACCCTCAGCGGCCTGTCACCGGACGGACGACTCGCCGAATTCATGGAATTCGACCGCGATGAGCACCCGTATTACGTAGGGACTCAGGCGCATCCCGAATTGAAATCCCGGCCCACGCGGCCGCATCCTCTCTTCGACGGCCTGATCGCCGCCGCATTGGACCGGCGTTCCTAAGAAGCTCAATAACGGGGATACCGACATTGGGCGGTATCCCCTGTTTCAGTGCGAAACCATTGACGATGGATCGTCGGTCGCGGCGGGACCGACACCGTTTCGCTGCTCCTGCGACGCTCGATCACACGGCGCTTTCCGTTTGCGCAATACATACATCACGACCCCCACCATGGCGGTCAACAAGCCCGCTCCGATCAGCGCCGCGACCGAGACGGCAGCGCTGAACGCCGCATGTGCCTGAGCGATCAGTTCGCTACCCCGGTCCGACGGCATGGTCTCGGCGACCTCCAGGGCCTCCGCCAGGGTTTCCCGAGCGGCATCGGGAGCCGAAGCCAACCGGCTTTGGTACACCGCCGTCGCCACCGAACCGAGAATCGCGACTCCCAGAGCACCCCCGAGCTCATAGGACGTCTCCGAAATCGCCGAGGCCGAACCGGCCCGGTTGCCCGGGACCGACGACAGGATCGCATCATTGGTGACCGTCTCGGCGAAACCGATTCCCGCGCCGATCAAGCCGAAACCCACGACGACCAGTGCGACACCGCTGTGCTGATCGGCCACAGCGACCACGAGGTAACCGACGATGGCCAAACCGACCCCGAACCCGATGATGGATCCCAGGCCGAGCGAATCACTCAGCTTGACGGCGATCAGACTGGTGACCACGGACAATACCAGTCCCGGAACCAGAACCATTCCGGCTTCGATCGGGCTGTATCCCAGTACCAGCTGCAAATACTGCGTCAACAGGAACAGCGCCGCGACGTGTGCGAACACCATGATGAAGTTGGTGGCCACCGAAGCGCTGAACCGCGGCAAGCGAAAGAGCTCGATATCGATCAGAGGATACGGTAGACGCCGTTGCCGCAGGACAAAGGCCACCCCCGACGCCACGCTCAACAGCAAGGCCCCCAGCGCCACGGCCCCCACGCCGTCGGTGGCAAAGGACTTCATCGAGTAGGCGAACGGTACCAACGCGGCGAACGACAGAACCACGCTGACCCCGTCCAGCGGTCCCGGAGCGGGGTCCTTGGTCTCGGGCAGCACGAACGGTGCCGCAACGACCACCGTCGCCGCGACCGGAGCGGCCATGAGGAACACCGAACCCCACCAGAAATGAGTCAACAGCCATCCTCCGACAATGGGACCGGCCGCCGCACCCACCGAAAACGCCGACGCCCAGACCGCGACGGCCAGAGTACGCTGCCTATTGTCGGGAAACACGTGCCGCAGGCTCGCCAAGGTCGTCGGCATCAGCGTCGCACCCGCCAAACCGAGCAATACGCGCGCGGCGATCAACATCTCGGCATTGACCGCATAAGCGGCCACCAGCGAAGCCAAGGCGAATCCGGTCGCGCCGATCATGAGAAGCTTACGACGGCCGATCCGGTCGGCGATACCGCCCATGGTGATCAATAGGCCCGCTAGAACCAGGCCGTAGACGTCCACGATCCACAACAGCTGGCCCGCCGTGGGATTCAAGCTCTCCGACAAGTACGGCACGGCAAAGCCGAGCACGGTCATGTCGACGGCGATCAGCAGTACGGGCAGAGGCAGGATGATCAACGCCGCGATCTGCTGCCCGGTGAACGGAGCGCGGGTGCGCTCGCCGATTCCAGCCGTAACGGTCATGGGTCGTCTCCTTGTCTTTCGCTGGTCGACGGCGGTGTTCTCCACGATCCGGGTAGTGACATCAGCCGTCGGAGACTCGGGTGGCGGTAGTGAATAGAGGCGCCGAAGCGGCGCCGCGTCTCCTCGCAGCGAGATCGCTACCTCACCGAGTGCCGGTGGAGGGAGTCGATACCATTTCTGCGGCGGTCGCCGACCGTTGCCGTAGAGGAAGGCATCGCTGACATTGAAACTATACCGTCTAGACGGTATAGTAACCCGAAGGAGTAGCAGTGAGCAAGCAAGAAATCAGCACCCGTGATCGAATTCTCAACGCGGTCGAATCCCTCCTGGCAAGCCATGGGGCCAGTGGCGTCACTCTGGACGCGGTAGCCGCCGAGGCGGGGGTGTCGAAAGGCGGCTTGTTGTATCACTTCCGTTCCAAGAGCGATCTCTACGACGGATTGGTGGCGCGACTTCGCGCGAAAGAGCAGCGGCAGATGGATGCGGCGAAAGACGGCGATGCCATTGACCTGTTCCTGCGTGCTTCGGAGTTGCAGCACGGTGAATCGGCAAATCTCTGGGCTCTCTTTACCACCCTGCGTGGAAACACCGATCTATCGGAGCGGGCGCGCGCGGACATCGTCTACATCTTCCAGGCGTGGAGAGACGTATTGACCGACGCCGTCGGCGACCCCGTCTTGGCGGAAACGATCCGCCTGGTGGGTGACGGACTCTTTCTGTCATCGATCGCGGGGTTGCCCATTCCGGATGAAAACACCGTCAATGCAATCGTCGACCGACTGCAGCCACAGCGCTGATCGCCGGCTTCGTCCACTTCGGGCCGGGTGCACAAGGGCAATTATGCTGACCTCATGGACAACTCCGAGCAATCTCTTTATTCCATTACCCGGTCCACAACCGAATATCGCGCCTTCGCCTTCGATCTGAAGGCGGTGGAGGCGGTGATGCCAGACGGATCGACGGTCACGCGGGAATACGTCGACCACATCGGGGCCGTGGTCGTCGTGCCGGTCAACGATCGGGGGCAGGTGGCTATGCTCCGCCAATATCGGGTGCCGATCGGTGAATACCTCTGGGAGGTTCCCGCTGGAATACGGGATGTGGCGCAGGAGGACCCGATGGCGACCGCCCAACGGGAACTGGCCGAAGAGGCGGACCTGCGGGCCGACGACTGGCAGAGCCTGGGATCGTTCTACACGAGCCCGGGAATGTCCAGCGAGTGCGTGCACTATTTCCTGGCGCGGGATCTGTCCGCCGTCGCCGAGGATGATCGACACGTTCGCACGGAGGAAGAAGCCGAGATGGAACTGCACTGGTGGGATCTCGACAAAGCCGTGTCGGCCGTCTCAACAGGTGAAATACGCAACGGCATCTGCGCGCTTGCTCTCTGTCTCACTCAAACTGCCCTGAAATCTTCGAAATAAAGGAGAAAATATCAGAACTCCTTAGTAACATTGCCTGCCCCTGTATTACTCCGTTGGAATCAATGGCTTAAAGTGAGGGGAGCGGCGGGAGGCGGTGGCGCTAGCCACCCACTTCGGCGGGCGTTCGTCAACCGACGGCGTCCCGCGACCCACTGGTCGAGCCGAGCATGCGTCGAGACGATCGTCGCCGGCGCCGCACCCGGTTCGCACAGTTGCCGTCATCGTCCGAAAAACCTGTCACCGACACGACTGAACTTTTCGTTCGCACGCCGAACGGGGTGTAGTGGAAGGGAAGATCCCTGGTCGCGTCGTAGGCTGAACCCGGAGGCGCTCACCAGCCGCCATGCTTACCAGAAGGAGATGGGAACGTGAAAATCGCCGTCCCGCGCGAGATTAAGAACAATGAGAACCGTGTGGCTCTGACCCCCGCAGGCGTCCACGAACTGACCAAGGCCGGACACCAGGTCACGGTAGAGAAAGACGCCGGAGTCGGGTCGGCCATTCCGGACCAGGAATTCATCGATGCCGGAGCATCGATCGCACCGGACGCCGATGCCACTTGGGCCGCAGGGGAGCTCATCCTGAAGGTCAAAGAGCCGATCGAGGCGGAATACCACCGCATGAAGAGCCACCACACTCTCTTCACCTATCTACATTTGGCCGCTTCCCGGCCCTGCACCGACGCCCTACTGGATTCGGGGGCGACCGCGATCGCCTACGAGACCGTTCGCAACAGCGACGGAACTCTGCCTCTGCTCGTTCCCATGAGCGAGGTCGCCGGACGCCTGTCGGTCCAGGCCGGTGCCTATCACCTACAGCGTTCGGAAGGCGGTCGCGGAACACTGCTCGGCGGTGTCCCCGGGACGCCGGCCGGCAAGGTCACCATTATCGGGGCGGGCGTTTCGGGAATGAACGCCGCCGCCATCGCGGTCGGCATGCACGCCGAGGTAACGCTGCTTGATCTCGACAAGAACAAACTGCGTGCGGCCGACGAGCTGTACCAGGGACGTGTCCGCACCGTCGTGTCGAATTCCTTCGAAGTGGAGAAGGCCGCCGCCGAGGCCGATCTTCTGGTCGGTGCGGTGCTCGTACCGGGCGCCCGCGCGCCGAAAGTCGTCAACGACGAAGTCCTGGCGGTCATGAAGGAAGGCGCGGTCTTGGTCGACATCGCTATCGACCAGGGTGGATGCTTTGCGCATTCCCGTCCCACCACACACGACGATCCGACGTTCGAGGTGGACGGCAAGATCTACTACTGCGTGGCGAACATGCCGGGTACCGTGCCCGGAACGTCTACGCACGCACTGACCTCGGCCACCCTCCCCTACGTCATGAAGATCGCCGAACACGGTTGGGCCGAGGCCCTGCGTGCGGACGATTCGCTGGCCGAAGGGCTGAACGTCTATGCCGGTTCCCTGACCAACGAACCGGTGGCCGAAGCGTTCGACCTACCCCACGTGGCGGTATCGGACGTACTCGCCAAAGTCTAAACGACACAACGTCGCCACGGCCCTCGTCTTGCGGCGAGGGCCGTTTCCTGCTTGTGACACCATGATGGCGAGCAGAACCTCAACGTGGGCATATCCCTGTCCAGGTGCTCGACACTCCAGCTAAACTGACTTACAGTAGAACTTCTGGCACCACTTTCGTTCGGGTGGGAATCGCATTCCATGATTCCATTCCAGATACCAGACGCGATGCGGTACAAGATTATCCGGAGGACCAACTGTTATGACCAGTGTGGACAACAACGATAAATGGGCTGCCCTACGGCAAGCTCAGGTCCCACCCAACGATTCCGAAGGCGATTTCTCCTCACCGGATCCGGAAACCTATACCGGTAAACGCGATATCCCCAATCCACGCCCACTCGAACGCCACGGCCCCGCTCGCGTCATCGCCATGGCCAATCAGAAGGGTGGGGTAGGAAAGACCACGACCACGATCAACCTGGGAGCCGCGCTCGCGGAATACGGGCGTAAGGTTCTGCTGGTGGATTTCGACCCCCAAGGGGCCCTGTCGGTCGGGTTCGGAACCAACCCACACACCTTGGAATTGGCGATTTACAACCTGCTTATGCAGTCCGATGTCTCGATCACCGATGTGGTGTCGAAGACGAATGTCGACGGATTGCACTTGCTACCGGCCAATATCGACCTTTCGGCGGCTGAAATCCAGTTGGTGAACGAAGTGGCACGCGAGCAGACCCTGTCGCGAGTGCTGCGTCCGGTATTGAGCGAGTACGACTTCATTCTGATTGACTGCCAGCCGTCGTTGGGGCTGTTGACGATCAATGCGCTCACCGCCGCCCACGGGGTCCTCATCCCGCTTGAATGCGAATTCTTCTCTCTACGCGGGGTGGCGTTGTTGCTCGACACCATCGACAAGGTTCGGGAACGCCTCAACTTCGATCTCGAACTCGACGGTATTCTGGCCACAATGTACGACTCGCGTACCACCCATTCACGGCAGGTGCTGCAACGAGTCGTCGAAGCGTTCGGAGAGAAGGTGTTCTCCACCGTCATCGGTCGCACCGTACGCTTCCCCGAAACGACGGTGGCCGGTGAACCGATCACCACCTGGGCACCGGCTTCCTCCGGGGCGCGCGCCTACCGGCAACTGGCCCGCGAACTCATACACACCGCTGGAAAGTAACCGTCACCGGCTAGGAGTCGACCACCACGTAATCTGTCAATCGTGAGCGAGACACAACCGAATGCCCAACCCCTGGTGCAAGAGGCCGATCAAGCAACCCCTCAGGCCGGTTTCCACCTCAGCCTGGACAACTTCACCGGTCCCTTCGACCTTTTGCTGCAGCTGATCTCCAAACATAAACTCGACGTCACGTCGATCGCCCTGCATCAGATCGCCGACGAATTCATCTCCTACGTCACCGCTCTGGACAATGCCTGGGACTTGGAGGAGACCAGCGAGTTCCTCCTCATCGCCGCCACCCTCGTCGACTTGAAGTGCGCCCGTCTCCTGCCGCGTGCCGATGTAGACGACGAGGACGATCTGGCGTTGCTGGAGGAACGCGACCTCCTGTTCGCTCGACTTCTGCAGTACAAGGCCTATAAGGAAGCGGCCGACCGATTGGCCGACATGGCCACTCGTACCGCCGGTATTCACGCTCGCACCGTAGGGCTCGACGACCGCTATAAGAACCTTCTGCCGCCGTTGGAAATCGACCTCGGTCTTGACGACCTCGCTCGCCTCGCGGCCAAGGCGCACGAACCGAAACCGGTCGAATCGGTCGAGATTGGTCATATCCACGCGCCACAGGTGTCGGTGCGGGAACACGCCATCATCATCACCCGTCGCCTACAGAAGATCGGCACCTCCTCGTTCAACGGCCTCATCGGCGACTGTGACAACCGCTTGGAGGTGGTGGCGCGCTTTTTGGCGCTGCTCGAGCTGTATCGCGAAGCTCTCGTCGGTTTCGAGCAGGTTCAAGCGTTGGGAGACCTGATCGTGCGTTGGATCGGCGGTAGCGACGACAACACCAGTATCAACGTGGATGAATACAGTGGGTCGATCGACCTGGACGGGGAGGAAACATGAACGACGACATCTTCAACTGGAAACCACCCGCACCACGTCAGGACCAGCGCGCCGACACGCCCTCCGACGAACCGGCCGCCGATGGAGCCGACGAATACGCTCAAGCCGTCGAGCCGCAGGACTCGGAGCCGGTGTCACCGGCCGCCGAAAACGAGCGCTTTGAAACGGTGCCCGACGAGGACCTACCGGGAGCTTTGGAAGCCATTCTCATCGTGAGCGCCGAACCGGTGGAGGAAGACTTCCTCGCCGACCTCACCGGGCGGCCAGTCTCACACATTCAACGGCAGCTGGTCACCCTGAGCGCAGAATACACTGGAGAGCGACGAGGATTCGACCTGCGCCGAACCGCAGGGGGCTGGCGGCTCTACACACGCGGCGACTACGCCGGTTACGTGGAGCGCTACGTTACCGACGGTGCTACCGCCAAGCTCTCTAAAGCCGCATTGGAGACACTTGCCGTTGTCGCCTATCGACAACCGGTCACCCGAGGACGCATCTCCGCGATACGCGGAGTCAATTGCGACGGCGTCATGCGAACCCTGTTGACGCGGGGACTGGTGGAAGAATGCGGTAGCGACCCGGACTCGCCGGCTCTCCTTTACCGTACGACCACGCTTTTCCTAGAGAGAATGGGGCTCGAGTCACTCGACCAACTGCCCGAATTGGCCCCATTCCTACCTGACGACCTGAAGGATGTAGAAAACGATGCAGCGATCCGACAATAAAGACGGCATACGTCTCCAGAAAGTACTTTCCGGAGCGGGTGTCGCCTCGCGTCGCGAAGCAGAAGACCTCATTCGACGGGGCAAGGTCAAAGTCAACGGCTCCACCGTCGAGCTCGGTCGCCGAGTGGACCCGGACAACGACGTCATCACCGTCCGGGGACGGCGCGTCATCACCGACCACGACAAGGTCTACTACATTCTCAACAAACCGCGCGGCGTCATCTCCACCATGGAGGACGACCAAGGTCGCCTGAACCTCAGCGAGTACACCAAGGGAATCCCCGCCCGTGTCTTCCACGTCGGCCGTCTGGACACCGACTCCGAGGGACTCATGATCCTCACCAACGACGGGGAACTCTCCAATCGCCTCACCCACCCGTCGCACGGGGTGACCAAGACCTACCGCGCTCAAGTCGCCCACGAATTCGACCGGGCCACGTTCAACAAACTCCGTAAAGGAGTCGAACTCGACGACGGGCCCGCTCAAGCCGATCGCCTCCACATCATCGACGAAGCGGCCGGACAGACTCTCATCGAAATCGACGTTCACGAAGGACGCAAACACATTGTTCGCCGCCTCTTCGACCACGTGGGGCACCCGGTGTCGCGTCTGGTGCGCACCGGAATCGGACCGATCAAACTACGTAACCTCAAGCCCGGGACCGTTCGCCGCCTCACCACCGAAGAAGTCGGCGAACTGTACAAGGAGTCCGAACCGAACCCGGGACGCAAGAAAAAACGCTGACCAAAGTTGGCAGACGAACACCACACTGAAAACATGAACACAATACTGAACGTTATCTGGGTACTTCTAGCGGGACTGTGGCTGGCCATCGGCTACTTCTTCGCCGGAATCGTCTACTGTCTCCTCATCGTCACGATCCCCTTCGGAGTAGCCTCCTTCCGCCTCGCGGGCTATGTCATCTGGCCGTTCGGTCGCGACATCGCCCGCGAACCGACCACCGGAGCGCTCACTCTGATAGGAAACATCCTGTGGTTCATATTCGGTGGACTCGGCCTCGCGCTAGGACACCTCGTCACCGGCATACTCCAAGCGATCACTATCATCGGAATCCCACTGGCCATCGCCAACTGGAAGATGGTTCCACTCGCGTTGTGGCCGCTCGGAGCGCGCGTGGTAGACAAACCCTGACAAGCAACGCACTTCAGACGCAAATCTCACAAAACACGGCTACGGGCGCAACAACGCACATCAGCGAAGTGCTAAATTGGCGGGGTTTACGACAATCAGAACGGAGAATAACCGTGTCAGAGGACAAGACATCCGCACCAGTGATCGCCATTGACGGTCCCTCCGGCTCCGGCAAATCCACCGTATCCAAAACCCTCGCCACCGCGCTCGACGCCGGTTACCTCGACACCGGGGCCATGTATCGTGCCGCCACCCACGCGGTACTGCAAGCCGAGGTCGATCCCGACGATGCCGACGAAGTACTCAAAACCGTCACCACCGCCACCATCGAGATTGCCACGTCCCCCGAACAGCCCTCCGTCACAGTCGACGGAGACGAGGCCGACGAAGCGATTCGCTCCGACGAAACCACGGCCAACGTCTCCGCCGTCGCCGCCCACGGCGATGTGCGCAAGCACCTCATTAAACAACAACAGGAACTCATAAAAGCCGCCGCCGGCGGAATCGTGGTCGAAGGTCGCGACATCGCCGAAGTCGTCGCACCCGACGCCGACCTGAAAATCTACCTCACCGCCAACCCTGATGAGCGCGCTCGCCGCCGTGCCGCCGAAACCGGCAACGACGCCGACAGCACCAAAGATAGTATTGACAAACGCGACCAAGCCGACAGCAAGACCACACGGCCGCTGGAAGCGCCCGACGACTCACACGTCATCGACTCCACCGATCTGCCGATCGTCGAAGTCGTGGCTAAAATCCTCGCACTACTGAATAACAGGAACATAGATGGATAACGACACCACCTGGATTGAAGACGACTGGACCGATGCAGGCCACGATCAGGGACCCGTTCCCACGGTGGCCGTCGTCGGACGACCCAATGTTGGAAAATCGACTCTCGTCAACCGCGTTCTGGGTCGTCGAGCCGCCGTCGTCCAAGATCAACCAGGTGTGACCCGCGACCGCATCGCCTACGACGCCGAATGGGCGGGCAGAGAATTCAGCCTAGTCGATACCGGCGGTTGGGATCGAGACGCCGCCGGTATCGGTGCTGCCATCGCCGCCCAAGCCGAAATGGCGATGCGAACCGCCGACGTCATCGTCTTCGTCGTCGACGCACGGGTCGGAGCCACCGCCGCAGACGAAGACGCCGTTCGACTCCTCTACCAGACCAAAAAGCCCGTCATCCTCGTCGCCAACAAGGCCGACAGCGACAAACAGGAAGCCGACATCGCCGAACTCTGGGGGCTCGGCCTCGGCCAGCCCCACCCCGTGTCCGCCCTCCACGGGCGCGGATCCGGCGACCTGCTCGACGTCATCGTCGAAGCCTTCCCCGAAATCCCCACCGGCGCACTCAAAGAAGAAGGACCTCACCGAATCGCGCTGGTCGGACGTCCCAACGTCGGCAAATCCAGCCTCCTCAACAAGATGTCGGACTCCATCCGAGCCGTCGTCGACGACGTCGCCGGTACGACCGTTGACCCGGTGGACTCCATCGTGACCCTCGACGATGAAGACTGGGTCTTTGTCGACACGGCCGGAATCCGCAAACGCGTCAAGTTCGCCTCCGGCACCGAGTACTACGCGTCGTTGCGCACCCAACGTGCCATTGAGGCCGCCGAGGTCGCCATCGTCCTCCTCGACGCGTCCGAGCCCCTCAGCGAACAGGATCAGCGCATCCTTACCCAAGTCGTCGAGTCCGGACGCGCCTTGGTACTGGCGTTCAACAAATGGGACCTCGTTGACGACGAACGTCGTTACTACCTGGAAAAGGAAATCGACCGCGAACTGGCTCAGGTATCGTGGGCTCCGCGTATCAACGTCTCCGCCGATACGGGTCGGGCGCTCAAGAAGATCGCTCCCGCGGTACGGCGTGCGTTGGACGGTTGGACGCAGCGTATCGGCACCGGGGAACTCAACAAGTGGATCAGTGACCTCCAAGCGGCCACGCCGCACCCCGGCCGCAGTGGAAAGATTCCCAAAGTGCTCTTCGCCAGTCAGGTCGACGTCGAGCCGCCACGCTTCGTGCTGTTTACCACAGGAGCGTTCGACCAACAGTACAAGCGGTTCCTCATGCGTCGCCTCCGGGAGGACTTCGGTTTTGAAGGAAGTCCAATTGACCTGGTCATTAAGCCGAGAGCGCCACGGGAAATGAAAGGTAAGGGACGTCGCTAGGGTTGGCCCCGCGCACCGAGCCGTCGATTCGGTGCGGTATATTTTATGACGTCGCGATGACGACCATCGGTGAGGAAATGCGGGTATTTCACCTGGACCTTACCGGTACGGGTTATAGCTCAGCTTGGTAGAGCACTACACTGGGGGTGTAGGGGTCTTCGGTTCAAATCCGGATAACCCGACTGTTCAAAAAGCCGACCAGATGGAAATCTGGTCGGCTTTTTGCGGTTCAGGCGGTTCAGGCGGTTCGTCGATTCACGTTGTGCCGGTAGGGCATCACGGGCTCTTCGGAGTTTAGCGGCTCTTCGGAGTTTAGCGGGGTGTGGTTGGTGAAAAAGAGTACTTTCGGGTTTCGTCGGCCGGGTGGACATTCCGTACGACTGCATTGACGAACCCCTAAAAAGACCCTTGAAATCAATCTCAGTAAACCGGCTCTTCCATCGGGGGAGAATCCTGCCCGCTGACTCGGTGAGCAATTGGGTGAGCGGAGGAACAGCTGAGAAATGCATTATGGCGATTCGAGACCGTTGCGAGTTTTATAAAGGGGCAGAAGGAACGATCACCTGGAGGTTTAAGTGGCCTCTAGTGTGTTTGCAGTTCAGTGGGGCAGTAGCGGGAATAGTGCCATGTTTGTTCTCTAACCACTTTCCGGTGGAAAGTCCTTCTGTCGGTAGGGTTCATCGCCGAAGGAGAGGGACTTCAGTTGGTCCGGAGTTGTCGCAGTTCGTCGGGAGTATCGACGTCCGTAGGGTCGCCGAGCCCGGTGCAGTCGACTTCTTGCACCAATTCAGGATGACTGCGTAGAAAGGTTCGGGCTCCTGCATCCGGACTCAAGGAAGAGATGAGATCCGGCCGGATCGACCGATGGAAGAGGACCGGATGCCCACGACGGCCTTCATACGACGCGGTGACGATTGGACGGCGGGGCACGTTTTGGCAGGACGCGGCGGTATCCCGAAGTCGAACAACGGCCTTGGGAGACAAGAGCGGCTGGTCGACGAGGATAACGGCCGCCCAGTCGGCCTTCGACGGTAGAGAGGTGAGTCCAACGTGGAGAGAGCGTCCCATGCCACGCTTCCATTCGGAGTTGGTGATCATGTCATCGCGCAATCGAGGGTGCCGGTGTTTGATACTTTCGACTTGGGCACCAACCACAATGCGCACGGGAGAGAATTCGGCCGTTGTCAAGACGTCGTAGGCATGCTCCAGGAAGCTTTTGCCGTTCCATTCGACGAGTGCCTTCGGACCTCCCATGCGGCGGCCCGCTCCTGCGGCGAGTATGAGTCCTGTAAATCTCACCGTAACCTCCCAATAGTCGAACGGTCCTGTACCGATAAGCGGCATACCTCGGGAAACACGAATTGAACCGCCCGGCGATCGACCCTTAGCGCATCCTCAAGGCCAAGAACAGGTCTACTCGATCCGACAATCGACTGAGGTCACGACCGGTCAACTTTTCAACTCTTTCGATCCGATACCGGAGCGTATTGACGTGCAAATGCAGCTGTGCGGCGGCCCGGCTCCAGGAACAGGCATTGTCCAGGAAGGTTTCCAGGGTCATGACCAGGTCGGATTGGTGTTTCCGGTCGTAATCTCGCAACGGCCCCAAGGTGAGCTTGGTGTATTCGCGTTTGAGTTCGTCGGGTAGGGCCGACAGGAGAAGTACGTGGGACGTCAGCTCACCGCGATCTGCCACTTCCACTCGTCCACGGCGGGCTTGGGCGATCGAACACGCATGGCGAGCCTCGGACAGGGATCCGGTCATGCCTTCCAGGGCCGTGACCGGTCCGGACACTCCGATGGAGATCCGATCGTCGTTGAGGCCGGGCGCGAAGGACGGCGCCGCCACATTGATGTGTGCGAGCATCTTCTCGTAACCTTCGTCAATGGTCGATATGGCGATGGCCCCCTCGGAGGTAGGGCCCCAGACGGTCGATTGAGCGGCCGGTTCGATCAGTTCCGCTACCGCGGCCGAGGCCAGATCGGGATCGCTCTGCACCACGGAGACGGCGAACGGCCGTTTGGGGTCCATACCCGCCTGTGCGTACAGACTGGAGAGAGTATGGACGTCGGTTCCGGTCTCCACTGCGGTGATGAATTCGGTGTCGCCCGAAGGTCGCTGTAGTACACGATCGAGTTCCAAGCCGATGAGCGCGGTGAGCTTGTCGGCCACTGCCTGGCGCTCGGGGAGCCAGGAGGTGTGGTCATCGTCGACCAGGAGGAACCATCCACAGTGCGCCGTCGAGCCGACGGTGAACGCCGAATAACCGACCCGGCGGTTCAGTCGTAGGCGACGAGTTCGGCCATGCCCGTGCAGCAGGCGCTCGGCCAGTTGTCGGCGTTCGATCTCGTCGGGTGCCAGGTGCGGGTCGGTGGAGGTGAGGAGGCGCCCGGTCGGGGAGATGAGGTGGCAGGAAAACCCGATCTCGCGGTGCACCAGATTGAGCACGTCGTCCAACCCGCCTCCGGAAGCCAGGAGTTGGCGATGGCGTTCCAATACGGTCGCCATGCCGCCGGAGCGATGTGCCGACAGCCGCTGCACGACGTGTTCGGTAATGGTGGCAAAGGCGACGCTGGGGTCAACGTGAAAAAGTGGCAGGTCGTGCTGGCGGCAGGCACTGATGAGGTCATCGGGGATCGTTGTCAGATCCGGATCTCCGGCACCGACGGCGGCCACATTGGCCTGGGAGAGATTGCGGACGAACGTATCGGAATCTCCAGGGTTGTGGCGCCACAACATGCCCGTCAGTACCAGCTCTCCTCCCGAGAGGTACCGGCGCGGATCGGTGAGGTCGGTGGGGACGACCCAGCGGATGCTTCGGCCCAGATGTGTCGTCCCGTTTACGAGCGTCATCCCGAGTTCTTCCGCCTTTATCAGCGCATTCAGGTCCATACGGCCTCCTCCCCGGTGGTGGTGGAACTGAGGTTAACAGAAGGTTCGGTGGGGAAGGTCTTGGATAATCCTCCAAATATCGAGCTATATGTATCAACGATTTTCGTGGGGGACGACAGTTGATGAGACGACCGAGCAGAGGTTTAACTGTGAAGGCATCGCCGAGGCCCGCTTAAGGGCCGCACGACGAAGTGGAGGTGAAAGATGTGGACACTGGCCGAGTTCAACGACCTGGACACCCCGACCGCCCGAGCCGAGCTTCTAACGTGCTGCTCGTCGCCGGAGTGGGCCGAAACGGTCAGCGACGCACGCCCGTTCGGAAGTAACGGAGAACTGAGGGAGTTCGCCGATACGGCTTACGACCGTCTCAGTGAGGTGCAGATCGACCAGGCCGTCAAAGCGCACCCCGAAATCGGGGAACGTGCCACGGGCCGCGGCCACGAGTCCTCCTGGTCCCACCAGGAGCAGGACGCCGCGCTCGAGGCGGAGGAGGAGACCAAGAAGGAACTGGCACAGGTGAACGCGGAGTATCGCGAGCGCTTCGGGCATGTGTTCCTCATTTGCGCCACCGGGCTCGGGACCGAGCGGATTCTCGCTGAGGCGCGGCGTCGCCTGCACAACGACCCCGATTCCGAAGCGGCGGAGGTGGCGGCCGAATTGAGGAAGATCGTCCGGATTCGACTGGGAAAGTTGGTGAGTCGATGAGTTTCTCGTCCCACGTCCTCGACTCGGTGTCGGGAACACCCGCCGAGCGAATGCGTCTACGCCTCCACCGTCTGGCCGGGGAAGTGTACGAGGAGGTCGCTTCGGGAGTGACCGATTCCGACGGCCGCCTCAAAGGTTGGGAACTGCGCGAAGGGCGCTACCGTCTCGAGTTTGCCACTGGTGAATATTGGCAGGCGAAGGGGTTCAACACCTTCCATCCGGAGGTGACGGTGACGTTCACCGTCGATGACGATGCCGCGCATTATCACGTACCGCTTTTGGTCAGCCCTTTCGCTTATACAACATATAGAGGAAGTTAACCATGGCAATTATGCTTGGGGATAACCAATACGGCAAAGCCGAGACACGAGTGGTACGTACGGTGCGCGACACCGACCGCCACGAGATCGTCGATATGAACGTGAGCGTCGCGCTCGCCGGAGATCTCTCCGACACACACCTCACTGGAGCCAACGACAAGGTCCTACCGACCGATACTCAGAAGAACACCGTCTTCGCCTTGGCTCGAGACGGCATCGACAGCGCCGAGGACTTCGGTCTTCGCCTGGCACAACACTTCACCGGCGGGCAGCGCTCCATTGACCGAGCCACCGTGACCGTTCAGGAGTACACCTGGACGCGGCACGGAGACCATACGTTCAGCCGAAGTGACGGCGGCGAGCACCGCGAGGTGACCGTCGTGAACGACAACGGCGCATCCGATGTGACGGTCGGCCTGCGCGACCTGTTGTTGTTGAATTCCACCGACTCGGAGTTCACCGGATACATCGTGGATGAGTACACCACTTTGGCTCCCGCGACCGATCGTATTCTTGCTACGGCGGTCACGGCCGACTGGCACTTCTCCGAGACCGATGTGGACTGGACCAAGGCGTTTGAAACCGGCCGCACCGCGTTGATCGAAGCCTTCCGCGACACCTATTCACTTTCACTCCAGCAGACCCTCTACGCCATGGGTGCCAAGGTTCTCGAAGACCTCCCAGAGGTCGACAGGGTCACGATGTCCTTGCCCAATAGACACCACTTCCTGGTCGACCTGGAGCCCTTCGAACTGGACAACCCGGGCCTGGTCTTCCACGCCGCCGACCGGCCCTACGGGCTCATCGAAGGGACGGTGACCCGAAAATGACCATGGAATTCTTCCGCCCCGACAGCCTGGACGAGGCGTTGCGTTTGAAAACCGAGCATCCTGAGGCGGTACCGGTGGCCGGAGGCACGGACACGATGGTCGAGATGAACTTCGACCTGCACCGCCCGTCCGCGCTGATCGACCTCAACGGAGTCAGGGAACTGGAATCGTGGAGCGATGAGGACGACGGCCGCATCCGCATCGGCGCGACCCTTCCCTACGTCCGGATCATCAACGAACTGGGCCACCGCCTCCCTGGCCTGGCCCAGGCGGCTCGGACGGTCGGTTCCCCACAGATCCGCAATCGCGGTTCGCTCGGCGGCAACCTGGTCGCGGCCTCCCCGGCGGGGGACGGACATCCACCGCTCTTGGCCGCAGGCGCTGAAGTCGAACTGGCCAGCGCCGACGGTTCGCGTACCGTGCCGGTGCACGAGTTCTACACCGGCGTCAAACGCAGTGTGAAAGCAGCCAATGAGCTGGTTACCGGCGTGATTATTCCGGAGAAACGCGGACCGCAGCAGTTCACCAAGATAGGCACTCGCAACGCCATGGTTATCGCCGTGTGCTGCTTCGCCATCGCTCTGGACACCACCGACCGCACCGTGGGAACCGGGATCGGCTCCGCCGCCCCCACCCCGAGACGGGCACCGGAAGCCGAGGAACTGCTGAATACCCGGCTGCCTTGGGAAACTCGCGGTGAGCTGGACGAGGGACTCGCCCGCCACTTCGGCGAGCTGGTGTCCGCCGCCGCCAGCCCCATCGACGACGTGCGTGGTACCGCCGCCTACCGGCTCCACGCCCTGGCCACCGTCGCCCGCCGTACTCTTCGCTGGGCGTGGAAGGAATACCAATGCGACTGACCACCGAAGTGAACGGTAAATCCGTTACCGCCGAAGACGTCTGGCCGGGTGAAAGCCTCCTGCACGTCTTGCGCGAGAGAATGGGATACCCCGGCTCCAAAAACGCCTGCGAACAAGGCGAATGCGGTTCCTGCACCGTCTATCTCGACGGCAGCGCCGTGTGCTCCTGCCTGATCGCCGCGGGCCAGGCGGAAGGACGCGAGATCCGGACGGTCGAAGGGCTGGCCCCCGACGGCGAGGACTTCTCCGACATTCAGTCGGCCTTCGTCGACGCAGGAGCCGTCCAATGCGGATTCTGCACCCCGGGACTTCTGATGCAGGCCAACGACCTGCTGGACCGTGAGGAGAATCCCAGCGACGCCGAGATCCGAGAGGCGCTGGCCGGCAACCTGTGCCGCTGTACCGGATACGAGAAGATCCTCGACGCCGTCCGCCTGGCCGCCACCAGGAGGACCGCATGAGCACCCGACTGATCATCGACAACACCGCCATCGCCACCGTCGACGACGAACGCAAGGAATACACCACCGGGCATATCGTCGTCCAGGACGGCGTCATTACCGCCGTAGGACCCGGACAAGCACCGACGTTCTCCGACGACGTACCCACCGAGCGAGTCAACGGCGACGGCTGCCTCGCGACGCCCGGACTGGTCAATACCCACCACCACCTGTACCAGTGGGTGACCCGAGGAATGGCCTACGACCACTCGCTTTTCCAATGGCTGACCGCCCTGTACCCCGTCTGGGGTCGACTGACCGCGGAGTGGGTCTCCACGGCGGTCCGGGGCGGTCTGGGGTGGTTGGCGTTGACCGGATGCACCTCCAGCGCCGACCACCACTACGTCTTTCCACACGGTCGAACCGACGACATCACCGAAGCGTGGATATCCGCGGCCCGGTCCACCGGCCTGCGTTTCCACGCGACCCGTGGCTCGATGGACCGTGGAGAATCCCTCGGCGGCCTCCCACCCGACCATCTCGTCGAGACCCTTGATGACGCCCTGGCCGCCACCGAACGGACGATCGACCGCTACCACGACCCCTCCTTCGGCTCCATGCTGAAAGTCGACGTCGCACCCTGCTCCCCGTTCTCCGTATCGAGCGAACTACTCGAAGAAAGCGCGGAACTGGCCCGGCGCAAGGAGGTACGTCTGCATACACACTTGTGCGAGTCACTGGACGAAGAGGAGTTCTGCCAGACCACCCACGGATGCAACCCCGTGGAGTACATGGAATCCGTCGGGTGGGTCGGCGACGACGTCTGGTACGCCCACGCCGTACACCTCTCCGACGAGGCGGTCAAGCTGATCGGCTCCACCAGAACCGGTGTGGCACACTGCCCCAGTTCGAACGCCCGACTGGGGACCGGCATGGCCGACACACCGCGACTCCGCGAAGCGGGCGTCCCGGTAGGACTCGGTGTGGACGGAGCGGCGAGCCAGGAATCCAACATGCTGGTCGAGGAACTGCGTCAAGCCGTCTACACCGCGCGCCAAGTCGGTGGGCCCACCGCGATGACCTGCCGTCAAGCGCTCGAACTGGCCACCATCGGGGGCGCTCGCGTGTTGGGCCGCTACGACGAGATCGGCTCGCTTCAGGTCGGCAAGATGGGCGACATCGCGCTCTGGCGGCTCGACGGGCTGGGACATGCCGACATCCTTGATCCCGTGGCTGCGCTGGTTCTCGGTCCTCCCGCCCCGCTCAAACTTCTGACGGTGGGCGGCGATCCGGTCGTCGCCGACGGCAGACTGCTCACAGCCGACGAGGCGGAGCTGGCGCGTGAGGCGCGTCGCGTCCACCTCACGATCATGAACGGAGGACGATCATGAGCTCTCCTCTACGCAGCCCTTCCCCGGTCAATCAAAACGTTCCCGGCGGCGTGGGCGACAGCCCACTACGTCCCGACGGTCGCCAGAAGGTCCGTGGAGAATTCGCCTATTCCTCGGATCTGTGGATGGACGGCATGGTGTGGGGTGCGACCCTGCGCAGTCCACATCCCTATGCCACGATCGTGTCCCTCGACATCGGTCCGGCTCTCCGACTGGATGGAGTCCGCGCCGTTCTCACCGCCGATGACATCCCGGGCGACAACATTCACGGGCTTGACACCCATGATCAACCGGTGCTGGCCGTCGACGTGGTCCGCTATCAGGGCGAGCCGGTGGCGTTGGTCGCCGCCGACCATCCGGAGACCGCGCGGCGGGCCCTGGAACTGATCGAGGTCGAATACGAGCTCAGGGAGCCGTTGACCGATTCGTTTCAAGCCGTGGCCGACCCCGACGGTACTAAGGGCCCCAAACTTCACGAACACGGCAATATCGTGAGATCCCAGCCGGTTCTGGTGGGCGACACCGAGGCGGCAACCGCCGACGTGGTCGTCTCCGAATCGTTCGAAGTCGGCATGCAGGATCAAGCCTTCCTGGGGCCCGAGTCGGCTCTGGCCGTTCCGGCCGAGGACGGAGGGGTGGACCTCTACGTCTCGACCCAGTGGCTGCACTGGGATCTCTGGCAGATCGCCCCCGTCCTGGACCTGCCGGAGGACAAGATTCGGTTGACACTATCGGGGGTCGGCGGCGCCTTCGGCGGACGGGAGGACATCTCCTGTCAGATCCACTCCGCGTTGCTCGCTCTGCACACCGGAAAACCGGTCAAAATGATGTACAACCGCGAAGAGTCGTTCTACGGCCATGTGCACCGCCACCCGGCCCGGATGAAATACGAATACGGGGCCGACAGGAACGGCAAACTCGTCTACGGCAAGGTCGAGATCGTTCTCGACGGAGGAGCGTACGCATCGGCGACTCCGAACGTGGTCGGGAACGCGGCTTCGCTGGCGGTGGGACCTTATGAGTTTCCCAACCTGGACATCGTCGCCCACGGCACCTACTCGAATAATCCTCCCTGCGGTGCCATGCGTGGATTCGGCGCGGTACAGGCCTGTTACGCCTATGAGTCCATGATGGATCTAGTGGCCGCGCGACTGGACATGTCGCCTGTGGAGTTTCGTCGGCGTAACGCGGTGTCCGAAGGTTCGCAACTCGCCACCGGCCAGGTCATCGATTCTCCTGCGCCGCTGGCGGACATGTTGCGACGCCTGGAGGACATGCCGCTTCCGCCGCCTCTGCCCGAATCCGGTCATCACGGCTACGACCTTCCCGGCGGGCTGGGAAACACGACCAAGGGAGAAGGGGTACGCCGAGGCATCGGCTACGGCGTAGGAATCAAAAACATCTGCTTCTCCGAAGGCTTCGACGACTATTCCACCGCGCGAGTGCGATTGGAGCCGGTCGCCGGCGCGCCGCAGGCCACCGTCCACACCGCCGGTATCGAGGTCGGTCAAGGACTCGTGACACTGCTGGCACAGATCGCGCGCACGGAACTCGGGGTGGAGAACGTGACCATCCTCCCGTCCGACACTCAGATCGGATCCGGTGGCTCCACCTCCGCCTCTCGCCAGTCGTACATGACCGGCGGGGCGGTCAAGACCGCCTGCGAAGCAGTGCGGGAGGTGGTCGCCGACCGGGTGGGACGCGCTTCGGACGCCATTGTTCTGCAAGGCGGCAAGATCCTCAATCTTGAAGGTGAGGTTATCGCCGATCTTTATGACGCACTTGACGATCCGGTCGAAGAGGTCCGCGAATACCACCACCGTCCCACCCAGAAGATGGACCCGGTAACCGGACAGGGCGACAGCCACACTCAACTGGGAATCTGCGTTCACAGAGCCATTGTGGACGTGGACGTGGAGCTGGGGCTGATCAAGGTCGTCGAACTACAGGCCGTGCAGGACGTCGGCACCATCCTCAACCGGCTCTCGCTGGAAGGGCAGATCCACGGCGGCACGGCCCAGGGGTTGGGATTGGCGGTCATGGAGGAAATCCAAGTCAACGAGGGCCTGGTGCGCAATCCGTCGTTCACCGACTACCTGATACCCACCATTGCCGACATGCCGCCCATGCGGATCGAAATCCTCGAGCATCCCGATCCGTACGCCCCTTACGGACTGCGTGGGGCAGGCGAACCGCCGACCCTGTCGTCCACCCCCGCCATCGCGGCCGCCATTCGTGACGCCTCCGGGAAGACGCTCACCCGCGTCCCGGTCCGTCCCGAAGACCTGACGGGCACCTGATTGTCCGGCGTCGGTCACCGCACCGGCCCGACGCACAACCGGAGGTGGGAGCAGCCTCCACACGACGAACCACCTCAACGGACGGGTGCCGGGACCATTCCGGCACCCGCCACCCCGAGGCTACGGGGACTTGTTCCCGCTCGCCCCGACGGCTTCAGTCCAATACACACGAGTGAAAAGTGGGAGTTGACATGGCCACTACCGAGACCGACCGGCAGGCCCCCAAGGGGTCGGGCGGTGGAGCCGAACCCGGCTTCATCGACCGTTGGTTCTCCATCACCGCCCGTGGCAGCACGGTGGCACAGGAGTTCCGCGGAGGATTGACGACCTTCATGGCGATGGCCTACATCGTCGTGCTCAACCCGCTCATCCTTACCGGCGCGACGGACGTCAACGGCGAGCAGCTGTCGAACGTCGCCGTCACCACGATGACAGCGTTCTCCGCCTGCATCGCGACCTTCGCCATGGGCGTCATCGGACGTGTTCCACTGGCACTGGCGGCCGCCCTCACCGTGAACGCGGTGGTGGCCTACCAAATTGTTCCGCACGTGACCTGGCCACAGGCCATGGGGCTGGTGGTGATCGAAGGTCTGCTCATCGTCGTCCTTGCCGCCTCCGGAGCGCGGACGGCCATCATGAAGGCCATCCCCAAAGACCTCAAGCATGCCATCGGCATCGGCCTGGGCCTGTTCATCGCCTTTATCGGCCTGTTCAACGCGGGTTTCGTCACCTCGCCCGAAGAAGGCAAACCGGTCGACCTCGGAGTCGAAGGCGTCCTGCAAGGTTGGCCCATCGTGGTATTCGCCGTCGGATTCCTGCTGACGGTAGCTCTGTGGGCCAAGAAGATACCCGGAGCCGTCCTGATCGGAATCCTGGTCGCTACGATCCTGGCGATGATCATCCACGCGGTGGTCAAACCTCCGGCCAGCGACTGGGGGCTGGTCGTCCCCGGTGTGCCGGAGAACGTCGTCGGCTGGCCAGACTTCAGCCTGTTCGGCCGGTTCGACATCATCGGAGCGGTCACCGGAATCGGAGTCCTCACTCTGTTCGTCTTCCTGTTCACCCTGGTGTTGTCAGGCTTCTTCGACGCCATGGGCACCATTATCGCCGTAGGGCAAGAAGCCGGCCTCACCGACAAATCGACCGGTCAAATGAAGGGCGTGGGAACCGCATTGACCGTCGACGGCGCGGCGGCGGCGTTCGGCGGAGTCACTTCCTCGAGCGCCAACACCGTGTTCGTGGAGTCGGCCGCCGGAGTCGGTGACGGTGCTCGTACCGGCCTGTCCAGTGTATTTACCGGAATCATGTTCGGTTTGACCATGTTCCTGGTCCCATTGGCGGCCGTGGTGCCGCAACAGGCGGCGGCTCCGGCCCTGGTACTGGTCGGGGGTTTGATGACAATGCAGGCCAAGCACATCAATTGGAACGACATGGAGATCGCCATTCCGGCGTTCCTCATCATCGCGATCACCCCGTTCACCTATTCCGTCACCGCGGGCGTCGGTGCCGGAGTCATCACCTACGTCGTCCTCAAAGCCGTACACGGCAAATGGCGCGAACCCGGCTGGCTGATGTGGATCGTCGCCGCCGTCTTCGTGGCCTACTTCGGGGTTGACTTCATCAAGCAGTTCACCGGAGATGCTTGATGAAGGGGTGGTCCGGGATCAAGCAGTTCACCGGAGATGCTTGATGAAGGGGTGGTCCGGGATCAAGCAGTTCACCGGAGGCGCTTGATGACGGGGACGGTTCGTTTCAAGCGGTCCGCCGGATGACCTCAAGGAAGCGAATTGCTCAGCGTCCTACCGTCCGCCGAAAGGACGTGCCGGCGCGAGTGGACCAGCATCCCGAAATCGGCCACCGGAACTGCACACAGCGGCATGGGGCGCACCAACCCGCCCTACAGTCCAGCAAAACATTCCACAGGATGAGGAGAAGATCAATGCGCGATATCGCCACTGAACTCGCTTCCTGGCGAGCAGCCGGAAAACGCTTCGCCCTCGCCTCGGTCATCGGCGTCAGCGGTTCGGCTCCCCGCCCACTGGGCACGGCGCTGGCCGTGGACGAGGCCGGTGTCGCGGTGGGAGGTGTGTCGGGCGGATGCGTCGAGGGCGCGGTGTACGACGCCTGCCTGGAGGTGCTGGAGACCGGTCACGCACGAGTGGAGCGGTTCGGTTATTCCGACGAAGACGCCTTTGCCGTGGGTCTTACCTGCGGAGGTGAGGTTGACGTTCTCGTCGTCGCCGTTGAGACGACCGACGACGCATATGACCGGGTCTTGGGCGCATTGCACAGCGGCGACGGTATTGCCCTTTGCCGCTACATCGACGGGCCGGAAACCGGACGGGCGTTCACCGTGCGCGCCGACGCCGACGGCTGGGGAGTGGACCGTGCGGTGGTCGCGATGCTCTCGCGAGGGGAGTCTGGTCGTCTGGACGTCCCCGACGGCACCGTCGCCGTGGAGGCCCACCTGCCGCCGCCTCGGCTGATCGTATTCGGCGCCATCGACTTCGCAGCGGCACTGGTGACAATGGGCAAATTTCTGGGCTACCACGTCACCGTCTGCGACGCGCGACCCGTGTTCGCTACCGAACAACGCTTCCCTGCCGCAGACGAAGTCGTCGTCGACTGGCCCCACCGATATCTGGAATCGACCTCAATCGACGACCGTACCGCGGTCTGCGTGTTGACGCACGACGCGAAATTCGACGTACCCCTCTTGGAACGGGCCTTGTGTCTGCCGCTGGGCTACGTCGGAGCCATGGGTTCACGCCGCACCCATCAACACCGCCGTGACCGATTGATCGAAGTGGGACTGACCGACCGGGAACTCGCGAGGTTGCGTTCTCCCATCGGGCTCGACCTCGGCGGGCATACGTCTGAGGAGACGGCCCTGTCGATTGCGGCGGAAATGGTCGCCCTCGGGCACGGAGCGACGGGCCGACTTCTATCCGAGACCGACACCCCCATTCATCGCAGAAAGGCAGGCCGACAACCTGTTCCGACGGCTACGACCTGACAGATCCCACAACCACCACAGGAGACAGAAACATGGTGTACATGTTCCTCAACGGAGGGGCCATGCGAGGCGGTCCGCTCCATCACCATTTGAAAGACGCCACATTCGTCGCCGAGCAACGATCAGCGCCCCTGTACCACTTCTATGCCGTGCGGGACGAGTTCCCCGGAATGATTCCCGCTCCGAGTGTGGCCGAAGGGAAAGTCGTCCACGGCGAGCTCTACGACATTCCACTGGAGACTCTCGAAGGCTATCTGCTGCCCAACGAGCCGGTGGAACTCGAACTCGGAGCGATCAGATTGGCCGACGGGCGCGCGACTCTCGCCATGATCCTGCGCCAGGAATGGCTGAACCGGCCTGAAATCACCGATATCTCAATCTCCGGATCGTGGAACCAACACATGGAGGACCTCAAGAAATGATCAACTACACCGTCAACTGCTCCATTCTCTTCCAGGAACTACCGCTCCTGGAACGTCCCGCAGCGGCCAAGGCGGCCGGCTTCGAGGGAGTCGAATTCTGGTGGCCGCTCAGCGAATCGGTGCCCGGCGACGCCGAAGTAGACCGATTCGTGCGCGCCGTCGAGAACGCCGGAGTGCAACTCACCGGATTGAACTTCGCCGACGATATTCCCAACGGCTACCGCGGTCTGCTGTCGAATCCCGCGCGATCGCGGGAGTTTCGCGACAATATCGACGTGACGGTCGGAATCGCCGAACGTCTGGGCTGCACGAGTCTCAACGCCCTCTACGGGATCCGGCTCGACGGGGTGGCCGAGGCCGAACAGGACGAGTTGGCCGTGGTCAATTACGGACACGCCGCCACCGCCGCCGACCGTATCGGTGCGACGGTTCTGGTCGAGGCCCTCAACGCGATCGAGAGTCCGACCTTCCCCATCGTCTCCTCCCACGACGTGGCGACGGTGATCGACACCGTTACCAAAGAAACCGGCCAGAGAAATCTCGAAATCCTCGCCGACTTCTACCACTTGGCCCGCATGGGCGAAAAAACCAGCGACGTTCTCTCCCGATACGGCGACCGGATCGGACACGTTCAGATCGCCGACACCCCCGGACGCAACGAGCCGGGGACCGGGGACTTCGACTTCGACGAGCTCTACTCCGGTCTCGACGAACTCGGCTACGACGGCTGGGTCGGCTTGGAGTACAAGGCAAGCGGATCGACGGTCGATTCCTTCGCGTGGCGCGAATAAACAATAACGACATCACACACCGAAAGAGGAGATTTCAGTGAGCAAAATCGGTTTCATCGGACTCGGCATCATGGGAGCCCCCATGGCCGGACATCTCGTCAAGGCCGGCCACGACGTCAGAGTCTTCGACCTCGACCACGACGCCGTGGCCAAGCTGGAAAAGCACGGAGCGAAAGCCGCCGGGTCGACCGCCGAGGCGGTATCCTCCGCCGAAGTCGTCATCACCATGGTGCCCGCCGACCAGCATGTCGAAGCCGTCTATCTGGGAGACGACGGTGTCGTGGCGCAGGCTCCGCAGGGGGCGCTACTGATCGATATGAGCACCGTGCGCCCCGACACGTCGGTCAAGGTGGGCGAGGCGGCGAAAGCCGCGGGTGAGCGTTTTATCGACGGTCCGGTCTCGGGCGGTCAGGCCGGTGCCGAAGAGGCCGCCCTTTCCATCATGGTGGGTGGCGAGAAGACTGATGTGGAGGCGGCCCGGCCGTACTTCGAGGTGATGGGTAAGACCATCACCCATGTGGGTCCACTCGGTTCCGGGCAGGCGGTCAAAGCCGCCAACCAGCTATTGGTCGGCGGAATCATCGCCCTGAACGCTGAAGCCCTCGTCCTCATGGAAGCCGCCGGAGTGGAGATCGAGTCCGGATTGGACGCGCTCCAAGGCGGACTGGCCGGTTCCACCGTGTTGCAACGCAAGCGAGACAACTTCGTCAAGCGTTCTTACGAACCCGGTTTCCGTATCGATCTACACCACAAGGACATGGGCATCATCGTGGAGTCGGCACGCGAATCCAATGTGGCCCTACCGTTGGCCGGACAGGTCGCGCAGCTGGTCTCGTCCGCCCGCACTCTCGGCCTGGGCGACCGGGACCACTCGGCGCTGCTGGCCGTCGTCGAACAGTTCAACGGCCGCAATGTGGCCGATACGAAGGAGTCCTAATGGCACAAATGCCCGCAATGGCGGCCGCGGTCGAGGTCATGAAGTCCGAAGGCGTCGACATTGCCTTCGGCTGCCCCGGCGCGGCCATCCTACCGCTGTACAAGGCCATGGAACAGGACGGCGGGATCGACCACCTGACCGTGCGCCATGAAGAGGGCGCCACCCACATGGCCGACGGTTGGGCACGCACCAACGGGAAGGTCGGCGTGGCCATCGGAACCTCCGGTCCCGCCGGTACCAACATGATTACCGGACTCTACACCGCTCAGGCCGACTCGATCCCCATGATCTGCCTGACCGGACAGGCCCCGACCGACAAACTGCACAAGGAAGCCTTCCAAGCCGTCGACATCGTCGACATCGCCAAACCGGTGACCAAATGGGCGGTGCAGGTCAAAGAGGCCGCGCAGGTTCCGTGGGTCTTCCGCGAAGCCTTCCGTATCGCCCGCGAAGGACGCCCGGGACCGGTCCTGATCGACCTTCCCCTGAACGTACAGACGCAGGAGATCGAATGGGACTCCTCTGTCGACGAACCACTCCCGGTGCACCCGGTGCGTCCGCGAGCCGCCCCGGTGGCCAAAGCGCTGGATTTGTTGCAACAGGCCGAGCGACCCCTGATTTTGGCCGGGGGTGGTGTCGTCGTCGCCGACGCGGGCGAGGAGTTGCGGCAGGTCGCCGAACTACTGGACGTTCCCGTCCAGGTCACCTTGATGGGTAAGGGATCTTTGCCCGATGACCACCGCTTGAACGCCGGAATGACCGGTGTCCAGACGACACAGAAGTACGCCAACCAGTCATTCCTGGAATCCGACGTGGTCCTGGCCGTCGGCGCTCGCTTCGGCGAGCGCCATACCGGCGCACTCGACGTCTATCGGGGAGATCGTACGTTCATCCACGTGGATATCGAACCGACCCAGATCGGTAAGGTTTTCGGTCCGGGGCTGGGGATCGTCTCCGACGCGCGGCTGTTTCTGACCGAACTGCGGGAACAGGCCTTGAACCGTGTCTCGCTCAAGCGCTTCGACTCGTGGACGGCACGAGTGGACGAGCTCAAGGAGACCCTGGAGCGTCCAGTGGACTTCGACTCGGTGCCGATCAACCCGGCTCGGGTGTACAAGGAGATCAACGAGGCTTTCGATCCCGAAACGTACTTCATCCTCGCCATCGGTCTCTATCAAATCTGGTCGGGCATGTATCAGAAGGCCTACAAGCCTCGCCACTACCAGGTCTGCGGACAGGCCGGACCGCTCGGCTGGGAGGTTCCCGCCTGCATTGGAGTGAAGAAGGCGCTGGAGTCTCAAGGTAAAGGCGACACGGAGGTCGTGGGTGTCGTGGGCGACTACGGCTTTCAGTTCATGGTCGAAGAGCTGGCCGTGGCGGCACAGTACGACGTGCCGTACGTCCTGATCATGCTCAACAACGAATATCTCGGGCTCATTCGTCAGGCCTCGCTGGGCTACGACATGAACTATCAAGTCGACATCCACTACGACGAAGCCGGAACGGACAACGTGAAACTCATGGAGTCCTACGGCTGTTCGGGCACACGCGTCGCACGTCCTGAGGAGATCGCCGACGCCATCGCATGGGCTCGCAAGGAAGCGGTGTCCACCAGCCGCCCGGTTCTGGTTGAGATCATGATCGAACGTGAGGCCAACACTGCGCGTGGCGCGAGCATCGACGCGGTCGTCGATGACTAGCCGCCCCATAGACTGAGCGGGCGTTCGTGCTTCCACTACGCCCGCTCCGACAAGGCTCGTGCGGCCGGCCGGGCAGGTGAGTGGAACACGATTCGCACCGGCCGCACGACAACACCACTGTTCTCCTTAGAAGGGTCGACTCGATGAACCGCATACTTCTCGCACCCGACAAGTTCAAAGGCTCGCTGACCGCCTCCCAGGTGGCCGCCCGTCTGGGGCGGGGTATACGGCGGGTTGATCCGGACCGGGAGATCACTGAACTCCCGGTGGCCGACGGCGGTGACGGCACTGTGGACGCCGCCGTGGCCGCCGGGTTCGACCGTAGGGAACACACCGTGACCGGCCCTCTGGGCGATCCGGTCACCGCCACCGTCGCCGTTCGCGGCACCACGGCCGTGATCGAAATGGCCCAGGCCTCCGGTCTGGCCCGCAGCCGGGAGCCGTACCGCCCAATGGAAGCGACCAGCCGTGGTACCGGAGAGCTACTCCGACTCGTCCGCGATGCAGGTGCCACGGACATCATTCTCGGAGTCGGCGGCAGCGCCTGCACCGACGGAGGTGCGGGACTCATCCATGCTCTGGGAGTGAAACTCCATGACGAAGAGGGGAAGGACATCGGCCTCGGTGGGGGAGAACTCCACCGAATTGCGTCCATTGACGCCACAAGCACGGTCGCCGAATGGAAGAACGTCTCGATCACCCTGGCCTCCGACGTCACCAACCCACTGCTCGGGCCCACCGGCGCCGCGACCGTCTTCGGGCCGCAGAAGGGCGCCGACGACAGTGCCATCGTCGCTCTGGAAGCAGGACTACGACATTACGCCCGCAAGGTCGCCGAATACCTGGGAGTCGACCTGTCCGACCGCAAGGGAACCGGGGCGGCCGGAGGAGTCGGCTTCGCCGCCCAAACGTTCCTGGGAGCCCGGGCCGTATCCGGAATCGACCTTCTCCTCGACCTCGTCGGCTTCACCTCTCGCCTCCCGGGAACCGGCCTGGTCATTACCGGAGAAGGACGCCTCGACGACCAGACCCTGCACGGGAAAGCCCCCATGGGCGTGGCCCAAGCGGCCCGTGCCTCCAACGTCCCCGTGTACGCCGTCTGCGGCATTAACGACCTCGACGCCGCAGAGGCCGAAAAAGCGGGACTCGAAGCCGTCTTCCCTCTAACGGAATTGGAACCGGACCCGGACCGCTCCATCGCCACGGCCGGACCGCTTCTCGAACGCCTGGGAGAAAACATAGCCACGTACCTGATTGAAAAGGAAAAACCATGAGACACGATCTCGTCGTGCGTTCACAACGCACCGTCTTTCCCAACCAGGAGAGACCCGCCGCGGTGACCGTCGACGACGGCGTCATCACCTCTATAACAGGCTATGACACCGAACTGTCGGCCCACCACGACGTTGACTACGGCGAACTATGCCTGCTGCCCGGTCTGGTCGACACACACGTACACGTCAACGAACCCGGACGGACACACTGGGAAGGCTACCGAACAGCCACCCGCGCCGCCGTCGCCGGAGGCGTCACCACCATCCTCGACATGCCCCTCAACTCACTGCCTCCCACCATCAACCCCGACGCACTGCGACTCAAACACCGTACCGCGCCGGGACAGATCCACACCGACACCGGATTCTGGGGCGGCATCGTCCCACACAACCTCGGTCGCCTGGCCGCCCTGCACGACAAGGGCGTATACGGGTTCAAATGCTTCACCTCCCACTCCGGAGTCGACGAATTCCCCGCCCTGTCCACCGAGCAACTACGTGACGGTCTCCAAGAAGCAGCCGCTCTTGACGCCCTGGTCATCGTCCACGCCGAAGACCCCCACATCCTGGACAACGCTCCCACAGCGAACACCGACTTCACCGGGTTCATCGCCTCCCGGCCCGTCTCAGCCGAAACCGCCGCCGTCGAACGGGTCATCGCCTTGGGGAAAGAGACCGGCGCTCGTCTCCACATCCTGCACGTCTCCGCCGCTGCTACCGCCGACCTCATTGTTGCGGCGCGCGAATCGGGCGTTGACGTCACCGCAGAAACCTGTCCGCACTACCTGTGCGTCAACGCCGAAAAGGTCCCCGACGCCGCCACCCGATTCAAATGCTGCCCACCCATCCGCGACGAAAGGAATCGCGACGGGCTATGGCAGGCATTGGCCGACGGCGGTATCGACTGCGTCGTCTCCGACCATTCACCCTGCCCACCCGAGCTCAAAGACGGCGACTTCGCGGACGCCTGGGGCGGAATCTCATCGCTCCAAACCGGACTGAGCGTAGTCTGGACCCATGCGCGTCAGCGCGGTATTCCGCTCTCCCGCATCGTCCAGTGGATGTGCCACGCCCCGGCCCGCATCGCGGGGCTGCAGTCGAAGGGGCGACTCGATCGCGGTGCCGATGCGGACTTCGCCGTCTTCGACCCCGATTATGAGTGGACGGTCGACGCACCTCGACTTCATCACCGCCATCCCGTCAGCCCCTACCACGGCGACTCCCTGACCGGCTACGTCACTGCGACGTGGCTGCGTGGACGTCTGGTCGGGGGCCGGCCACACGGTCGACTACTGTCCAAGGAGGACTGATATGTTCACTCAACGTCCCGATCTCGCCTCCCGAGCACTCGGCGGCTCGGTCATGTACGCCAACGACGAGTCGTTCGCCGACAAGGAATGCCTCATTCGCGTCTCCGAACCGGAATTTACCCCCGAAAACTTCGGCAGCAAAGGCCAAATCTACGACGGCTGGGAAACTCGGCGCCGCCGGGAACCCGGTTTCGACTTCGCCGTCATCCGCCTCGGCGTTCCCGGAACCGTTACAGGCATCGTCATCGACACGGCCCACTTCAAAGGCAACTACCCGCCCGAATGTTCCGTCGAAGGCGTTTACCTCGACGGCCACCCCTCGATCGACGAACTGCTCGAAGCCGAATGGAAACCTCTCCTCGCACATGCTCCTATCAAAGGCCACACCAAGAACGAATTCGAAATAGAATCCGAACAGCGCGTCAGCCACCTACGCCTGATCATGCACCCCGACGGGGGAATAGCACGACTACGTGCCCACGGCGAACCCCAACCCTCCCTGAAAGACTTCGCCGACCTGCCCCTCGACCTCGCCGCCATCACCAACGGCGGTCGGTGCCTGGAATCGTCCAACACCTTCTACTCCAACGCCAACAACACACTCCTTCCCGGACACGCCAACCACCAGGCCGACGGCTGGGAGACCGGACGCCGTCGCGGACCGGGTAACGACTGGATGCGACTGAAACTGGCCGGACGCGGCACCGTCGACATCGTCGAGATCGACACGACCCACATGAAGTTCAACGCGCCCGGAGGAATCCGGCTACGAGGATTCGACGCTGACAGTGGCAGATCCATAGACGACGACTCCGCGTGGTTCGACATGCTGCCGCGCACCCGAGTCCAACCCGACGGACTACACCGATTCCGCGTTCGGCACCTTCCGCCGGCAACCCACGCGCAGCTGGACATCTATCCCGACGGAGGCATCGCCCGCCTGCGCCTGACGGGAACGCTGACCGAAGCGGCTCAAGCAGCGGTGTACTAGGGAAACCTCCAAGTACAACGACGGGGGTCAGAATCGATGCTCGTTACTTAGGGCGGAAACGATTCCGGGCCCCTGCGCCAAGGTGTGCACCGCGGCTGCGTCTTGTTCGCCAGCCGCGGTGCACACCTTGGCGATAGAACAGACCACGACCGGACGAAGCGACTGAGGTCATTCCTCAAGGTTGACTCGAATAATCCGATCATCAGTGTCGGAAGGATCGCCCCGGCCGTCCGTATTGTTAGTGACCATCCACAATGATCCGTCGTTCCCGACGATGACATCCCGGATGCGACCGTAGTCACCGACAAAATGTTCAGTCACGGTGGTCGGATCACTCAGCGGAACCTCGAACAGTCTCTCCCCACGCAAGTTCGCGATATAGACCGCACCTTCATAAACCTCGATTCCGCTGGGACTCGCCTCGGCAGGCCTCCACTGCTGCACAGGGTCAATGAAACCATCGCGATCAGCGACACCCTCAACCTCAGGCCAGCCATAGTTTCCACCCGCCTCGATCACATTGAGCTCGTCCCACGTGTCCTGCCCAAACTCGCTCGAATACAAAGTGCCGTCGTCCGCCCAAGCGATACCCTGCGGATTACGGTGCCCAAAGCTGAAGACAAGAGAATCCGCGAACGGATTATCATCCGGAACCCCGCCGCTCGGCGTCATTCGCAGAATCTTGCCCGCCAGCGAATCCAAATCCTGTGCGTTGCCGGTATTCCCCGCATCTCCGGTCGTTACGTACAGCATTCCATCAGGGCCAATAGCAATTCGACCACCGTTATGATGACCGGCAGCGGGAATCCCGTCAACAACCGTCTCGGACGCACCGAACTCCAGCGATCCAGGCTCCCCCGACAGTTCACGACGCTCGATACGATTCTCATCATCAGCCGTGAAATACGTAAACAGGTAGCCGTCCGCAACGGCAAGGCCCAGCAGACCGCCCTCCCCATTCGGAACAGCGGCGTCAATCGTCCCGATCGACCGGGCCTCTCCCTCATCGTCAAGCTCCAGAATGCGGGTACTGTCGCGCTCGCTGACAAGGAGAGTTTCATTGTAGAAAGCAATCGACCAGGGAACATCGAGATTGTCGGAGACGACCTCGGTCCGTTCTTGTGGCGTTGTCGACGGTGTCGGTTCCGGTGACGGTGTGGCGTTCTCCTCGTTGTCCGGTTCGGACGTGCATGCGGTGAACATCGTGACGGCGAGTGCGGTGACGAGTAGTCCGCTGCGTTGTCGACGAGTCTGTTGCGGTGGTGCGATATTCATGAAGAACCAAGCCCTACTATGACGCACAATTCATTGTGTTGCTTATGGATGTTCGGATGGATCCAGCGCTCACGACGCCGTCCCTGGTAGCAACGTTAGCGAATCGGGAGAACCGTCGTGTTGTTTGATCGGAGGTTCGTAGTGCGCAGGGCCCTGGCTTTAGCCGTGGGGTAAGCACATCAATGACCGCGATGTCAGGCCCCAACGATAAGGTGGTGTGCATGTTGACCGGTCGCCGTTTTCGTCTCAAGCTCACCCCCGAACAGGCCCAAGCGTGCACCGAGTACGGAAACGTCTGCCGGGCGGTGTGGAATGCCGCGCTGGATCAGCGCCGGGAGGCGCGTCGCAAAGGAGCATGGGCGAACTACGTTCCACAAGCCCGCCAACTGGCCGAAGCGAAACGCGAACCCGGACTAGAATGGCTGAAAGTCGCGCCGTCGCACCTCCTCCAGCAAACGCTTCGTGATCTCGACCGGGCGTGCCGGGAGCATGGGACGTTTACCGTCCGGTGGAGAGTGAAGCACCGGTGGTCTCCGTCGTTTCGGTTTCCTGACCCGAAACCCATGGCCGTGGAGCGGATCAACCGGAAATGGGGGAGAGTGAAGCTCCCCAAACTCGGGTGGGCCACCTACCGATCTACCCGCCCACTGGGAGGCGTGATCAAGTCCGCCACGGTCTCGTTCAAGGCGGGCTGGTGGTGGATATCGTTTCTTGTGGACGACGACCAAGCCACGCCTGAACAGCACGCCAACCCTGGTGCGGCGGTCGGGATCGATCGGGGTGTCGCCTATGCGGCGGTCACGTCGGACGGCCGGTTCCACGATCGCGCGTTCGTCACGCCCGGCGAGGTGAAGCGGTATAAGCGCCTCCAGCAACAGCTGGCCCGGCAGAGGAGGGGCTCGGCGTCGTGGGGCCGGACGTTGATACGGCTGCGGCGTCTGTCCTGCCGGGTCACCGATCGGCGCGGCGACTTCACCGCGCAGGTGGCGCACCGGATCGCGTCCGACAATGCCGTGGTGGTGCTGGAAGACCTCAAGACTAAGAACATGACTGCGCGTGCGAGTGAGCGGAATGTCAAGGCGAAAGCCGGACTCAACCGGGCCATCCTCGACAAAGGCTGGCACCGGCTCGAACTCGCGCTGGCCTCGAAGGCCCGGTACACCGGAACCAAGCTGGTCACGATCCATCCTGCGTACACGTCACAGACCTGTCATGCCTGCGGGTACTGTGCGGCGGACAACCGCGATAGCCAAGCGAGTTTCTGCTGCACAGCCTGCGGGCATCGGGCGAATGCGGACGTGAACGCGGCGAGAAACATCCTTAAGGCCGCAGGGCTTGCGGTCTCAGCCTGTGGAGACGGAAACATGAGTCAGTCTGTGAAGCAGGAACCAGCACACCCGCGAGGGCTCGTGCGCCAACCGGTCTCACCGGTTGGAATCCCCCGGCCTTAGCCGTGGGGAGGAGGTCAATGCGTTGCATTACGCCCCGCTGGAAGCCTGGTACGGCCAATGCGCTATATTGGTTCCGGTCGCCATGGTGGCCATTGGCTGATTTCCGGGAGTTTTCCCTGGAAAATGCCGGTGCGGGTTATAGCTCAGCTTGGTAGAGCACTACACTGGGGGTGTAGGGGTCTTCGGTTCAAATCCGGATAACCCGACCAATGGGAACTTCTTTCGACACTGGCCGTACGGGTCGATCCTCTTCCTGCCCGGTTCTGTATGCTTTAGCACTCCAATGTTGGACGTGCTTTTGTAGGGTCGTGATAAGGAATCGACCTGAGGAGTTTGTCTTGATGCGTTTCTCTGGCTTGGCAATCGGTCTAGCGGCGGTACTTACGATGGGAAGTTGCAAAAGTCCGGATGCGAATAGTACAGGGGAAATATCATACCCTGATCAAATGGCCGTCGCAGCCGACGACAGGGATACGTTGATTCACGCGGAACAGGTGTCGTGCGGAATTATCGATGCTGAAGCTGATGCGTCGCATCTTGAAGGAGGCGCCACATTCCTTGACCTTTTGGTCGACTCGGGTGATCCTGCCGCCTGTCTACTGGCTGATACGCAACAAGAGGTCCAGATTGACGAAGACGGTAGCCCAACCATTCCGCGTGAGGCTGACGAATTTCTTTACATCGCCTTTGAAATCGACGGTCTTGAGGGAAATATCGCGAAGCCGCCGTTCGATCTGGTCTTTGAGGACGAGGGACAGTGGGGATCGGTAGGCTTTGATTTGCTGCATGAACCGGCGTGGTCGTTTGGTCAGATATTGAATTCAGTGCATGCTGACCCCAACGTCGCCGCAGAACTACGGCTGTTCGAGCGGCAGGCTAATGTCGAGTCATCCTGGGGGCACCTAGTGGCTGTCCCGATGGAAGAAGGCCCCGAGTTCGTTTATATGTTGCCGTTGTATCTGGAAATCGACAAGCAGATCGTTCTGAGGAGTGTGGTACTTTTCCACGATGGAGAGGTACTCATTGATTCGGACATAGATCTGTCTAACTTGAAAGAGTGTGGGAGGCTCCAGACACCTTGCTGATAGACAGGATTTACTGGAGAATCACGTGGGCCATACCGATCAACCGAGGCACGGCCGTACACCTTCCGGTGAAAGCCGACCAGCCCGTTCCTGCCCTTTCAACTCTACCTCCCATGCCTCCTCCGGTATGAATTCCGCAAGCTACTCGCGCTGTTGATCGGCTACCAACCGGATGACCCGCTGGCCTTTCAATTCCACTGGCTCCACTGACGACGCCAATACCGAACCTAGACTGGGAGAGGGGTGATACCGGGCGAAGACCTCCGTCCTCTTGGCCGCGCAGGACTACCCATCCAACCTTCCCCAGCCCGGGCCCGCCCTGGTCGACGAGCCGCAACGAAAGTTAGTTGCGCTCACCACGCCATATTGCTCTTGCGGCGCAGAGTATAGTGGACTCATGATGTTCAACGAATCGAGTCTTACAATTTCATGACGACGGCAGGCGAGCGCAGTGCGCTCGACTCCGATTTCGTTCCCGTCTATCAGCGTATCCGTAACCTCCTTGCTCGACATCCCGATGGCCTCTTGCCTACATCTGCAGTAAAAGCGATCTGTGATTCCATGTCGCGGCCACGCGGTGAGGAAACCGATCACCGATTGCCGTCGATGACAGATGTACGGAAGTTCGAGTCGCGTAGGCAACAGCGCCGGGCTGTCAGAACGGCCTTGGTGGACGTGATTCAATCTGCAAGCGCCGCTACGGACATTGATCTCAAGTGGCTTAGTGAGCGTTTGCGGCGCAGTAAACTCAATTTGAGGTGCATGCCCTATGTCGAGGTAACTGATCTCGTAGCGTCCGCCGACCAAATTCGGGCTATAGCGCTTCATCTACTGCAAGAGGGTATTACTCATGCGGAGGTATTTGTTGGCCTCAACCTAATGCGGGACACGGCACAACCGGAGGATGCGCGCCTGCTACGTGAGTTGGCATTGCTAGGTCGTTCCTATGCGAATAATGCATCCGAAGCGCTTCAACGACTTCCATCGTCCGCATCTCACTTGTTCTGGGACGCCCTCCGTGTACCGCAGGAGCGCAGAGAAGTTTTTGTATCGGGACTTGCCAATGCGAACGAAGGAGAACTTGAATCCCTGCTTGAAACACTGTCAACGGTCGAGTCTGCGAAGTTGGTTCGCATGTTCGCTTCACTGCCGCAGATGCCACCTCGATTCAAAGGCAACACGCGATTCGCTGCGATCCTACGGACGGCGGCTGAACACCGCTCCATGTTCCGTGGTAGTCCCTCCTCTCTTATTCTTGCCGCGGAGCTGTGGGACGACGTCCGCTATGCGAGGACCGCGCTACTGGGTTTTGGGCCAGGAGAACGCGAAGCGACAGCAGCTGGGTTTCGGTCGGTACTGACCGATCCTGAAACTCATATGGTAGTGGAACAAGCGATAAGTCTGTATCCACAAAGTTCTGACTTGATCTGGCTGCTTCGACAGATTTATCGGGCTATAGACGAAGGTGATGAACAGCTGCCTTCCGGAATCGCGCTGCGATGTATCGTCCCCGCTCCCAGCAGCGGAGCCGGTGTTCGGACGCATATATTGACCGATGGTGTTCCTTTGGTGGAACGTTTCTTCGATCGAGGTGAATCCGCCTCCCCCGAGCGCTTGCTACATAAGGGTATGGGGCTGCGGTCTATAGACAGCGCTCGCGAGGTGTTGTTGAGTGATGGCGTTTGTGTGGAGGAATGCTGCGGGGCGTTGCGGGCTCGCATTCAGCGTCACGAAGGTGCGGGACGAGTGACATGGGACGTTTGGCATACGGACCGATCAGATGAGATATTCAAGTTTAGTTTTGACGCTATAGATTATGACCAGGAGGTTGCCAGGGCCACAGGTGACTTTGACTGGGAATGGCCTGCCAAGCGTGCTGCCAGGCTACTGCGTGAGAGAATTTCGGATGAACCCGAGCTGTTTTCTCGCTGGGGATGTCGTTTTGGCGGGGCTACTTCACGGAACAGCGACCGCTCGATACTTCGACTGTGGTTTTTCTATCCTAACGAACCGTCAGGGACTGAAGATTGGCGGTGGCTACAATTCGAATACACGGACACGGTATCCGATTCGTTTTGGGTTGACCATACTTCAGTTATGGCCACTGTGGAGCAAATCGTGTCAACACTGCGCAGAACTGACCCGAAATCGGCAGCGAAAGTGTGTGGGGGTTCCCAACGATACGCCGAGGCTCTTGGCTATTCATGGCCCCCATCTCAACATAGCGAACCATGACCGAATATAGGAGATACCTAGGCTGCTCCGGTGGGTTTATATGTAGGTCCACCAGCGTCAGAGATTGGTGCGAGTAAACACATACAGTGTATAGAGAGGTTCCAGGAAGTGGTATTCCATAATGTTACTGCTAAAACTGCTGCTATAGAAATATCGACAATATTTCCAAGTTTGGAGGGGGAGTGAAACCGGAACCAAATTCATCCAAGCGTGTGATTCTTCTCGGAATCGACGGGGTTGGGAAGACAAGCCAGGCGACCGCATTGGCTGAGCGACTGCGCCAAGAGGGGTCCAAGGTCGAGCTGTACACACGACCAGGTCTAAGTTATCTACCGGAAGCCGATGCGATAACTCCGGACAATCGCTATGACCTGGCTCAACGTGTGACGCAGGGAATCAGTGCGAGCGCTTCCAATGACGTCGACTGGTGGGTTGCCGATCGATACTCGCTCAGCCATATTGCCTTGGATTCGATGCAGGACCGCCCTGATCCAGACGGACTACGGGACTGCTACCGCTCGCTGCCGACTCCGGATCTTGTCGTGTGGCTCGAAGCCTCTATTGAGGAATGTCTTGCCCGACAGGTGCAGCGCGGCGGTGACGTAGATTCGCGGGCGTATTTGGAGGGCTTGCGGGATGGTTTCTGGTCCTTGCCTGAATCCAACTCTTTCGAGGTTATCGACGCGGAGAGGGCGTTTGACACTGTGCGGGAAGACATTTGGTCAGCCGTTTCAAGGCTTGATCCTGCTGCCGCGAGCCACCCGACATTCCACGGTCAACGTCACTAAGTGGCGAAAACCGGGATTGCGGCCGGAGTCTCATGGTTCGAGTCAGCATGCGACTCCAAGCGTCGTTTAAGGGAGGCAGTAGGTCGGTGTTCAGGTCATTGTCGGTCGATCACCGAACAGTGGGGCGAATCCGTTGAGCAGGCCGTTGATACTGAATTCCAGGGCCTCTTCGCCGGTGACTTCCCAGGTGCTGTCATCAGTCAGGCGGCTGACTCGGCTGTAGTGCCCCGACTCCCAAACCATGGTCAGATAGGGCACATTGATGTCCCACCATTGCTGTTCGGTTGACTGAGCCGATTTGTCGCCATAGGGGTCTTCCGGCATGTAGGCGCGGGCGATGGATTCGGCGAGTCCGACCACGGCGGTGATGACCATCATCCGTTGCCGCTCCGGTATGTCGTGGTCGTCGAATGCGGCGAGCGCGAAGTCGAAACTTGTCATGGTGCGTGGCCCGAACACCGGTCGGTGTTGCACGATGTCGAGTAGCCACGGGTGTCGGCGATATTGAGCCAAGGTGTGGCGGGCCAATATTTCCAGAACGTCACGCCAGTTCATGGTGGAAGTATCGGGTAGTTCGTCGCCTTCGGTATCGATGTGATCGACGAGGAGGTCGATGAGTTCAGGTTTTCCGGGGACGTGGCGATAGAGGCTCATGGTTCCGACGTTGAGTTCGGTAGCGATGGCCCGCATGGAGAGTGCGTCGATTCCGCCGTCGTCGGCAATCCTCACGGCTGCTTGGAGGATGTCGTCGATGGTGAAGCGGGGATTGGGGCCGCGCCGCTTCGGAGTGTCGGTCCATTCTCTCCACAGTAGTTCGAGTGTCTTACGGGGATCTCCGGTACCTGTCCTGTTCATCGCTTGCAATGATACCCATTTTATTGCGTTGACAACTGCGTTCGGTGTACGCTAATATTTTTAGGTACAACGTACGCAGTTATTTCAGGAGGTTCGGTTATGCCGACCACCATTGCCGCGTCGGGGCTGCGTAAGCAGTATTCCGGTAAAACGGCCCTTGACGATCTGGATCTCGACGTTGAGTCGGGTTCGGTGCATGGACTACTAGGGCCCAATGGGGCTGGGAAAACCACGACGGTGCGCATTCTTTCCACGCTATTGCGATTCGATGCGGGGAGTGCGCGTGTCGCCGGATTCGACGTGACGACGCAGGAGCGACAAGTCAGGGCGTCGATCGGGCTCGCCGGTCAAGAGACCACTCTCGACGACGTGTTGACCGCCCGGCAGAATCTGGTCTATTTCGGAAAGCTCTACCACCTGCCGAAACCCGAGGCTCGTAGCCGAGCGGAGGAACTACTACATCAATTCGATCTGTCCGAGGTGGCCGACGCATCGCCGAAGACGTTCAGCGGTGGCATGCGTCGTCGCCTCGATCTGGCGGCCTCTATGATCCGTGCGCCGAAGGTCCTCTTCCTGGACGAACCGACCACCGGGCTGGACCCGGGAGGTCGGCGCGACGTGTGGTCGGCCGTCGAAAATCTCGCTCACGGTGGAACGACGGTCTTGCTCACTACGCATTATCTCGACGAGGCCGACAGGTTGTGCGATCAGGTATCCGTGGTGGACAACGGCCGTAAGGTCGCGGAGGATTCTCCCACCGCCTTGAAACGGGCGATCGGGGGTGAACGGCTTGAGGTGGTGGCTACCGATCCGGATGATCTGCCGATATTGAGCGACATCATAACCACGCACACCGGTCAATTCGTCCAGATCGACGAGGAAAGACTTCGCCTGTCGAGTGGATCGAACAATCCCATCCGCAGTTTGACCGCCGTGGCGGGCGATATCCGCGAGAAGAATGTGGATGTCGCGGACTTCGGTTTGCGGCGCGCCACTTTGGACGAAGCATTCCTCACTCTGACCGGCGACCGATCCGCCGGCAACGCCACGTAACCTGGGAAGGACATCTACAATGACGATAATAAATGAAACCGCTACTGAGCGATTGATATGGACTCTGCGTGATTACCGAACGCTCGTAGGGCAGGAACTGCTGCACCACGCCCGGCAGCCGGCCAACATCGCCTGGCAGGTGGGAACCCCGGTAGTCATGGTCCTGCTGTTCGTCTACGTTTTCGGGTCGGCAATGGACGTCACCGGTCAGGGCGCCGGAGTGGACTACGTTGACTATGCCATGCCCGGAATGTTTGCCATGACTATGGTTTTCGGTCTGATGAACACCGCTGTGGCAGTTGCCCACGCTAAGGAAAAGGGATTCATCGATCGTGTCAGAGCCATGCCGATGGCGTCGAGTGCGGTCGTGGTTGGACGCGGACTCGGCGATACCGTGTCGGCGATGTTGGACCTCACGGTGTTGGCCTGTATCGCGTTGCTGATCGGTTGGCGTTCGGACGGGGGACCGCCGGCTACTCTGGCGGCGTTCGGGCTCCTGTTGTTGCTGCGTTTCAGCCTGATTTGGGTGGGAGTCTGGCTGGGGCTGTGTCTAAAGAACACCGAAAGCGCGGGAAACCTGTTCGCGGTGGTGTTCCCCGTCGCGATGATTTCGAGCGTATTCACTCCGCCCCACCTGATGCCGTCCTGGTTGGGAACGATCTCGGCGTGGAATCCGGTTTCGTCGACCGCCACCGCGATCAGGGAGCTGTTCGGCAACCCCGTGTCGGCGGGCGGCAGTTGGCCGGAAACGCACGCGGTGGCCGCCGCGATCATGTTTCCGATGGTGATTACGGCGTTGTTTCTCCCTCTTGCGGTACGTAGATTCACTGCTTTGAAACACTGATCGCCGGGTTGGAATTCGAGAAACGGAGTGCCCCACGGGCCCACATTCGTAGCAACGAGTCAACGACGTCGATGCGCGGTGACCACGATGTCGTTGACCGTAACATCGTGGTCGTGGTGTACGGCCGTGCGGCTCCGAGTTTCGGCGGTGACGACGGTCCACTGCGATGGTTCGAACAGCGCGGCGATCGCCTCCGGAGTTGAAAAGGCCTCCGGTGCGGAGGTGTCGTATACGTGTGAATGCCGTTCGGCGGAATCGTGTCCGGTGATGACCAGAGTTCCACCTGGAACCACCGCACGCGCCAGCTTGAGGTACATGTCCGAAGGCGAACCGGCGGGGTGAACGAAATTCGACGTGACTAGGTCGAAGGACGCTTCCGAGGGCGTCCACTCCGTCAGGTCGGCCTGCCGCCATTCGATTCGGTGCGACACATTTGCAGGCAACTCCTCGGCACGCCGGCGAGCTCGGTCCAATGCGGTGGGAGAAAGGTCGACGGCGGTGACGTACCATCCGTTCTCGGCCAACCACATGGCTTCAGTGCCGTCGCCGCAGCCGGCGTCGAGGGCCCGGCCCGGCGGCAGCTCGGAGGTTTCGCCTGCCAGGTGTGGATTCGGTGGTTTCCGAGTATCGGCGAAGCGCGAACTCCGGTGACGTTCTTCCCAATAATCGCGATCGAACTCGGCCATGAGGCTCCTCGTTGAATGGAGATTCGCCCGGTTTCGGCGACATGCGCCGTGGACCCGGGCGACCGTCGGATGTGACCTCATTATTCTAACGGTTGGAGTGGTGAGGAAGAGCCACCTTCTCCATTAGGTCCGTCTTAGGGAGTCACCGTTATGCCTTCGGCGCGCATCTCGTTGACCGCTTCGCGGTCTCCCTTGGGATGCGCGTGAACGAATGCGCTGGCCTCCAGAGGTACCGTGACGTCGTAGCCGAGGCGGCGTGCGTCCCGAGCGGTGGCGGATACGCAGACGTCCGCAGCGAAACCGACCACGGTGACCGCCGTGACGCTATCGCCTCGCAGATGCGCGGCGAGTGGACCGAGGCCACCGGTCCCCGGAACGGCGGTCGTATCGTTGGAAGCGGGCGACAGGACGAAACCGGAAAAGCCGCCGTGGCGTCCCGGGCCCTTCGGCACCTCCACCCCGTCGAAACGAACGTCGGGATGAATTTCGGTATCACCGTTCGGATCACCGGGCGGCAGTGCGGTCGGCTCGATATCGCGGGTGTAGTACACAGGGTCGTCACGGTCTCGGGTAGCGGTGACGAAACGGTTGACCGCTTCGACGACTTCATCGGCCCCTTCGACGGCCAGCCCCGCCGTCGGATTGATGAAGGCGTTTTGCATGTCCACCACAATGAGTGCGTTACGTAGGGGAGACTCCATCGATTCTTTCTACAACGTTGGGTTCAAGGTAATGCCATCCTGGCGCGGGAAAGACGAAATGGCAACCGCAATGGCCGGTTCGCTTCCGTTGCAATGTTCTCCGTGTGAATCTATAGCGGTAGACACCGGGACTGTTGCCCTTTTCGCTAGGCGCACGGTGCGCGTAGTTTGTCTGCACATTGGTATGAGTTAATTCAAGGAATAAGGCGGGCCGTCATAAGGCCGTGTAATAGTTAGACGGTGACCAAAACACTAAGCGACACCCCGGAAACACCCACAAAAGATGCGAAGCTGACGCGAACGTTCGCGTATGTCGCGGTTGCCTTGGTGGTGACCAGCTGGTCGTCGGCCTTCGTTTTCACCCGATATCTCCGTCTGGAATTCGACCCCGTATCTATTGCCATGTGGCGCAATCTCATTGCCGCCGTCATTCTCATCGGTATCAGTTTGGTGGCCGCCCGCTGGAACGCGGCGGTGCGAAGGGACCCGGTGCTTCCCCGCGGGCGGCAGTGGATCTACGTCGTATTGTGCGGCATCGGCTGGTTTTTCGTCTATCACGTTGCGTTGAACTACGGGGTTCATTTCATCGACGCGGGTACGGCGTCGATTCTGATTAATATCGGCCCCTTGTTCATCATTTCGTTCGCGGTCCTGATCTATGGCGAGACGGCAAGCCGAAACCTCGTTGTAGGTGTGTCCATGGCGTTCGTCGGCGTCATGCTTATCGGATTCTCCTCGGATTCAAGTACCGAGGTCAGCTGGGTGGGAGTGGCTTTGTGTACTGCTGCCGCCGGACTGTACGCGTTCGGTGCTCTCACTCAAAAGCCGCTTCTGCGGCACGCTTCCGCACTGCGCGTCACCATCTGGACCGCTACGGCGGGGTCGTTGGCCGCCGTTCCCTTTACCGTTGCGGTGGCCGATTATTCGGAGGTGAGTGCCTCCGGCTGGTGGATGCTTGTTTATCTCGGGGTGATTCCGACGGCGGTCGGGTTTGTCGCCTGGGCCTATGCCGTTAACCAGATCGGTGCCAGTGTGGCGGGAAGTTTCACCTATCTCATTCCACCGTTGGCCATCGCGATGGGCTGGATCTTTCTCGGAGAGTTCCCCGCAATGCTCGCTCTCATCGGTAGTGGAGTATGCCTGTTGGGCGTTATCGTGGCGAAATACGATCCGAAGCCGAAACGTGAGGATTCCCCGGTCGAGGTGGCCAAGCGCTTATCGATCGTCGATGGCCGACGCTGCGGATGGGGCAGCATTGCCCCATCCGCAGCGGATCGATTTGACGGTGTTACGTCCAGCCGCCTCCGACAAAGGTGGTGCATCCTCGGGCGAAGTACCAGCCCGATTTGGTGCTTCGCCAGCCCATGTTGTCGCTGTAGACACAGGAGCTGTAGCTACCTCCGCCGACGTCTCCGCAGTAGCCGTGGATTCTGAATCCCTTGCTCACTCGCAGTTCAATGTTCGCCCACGTGTAAGGGCGAGAGCGAATGTTCAGGTTGTTGGAGATGACCTCGAAGGTGCATTTGGTGGCTTGAGTCGCGGCATCGTCCTCCGCCACGATTGACTCTGCCGTGTTGGTGGAGTTGGCAGGAGCTGCCGAAGCAGCGGTAGTCGTCGCTCCCAAGGCGATAATGCTCAATAGCGTTGCCAAAGCGAGTGTTATCCGGTTTCTCACGAATTCTCCTATCTTATTGGCGTGCAGGGCGATCCTGCATATATATGAGCATGGCACACGTTATGCTGTTTGTAACGATATAATTACGTCAAGTCGGGTATTGTACTAAATAATGAAAATAGATATGTCGAATCTAGAGTAGAAAGTATCGTGACTAAATCGGTGAGTGGAGGTGTTCCGGTATTTCGGAGCTTTTTCGTATAGGCGCATATGACCAGTGGATTCGTCCGAATGAGGTAGGACTGAAGAGCAGGAGTGCGCGGGGCGTTTTGGCGCACCGTCATTGAGGTGGCTCTGCGATGGAACGCCGTGTCCCGACCGGGCAGGTTCGCTCGCGAAGCTGCAATCCGGACCGGGCACGCCATGGTGACCGGTATTCAAGTATCGCTTGATGATGGCGGTGCGTTTCGACCGCACAATCGACACTCCGGCTAACCTCTTCGGAGCCTCGGAACACCTCGACGCATGACCGATTTCAGGACGGGTTCGACAGTTCGAATCCCAGTTCACGGGCGAAGGTGCCTGCGGCGGCGACGGCCTGGTCGGGGCTGATACGCGCCCCACGGAGGCGATTGATCCCCACGATGCCGTCCAAGGGACTGCGGCGCAGGTCGACACCGCGGGCCGAGGTTATCCGGTTGAAATCCGTCGCATCGAATTCGCACTCGACGAATGCGACGCGGGAGATGTCGCCGACGAATGTGGCCTCACGAAAACGGCAGCGTTCGAATACCACCGGTCCCTTGGTCTTAGTAAAGGACAGGCCCGCATAATCGAGTCGGCATTCGTGAAAACGCAGGTCTTCGGCGACGTCGCAGTGCAGATTCCAGCCGATGGTTTGGCAGCCGTTCAAAGCGACGCGACGGGCGACGACATTCGACCACTGCGCGTTGGCGAAAATCGATTTGGTCAGCGCGACGTCGACCAACTCCATGGGGCGCACCGTGCTGTCGGTAAAGTCCGTGGAATCGACACGGCTGAATCGCAGCGAGCCGCCCCCTTGGTACTGAGAGCAGTCCTGATCGACAATCCGGACCTCGTCGAAGTCACTCTCAGGTTCAAATTCGACCTCACGGAGGTTGTGATCGTCGATGGCCGGCGGCCGGGGTACCTGAGATCGACGGCGCTGTGTCATGTCCATATCCTCCTTGGACGGCGAAAATCCTGAGCTTAACAGTCAGCTGTGACGTCGGAGCGGTTGACGCTGCCGTATGCTGAGGAAACAGTGATCTCGGGAAGGGGACGACAGTGCTCACCGTGCGATTGGTCCGAGGAGACATCGCGGCGTACAGTGCCGACGCCATCGTCAATGCCGCCAATTCCAGTCTTCTGGGTGGCGGTGGAGTGGATGGAGCCATACATTCCGCCGGTGGCCCCGAAATCATGGCCGAATGTCGACGCCTGCGTGAGGAGCGTTTCCCGAAGGGATTGCCGTCCGGGCAGGCGGTAGCGACGACCGCTGGTCGACTGCCGGCGCAATGGGTCATTCACACCGTGGGCCCGGTTTATTCGCCCCAGGACGATCGCAGCGATGTCCTGGCGTCCTCCTACCGGGAGTCGCTCCGCGTCGCCGATGACCTCGGTGCGCGTAGTGTTGCTTTTCCCGCGATATCTGCTGGAGCGTTCAGCTGGCCGATCGAGTCCGCCGCGCGGACCGCGCTGGAAACGGTCGTTCAAGCCGATACACAGGTTACAGAGGTAACGTTCGTGCTCTACGATCAGGCCGCCTATCGCGCATTTCAGCGCCAAGCACAGCGACTCGGTGTGACGGTGGAATAGGTTCCACGGGCGCTCTGCCACACAGCGCGGCCCGCTCGGTTGCCGCCTTGGACGCATTGTCGCTCGATCCGCGTGCAGACTCCGCCATGACATTTATTCCCATCATTACTTGACTCACCTCACGAAATAGAGGAAGATAGATCTTTAGATAAGATAATTGTCTTTACTGTTAAGGGGGAGCGGTGCGAAAGACATTGTCACGACGCGCAGGTGCCGTGCTGGCGGCGGTTATCATGACCGCCGCGCTCGGTCTGACGGCTTCTGGCGCGACCGCACAGACGGTACTGGACGAATGCGGTTCGGCCTGGGAATCGACCGCCGTCTACCACGGTGGCGACCAAGTCAGCCACAACGGGCGTCAATACGAAGCGAAATGGTGGACACAAGGAGAAGAACCCGGGACGACGGGCGAATGGGGCGTGTGGCTGGATCTCGGGTCCTGTTCCGATGAACCGGACGACCCCGACGACCCCGATGATCCGGGTGACCCCGGTGAACCGCCGGGGGACCACTACAACATCGGCTACTTCACCGAATGGGGAGTATACGACCGCAACTATCACGCCAAGAACATCGTCGACTCGGGTTCGGCCGAAAAACTGACCCACATTGTCTACGCCTTCGGGAACGTACAGGGCGGCCAATGCACCATGGGCGACAATTACGCCGCTACCCAGCGCACCTATAGTGCGGCGGAGTCGGTCGACGGTGAAGGCGACAACTGGAACGATCCACTACGCGGCAACTTCAATCAACTGCTGAAACTGAAGGAGATGTATCCGCACCTGGAGATCCTCTGGTCCTTCGGCGGATGGACCTGGTCGGACGGCTTCGGTCAAGCCGCGCAGAACCCCCAGGCCTTCGCGGACGCCTGCTACGACCTGGTCCATGATTCCCAATGGTCCGGCCTGTTCGACGGAATCGACATCGACTGGGAATACCCGAACGCCTGCGGCAAGACCTGCGATTCATCCGGTCCAAACGCGTTCGGCGACCTGATGTCGGCGCTACGTAATCGATTCGGCTCCGACGAGCTGGTTACGGCCGCCGTCACTGCCGACGCGACCGAGGGCGGCAAGATCGACGCCACCGACTACGGGGCGGCGGCACAATACGTGGACTTCTACATGGTCATGACCTACGACTACTTCGGGGCCTGGAACGACGACGTCGCTCCTCACTCTCCACTCCAGGCGTACCCCGACGTCCCGATCGGCGAGTTCAACGCCAGCGCCAGCATCGCCAAATACAAGTCACTGGGAGTCCCGGCCGACAAACTCTTGCTGGGGATCGGCTTCTACGGGCGCGGGTGGAATGCCACCCAAGCCGGGGAAGGCGAAGGGAACGGGCCCGCTCCCGGCACGTACGAACAGGGGATCGAGGACTACAAAGTCATCAGCGAACGATGCCCGACCACCGGGCAGATGGGAGGAACCGCGTTCGCCCAATGCGGCAATGAGTGGTGGGGCTACGACACCCCCGAAACCATAGCCGACAAAATGGATTACCTGCATTCGGAATCACTCGCGGGAGCGTTCTTCTGGGAATTGTCGGGAGACACCGCTTCAGGTGAACTGATCACCGCCATCCACGACAATCTGCAAGCCTAATGACCACGGGGCGACATCACACCGGTGTCGCCCCACCAACGCCGTGGCGTTCCGTCACGACCGTTCCGCCGAAGGCATCAGGCGATCGTCCAACGCAACGGTTACCGGAACTCCGGCCCTTTCGTCCGTGCCGAGCCGTCCGTACAAGTCAACGTCATAACGTTGCCCGCCATAGCTCAGTTTTCCGCGTTGGCGGCCTTCGAAGGCGAATCCCGCCTTCCGCGCGACCGATCCCGAGGTCGGATTATTGACCCGATGCCCCAATTCCAGACGTTCGATCGCTGCCCGGTCGTGTAGCCAAGGCACCACGGCGGCCAGAGCCGCTCCGGCAACGCCCCGGGAACGTGCCGCCGGAACCGTCCAATACGACACCCAACCGCACGAATGATCATCGACCGGAACGCAGGCGACGTTACCCAGAACCGTATCGTCCCGGTCGACCACGCAGAAGAAATAGCCGCCGTCGCGGCGCGAATATCGACTGTGCGCGGTGGCGAGCCAATGAGTCGCGCTCTCCTCAATCGTTCCGCGCCGCTGAAACTGCGAGGTCATGAGAGGATCGGCGAAGGCGTCGATTACGGCGTCACGATCCTCACGGCTCCACCGCCGAAGGGTGAACACGATCAGCGCCCCCTCTCGGCGACGGTGATGATTTCAGGGCTCGACGACGACATCGGGGACAGATCCCAATCGCCGTACCGGTGCACCACCTTAAGTCCGGCCGAGCGGAGGCGGTCGTCCAATTCCTCCACGGTGACGAACCGCAGCGTCTGACGCATGATCACCGGCTCCTCCCATTGCGCGGAGGAGTTCACCGTCGTGGTCGATATCCAGCGTTCGTCGGTGATCGGATCCACCGTGTAATCGCAGTCGACCACCGCACCATCCGATGTCGTCACCGTCGTGGAATACCGTTCGGCCCACCGCTCCCAGGCCCGATCGGCAGGATTGCGGGTCTCAAAGACGAACCGTCCGCCAGGCGACAGGAAGGTCGCGACCGCCCCCAACGTAGCGGCGATATCGGTATCGCTCAGCAGGTATTGAAAGGCGTGACCGGTCATGAAGACGAGATCGAACTCGTCGCGCCACGCGAAATCCGGAGCGTATCCCTCGTACCATTCGATGTCAGGGCGACGCCGCGCTCGCCGGAGCATGGACTCGGCGGGGTCGATACCGACGAGCCGTCCGGAGAACCCTCGGTCACGCGCGGCGTGGAGCATCCGGCCCGTGCCGCACCCGATGTCCAGCACCCGTTCGGAGTTCATAATCGCGTCGAGATAGTAGTCGTCTTCGCGAGCCCAGCGGAATTCGAGGTCGTACAGCTCGGCAATAGCGTCGTCGTTAAAAGGTTGATGCACGCTCACATTGTCGAACGCGGGTGCGGCTTGGGCAAATCGTTTTTACCGCTAAGCGTCCTGCCGAGGACGGGTGGAGAGATTGTCGTGCAGTTGCTTGCTGGGAGCGTTGAACCCGATGATGTCCACGTCCTTTCCCCGCCGCCGATACTTGTCGGTGACGGCGTCCAGCGCGGCGACGGCCGAGGCGTCCCACACGTGTGCTTCGGTAAGATCGACGATCACCGTTTCCGCAGCACACTGGTAGTCGAACGACTCGATCAACTGGTTGGTCGACGCGAAGAACAACTCCCCGCTGACGGCGTAGAACTCCGTACATCCGTCGGGGTCGGTGACCGAGGTGACGTTGACGACCTTGGCGGCCTTACGGGCGAAGATGATCATGGCGACGATGACTCCGACCCCGACGCCGATGGCCAGATTGTGTGTGGTGACCGTGGCGACGACCGTGGAGGCCATGGTGACCGTTTCACTGATCGGCAGGCGCTTCAATGTTGACGGCCGTACGGAGTGCCAGTCGAAGGTGATCGCCGCGACGAACACCATGATGGCCACCAGGACGGCCATGGGGATATGTCCGACGACGTCGCCCAGAGCGACCACCAGGATGAGCAGAAAGATTCCCGCCGAGAAGGTCGACAGGCGGGAACGAGCCCCGGATTTGACGTTCATGACCGTCTGGCCGATCGCCGCGCAGGAGGCGAACCCGCCGAAAATACCCACCATGATGTTGCCGGCACCCTGACCGGCGGCTTCGCGGGTCTTATTGGATTCGGTGTCGGTCATGTCGTCGACCAGCCCCGCCGCCATCAACGATTCGAGGAGACCGACGATGGCCAGCCCGACGGCGTAAGGGGCGATGATCCGGACGGTGTCCAGTGTGAAGGGCACGTCGGGAAGGGCGACCCAGGGCAGCCCGTCGGGCAGATTCCCCATGGAACCGACGGTGGGAACCGAAACGGTGAACACGACCGTCACGGTCGTGAGGACCACGATGGCGACCAGCGGAGCGGGGATGACCTTGGTGAGGTACGGGAAGAGAACGATGATGCCGAGCGCCGCGGCGGCCAGTGCCCACACCGGCCACGGTTGGCCGATCAGATACGGCATCTGAGAGAGGAAGATGAGAATGGCCAGGGCATTGGTGAAACCCGTGAAGACGCTGCGCGGGATGTAGCGCATCAGCTTGGTGACCCCGGTGGTCGCCAGGAGTATTTGGACGACCCCGGCGGCAATGGTCGCGGCCATGACATACCCGGCCCCGTACGTGTGGCCGAGCGGCGCCAGGATGAGGGCCATGGCGGCGGTCGCGATCGACACCATGGCCGGGCGTCCCCCGAACGCGGCTATCGAACAGGCCATGACCGCCGAGGCGAACAGGCCGACGCTGGGATCGACACCGACCACGATCGAAAACGCGATCGAGGTCGGAATCATCGACAAAGCGACCAACAACCCGGCGAGCAGTTCGATGCGGAGAAAGGCGAAGCTTGGTTTGGGCAGCGCAAACCGCTTCAAGCGCGCGAGAATCGTCAATTCAAGTCCAAATGAGAACAGGAGGGCGTACCTCGGGAACGGATAACGCTAAATGAATCGACCGCCCATGCTACGGGCAGATTTTCGCCTGTCTAAACCGTAAGTGTCGACCGACACAATTGTCGTATACCACAGTTTTGGTAAGACTCTCACGTATTGCATGCATACCGCGTTTTCCGCTGTGGAGCAGGAGGTATGCTGCCCTATCCGGTGCGATGACGGCTCCGCAGCCCCTCAGAACGATGCACCGACCGGGGCGGCGGAATAAGCCGGTCCCCAGTCCGTGTCCGGATTCGTATTACGGACGCCAGGCGTCTCTTTCCCGTAGGGCTATCCGTTCCGACCACTTGGTCATCGACGCGGCAATGACCAGATTCAAGGCCACCAGGATGGCGGTGAAGTAGTACGGCACCACGGTCCCGCCATGGGTCTGCATGGGTATCGATGCCAGATTCGCGACCGCAATCCCACCGATCAGTGCCACAGAGATCGGAATTCCGACCGCCAGGCGCGAATAACTGCGATACACGCGGCGATCACCGGTCATCACCGACAACGGTGCCAATTGCCGCCCGGTTTCTCGGAATGAGTGACCAAAGGCCGTCAACACCGCAAGTGACATGATGAGCACGCCAATCGCGCCAAGTCCCGTCAACCACCGAGACTGCTCCAGAGTCGGGATCGCACCAAGCTTGGCGTTCTGCACGGGGTGGGACACCTGGGCGCCCCCGGGGAGGACCGAAAACGCCCTGGTTACTTTGGAGTCCTTGAGAGCGTCGCCGTTGGTACTGTATACGAAAATGTTTGGGTAGTATTCGCCAAGTCCCGTTTCTTCGAGATCGGCGATACGTACCGATCCCAGTGTGGAATGGAATTCGAGCTGATCGGACAAAGCGGCTGCCAGTTCTCTATTGGGTAGGGAATCCAGAAATCCGTCCATCCCTTGGTTTCCCAGGTCCTCCTGGCAGGTTACGATGTCGCAGTCCATGAATATCTCAACGTCCCTAGGAACCTCAGGGTTTGGGGTATCGTCTCCGGTGATGTGCAGAAGGGCGATATCCGTCGATTCCGGGAGCTTCTCTCTGATGCCTGCTAGATCGCCATGAGTCTTGAGGTCCGCTCCGTAAACGGTCATGGTCGTCAGGGATGCGTTGTCCAACCACTTCCGCGCTTCCATACCGGAGTCGGCCAACAGCCCTGCATAGGTGCCCAACATAACGGTGAGAAACCCGCTCATGGCCACCACTGCGAGCGGACGGCCGAAGCTCTTGGGGCGAAACCGTATCCGTCGAAAAACGATGGTTCGGGACGGGTCGCGGTCATGGGCCCCGCTCCGCAGAGCTCGTCGAGCGACCAGTGCACAAGTGGCGGTGACGGCCAACGGCAGAAGCACTATCAGCGCAAGTGTGGTGCCCCAGACGGAGGTGTAGTACTGCGCACCTCCGCGGAAGTATTCCGGAGCAATGACCGAGAAAATGAGAGCCGCGGCGAACAAGCCGACCCACAACAGTCCAAATCGGACCCGTTGTCTCACATCGGGTCGCGTCCGCTTGTTTCGACCCGACATACGAGAATACGAACCTGTCGTAGCAATCCACGTGGCCGCCATCATCCCGGCCACCACAGCGCCGACGAGTATCAATGCCGATGTCCGCACATCCTTGGCGAATACCCAGTACTCGACGTACGGCAGCCGAACGTCTGTCGTCAGGAACATTGCAAGGAGCCCTGACACGAGGGTGGCTCCGATGGCCAGCGGCACCGCTGATTCCGCAATGGAAACCATAACGTGGTCACTGCGTTTGGCGCCCAAAGTAGATAGGACGGCCATCCGTTTGCCTCGGGGCCCGTCACCCACCCGTGCTGCGACTACGGTCAACCAGGTGGCCGGTATAAGCACCGCAACGACGATGACAACGGGAATCAGGGAAGGGTAGAAGTCCTGACCGATCAGGCTACCGTGCGGCGACCATTCAATTGCATGTGGAGGAGCGGAGTCTTCGGTTGTCAAGGGGACTGCTTCGACCGATGGACGAAACTCGTCCCCGACGTAGACGAGGAGTTCACCGCGATCGGCCAATCCGGCGGGCGCGATCAGACCGGTGAAGCGTCCATAGCGATCCGCGACCGAATGATCCATCTCGTGCAATGCGGGTGAAAGGTATACGTCGCCGTCCCTTATCCTGTCGGGGATTCCTGGCGGTGCGGGGGAGGACTCGGAGAGCTGATCCAGATAGACGACTTGATACGATCGGCTGTCGTTTAGCGAATCGGACTTGGCCGTAACGTTGGTTACCTCGGAATCGGGAGTTGATTCATCGGTGAAGTAAAGCCCGACTCCGGATATGCGGTCCTGTCGCAAGGTATTGAGGCTCAGGGAGGCCGCCAGTGTGACCGCTCCGGCGATAAGAATCGTTACACCAACGGTCAACGTCACTGCGCGCAAACGGCGTGAGGGCGAATTGGCGGCAATGCCTCGTCCCACCCGCCACATGGTCCGAATACGAGGTGGCTTCCCTATCATCGGCCCTCCCCCACGGCCGCGTTGACAAGAGCTCCATTCTTGATCGAAAGTATCCGGTCGGCTCGTTGTGCGACGTGTCGATCGTGAGTCACCACAATGAGTACGCAGTCATGCTGTCTAGGCACATCGAACAAGAAGTCGGCCACACGCTCGCGGTTCTCCTCATCCAGGGCCCCTGTCGGCTCGTCGGCAAGAACGACAGTGGGGCGATTCGTCAGAGCACGCGCCACCGCCACTCGTTGACGTTCGCCACCGGACAACTCGTCAGTATCGGCGGTGGAGTCCACACCGAACTCGTCGAGTAGCTCGTGAGCGCGATCGTCCGTCTCCGAGCCGGATCGGTTACTCAGTTGGGCGGGCAACATGATGTTCTCCACCGGGGTGAGCTCTGGAATGAGCTCCCCAAACTGGAACACCATACCGATGTGCGAGGACCGGGCGGAGGCCAGCCGGTCGCCCTTGAGGCGGTCCATCCGGTTTCCGACTATAGATACGGAACCGGAGTCCGGTTTCACCAAGCCCAAAATGGACGCCAGGAGTGTGCTTTTGCCGCACCCGCTGGGGCCTAGGACAGCGACGGATTGCCCTCGTCCCACCGACAGATTCAAATCGGTAAACAGTACCCGGTTCCCCACCGAAATACACACGTCTCGCAGGTCCAGTGGCGCATCTCCGTCTTCATGTGAAGTGATGATATCCCCCTCAAGGGAGTAGAGCCGCAGCTCCACCCCCTCAATTGAGTTGTTGTAGCTATCTAGGTGCTAGAAGTGCGGCCAGACTGCATTGCCGCAGTCATCCGGGAAGTTGTTGTTAGCGCAGGCCTTAAACCAGTCGATCTCACCGTGATCCGCGGACTGTTCATACGTACCCGCGCCGCTGAAAACTTCGACACGGTGGGTGTTGCCGTCGTGCTCGCCCGGCAGGTTGTATATGGCATACGCGCTCTCGCCGTTAGCCTCCTCGTCGTAAGCTCGCACCCACGAATCGTTGCTAGTGGCTCTGGCTTCTCGGTTGTCGGACCATGTATCGACTGTGGCTGCGACAGCGGGCGACGCCGCGGCGAATGCCGCCATGGCCGCGAATCCGGTAATTGCCGTGACGCGCAGCGATTTCTTTACGTTTGACATGATAAAATGTCCTTTCAACGTTCGGCGGCGTACGTACTTGCCAGGTCGACGCCGCTTGAGTTGTTCGGTCTCGGTGAGTATCATCTCTCTGTAGGACGAGGATTACTCACCGAGATTTATAGTACATATTCTTCCAGCTACCCTAAGTACCCCCCTTGGTCGTATTCTGCCATTCGTATTGTGCAGCAACAATATTAGGCCGCATCCGCCCGAGGCGGGTGTGTTCGAAGGCAGGTCTTGGCCCGAACCCGCCACGGTTCGGTGAAGGAGTAAGTGCAGGAATTTCAGACCGGCGACGCCTGCGATGATAAGAACCAGGCACACGACACGGGCAATGGTGGCCGGCTCGTCCAGAACGATCATTCCGTACAACGCGGTCAAGGACGCACCGATACCGACCCACACCGCATAGGCCGTGCCCACGGGAATTTCCTTCATCGCCCAGCCGAGTCCACTCATACTGATGGCCAAGGCGACCAGGAAGACGATACTTGGCCACAGCCGTGTGAAACCCTCGGCCCGGTCCAGGGCGATCGCCCATACGGTTTCGAATGCCCCGGAAATCGCCAATACCACCCAAGCCAACATGAACCCTACTGTAAAACACGGCGTCGTTCCCAGGCGCGCGATCGACCTCAGTCGTCGATCACGACTCGCAGGTTTGTCCTTTGGAGGTCGGAACCAGGCGAAGCATGATGAGATGGAAGGCATGAGAGCTGTAGTGATGCCCGAATACGGGTCGGTCGAGAAATTGCGCATGGACGAGGTACCCGCCCCGACGATTTCGGACGGGGAAGTACTGATCCGGGTGGTGAACGCGGGGGTGAATCCGGTCGACTGGAAGGTGGCGGCCGGGTACCTGGACGCTGCCATACCGGGTGAGTTTCCCCTGATCCCCGGCTGGGACGTCGCGGGGGTCATCGAGGGCGTAGGCGGTGACATCACCGATTTCACCGTCGGCGACGAGGTCATGGGGTACGTACGCTATCCGCGTGCCCGTTGGGGAACGTACGGCGAATATACGAAGGCCGAACCGCATATGATCACGCGACGCCCGCAGAACCTGGGCTGGGAGGAATCCGCCGGACTGCCCCTGGCCGGGTTGACGGCCTATCAATGTCTGACGGCCGCGCAGATGCGTGAGGACGATGTCGTGGTCATTCATGCCGCGGCCGGGGGAGTGGGAACCATGGCGGTGCAATTGGCTCGGGCTATGGGAGCCAAGCGCATTGTGGGTACCGCTTCGGAACGTAATCACGGTTACCTGAACGGCCTGGGTGCCGAAGCGGTGACGTACGGCCCGGGAGTCATCGAACGCATTCAGGAATGCCTGGGAGACGACCAGCCGTCACTGGTGCTGGACTTCATTGGAAGCGAGGCGGTACGGGCTTCCCTTCCTCTGGTCTCCGACCCCAAGCGAATCGTGTCGATCGCCGATCGGGAAGTCACTTCGGTGGGCGGGACCTACGTGTTCGTGGAGCCGGACGCCGACGACTTGGATACTCTCGCGCGCATGTGCGAAGACGGGATGCTGTACGTCAATGTTTCCCAGGTGTTCGATCTGGACGATGCCGCCGAAGCGTGGGAGGAAAGCCAAACGGGGCGAACCCGAGGGAAGATCGTTCTTGAGGTGGGGCGCTAGACGCTGTTGCCAGCGCACCGGGGCGAGCGATCGCATCACTCGCCCCGGCACACGACTAGGTGGTGGAAATCGTGGCAGTGTCCCGCAGTTTCTTCAGACGGATGGACGAAACGATGGCCACCACACCCCATAGAATCGCGAACACTCCGATGAGCCACAGCATCGCCAGGATGCCTTCGCCGGGACGAAGCATGAGCAGGAAACCGAGAACGACGCCCAGGATTCCCGACAGGATCAGCAGCCAACGTCCCCCGTTGTCGCCGGTCAAGCTGATCCCCTTGGCAATATAGGCGACACCGATGATGATCGCCCAGACGGCTATCAGGATCAGCAGCGCCAGGGCGCTCGACTCGGGCCAAAGAAAGACCATGAGACCGATGAGAACGCCGAGAATCCCCGAAAAAATCAGCAGGCCGCGGCCCTCGCCTTGACCGCTCGCTCCGGAGACGATCGCGAATATCCCGTCGACCAAGGCGTAGGCACCGAACATGACCACGAGAACCAGCAGGGTCACATCGGGCCATATCAGGGCAAAGAGGCCGAAGAGGACCAGCAACACCCCGCGTGCCAGTATCCAGCCCCAATTGCGGGTCAACAGATCGAACATAACCCACCTCACTAATATGAGAATTCTGCTCGAACAGTATGGAGCCTCGGTCGCCGCCGGAAGTGGGATTCGCGTTTTTGCCCGCGAGGATTCCCTCCACGCGGCGGTACCATGGCGTTGACCGTCGACATTCGAGTGCACAGATTGGCTTTACCGTGTCGCATCCCCATCGCAACGAACCCATCGGCATCAAGAGCCCGGACGACTACGGTTGGGGCGTCTTCCACCGGCGACATCCGGCGATGCTGGCGGAGTTGGTTGACACCTTCCCCTATCCGAATTCGGTGCGGGCGGCCCTGGACGACCTCCTAGAAGAGACCACCACGGGTACCGTTCAGCCCCTTCCCGCCGTCGGGCCGCACGCCGCCCAGTGGGAACACGAGGTGAAGCCGGCGATCGGACGTCGGTGGAGTGAGGTGAACTTCTTCTGGGCGGAATCGGTTTTCTACCGCAAGCTGCTGTTGGCGTTGGAGTATTTCAGCATTGATTCTCCCTGGTGGGGGATCGACCCGTTCGGTCCAAAGAAGAACCGGGAGCTGGAAATCGACCGATTGCGGGACCGCTGGAACAATCTGGCCGCGTTGAACGGGCTCGGCCGCGACGAGCGCCGTCAGGCGGTGCTGCGTGGTTCGCTGTGGGGCAATCTGGCCGACCTCGCGGTGAGCATCGACGATCCGGGGGTGGGGGACGCGTCGACTCGGCGTCGCCTGCTGGCCGACGACGGTGACGCCCTATGGGGCTATCTCGACGCCGCTGCGCCCGGCACGGTCATCATCGTGGCCGATAATGCCGGCAGTGAAATCATCGCCGACCTGGTGTTGGTCGACCAACTGCTACGGGAGGAAACGGCCGCACGGGTGGAGATTCATGTGAAGAACCACCCGTATTTCGTCTCCGACGCCACCGGCGGGGACTTGGTTTCCGCCCTGCGCGCGTTGGCGGACGCTCCACACGATTCGGTGCGAGCGATCGCCGAACGGCTGCGCGAGTGGATCGCGAGCGGTCGCCTGGTGATCGATACGCACTGGTTTTATACCGCGCCGCGGACGTTCACGCATGTGCCGACCGACCTGTGGGAGCGTTTCCGTCGGGCGTCGCTGGTGGTATTGAAGGGGGACTTGAATTATCGCCGTCTCATGGAGGACCGCCACCACGACTACGACCAGGATTTCGGGGAGGCGGTGGCGACGTTTCCCACCGCGGTCGTGGCACTGCGGGTGATGAAGAGCGATCTGGCCGTCGGTATCGACCCTGTGACGGTGCGCGAGCTCAGTGCCGCCAATCCGGACTGGCGGACCGATGCCGGTTGCGCCGTGCTACAGATGGCCGACGGTGCGGGTGGCGGCGATCGTGACGACGCTAGGCTGAAGTCGTGAACGCGAAGCCCAAACACATCACCAGTCTCCATAATGAACAGGTAAAGAACGTCGTCGCGCTGAAGAAGCGACGTGCCCGGCGGCGTACCGGATTGACGGTGGTGGAGGCCAAGGCGGAGCTGCGGGCGGCGTTTGCCGCCGGGGTGCGCCCCAGGACGGTGTTTTACAGCCCTGATCTCGTGAATGATGACGAGGTGTCGGAATTCGCGGCCGCCGCCGGTGAGGCCGGTTCGACGCTGGTATCGGTGAGTTCCGAGGTGTTCGCCAAGATGGCCTACCGGGAGTCGCCGGACGGCTGGTTGGCGACGGCCCCTTTGCCGGAGCGGTATCTGGACGATCTGAGCGTTGGCTCCGACCCACTGGTGCTGGTGGTGGAGGGTGTTGAAAAGCCGGGCAATCTCGGTGCGATTCTCCGTACCGCCGACGGGGTGGGAGCCGACGCGGTGATTGCCACCGATGCGGTGGTGGATTGGGGCAATCCGAATGTGGTGCGTGCGTCGAAGGGGATGGTGTTCTCCGTTCCGCACGCCTCGGCGGGCTTGGCCGAGACGCTGACCTGGCTGGCCGAAGGCGACATCCGCCTGATCGCGGCGACCCCGGACTCGGCGCGCTTTTACGGTGAGGTCGACTATTCCGGCGGAGTCGCTGTGGCGGTGGGAGCCGAGCACGCTGGATTGACGTCGTCGCTGGTGGAGGCGGCGAGTGAGCGGATCGTGATCCCCATGATCGGATACGCCGATTCATTGAACGTGTCGACGTCCTTGGCCGTCATCGCCTATCACGCGCAGTGGCAACGCGGCGGTTTCCATAAACGGTAAAGATCACTGACCGTTTTTGCGGCGGTGACGTGACCTCAATGGCACACTCGAGTGGTGAATAGCACGAACACATCACGAGCCTTGTTGGAAGTCATCGCTTTGGACGCCGCCGATGCGGCCGCCGCCGAGGCGGGTGGTGCGGATCGGTTGGAGGTCGTCGCCGACATGGATCGCGACGGTCTGACTCCGGCGGTCGAGACGGTGGAGGCCATTGCGGCCGCCACCGATCTGCCACAGCGGGTGATGCTGCGTAGCGGAGACGGGTTCACCACCACCGATGCCGATCTGGAGGCGCTGCAACGGCAGGCCGAACTGCTGCGCCGCGCCGGTGCGGAGGGGTTCGTATTCGGTTTCCTTACTTCTTCGGGCGAACTGGACCGGTCGGCGACCGAGCGTCTGGCCCGTGCGGTGGGCCGTCCGTGGACGTTCCACCGCGCCATCGATCACGCCGCCGATGCGGTGGCGGTGTGGGAGGAGGTGGCCTCCCTTCCCGGTCTGGACGCCGTTTTGACGGCGGGTTCGGCTGACGGAGTGCCGGTCGGGACGGACACTTTGACGACCCGACGTCCGGTGGATCGGACTCTGGTGGGTGGGGGTTTGAAGCCCGACCATCTTGAGGGTCTTTATCAGGCGGGTCTGCGTGCCTTCCATATCGGTTCGGCGGCTCGTTCGGGCTGGGACCGTCCGGTGGAGGCGGCCAAGGTGCGACAGTGGCGTGAACGACTCGATTCCCTCGCCTAGACGCCCGGTATGGGGACGTGGCGACCACAGCGGGACTCGCGGGTTCTCCACCGCCGGTAATGGCCGTTTACAGTGGGGACCGTGGATGTAAACGTAGTAAGTCACCCGTTGGTCGCGACCCGATTGAGCGTCCTGCGAAACAAGGAAACCGGCGGCAGCGAATTTCGTTCCGCCCTGGATGAACTCACGTCCCTGTTGGTGTACGAGGCCACTCGGGATATGGCGGCACGCACCGAGCCGATCTCGACTCCCGTGGCCGCCACCGACGGCTATCGTCTGAGCAATCCGCCGCTGTTGGTTCCGGTCCTGCGTGCGGGATTGGGGATGGCCGATGCGGCGCGGAAGTTGATTCCCGAGTCGACCATGGGGTTCGTGGGTCTGGCACGTGATGAGAAGACCTTTGAGCCGCGCGCCTACATGGAGTCGTTGCCGGAGGATCTGACCGGCGCACGTGCCATTGTGCTGGACCCGATGGTGGCGACCGGCGGTTCGCTGGTGCACAGTTGTTCGTTGCTGGCCGATCGCGGTTGCGACGACATCACCGTCATCTGTGCCTTGGCGGCGCCGGAAGGGATCGACCGATTGAAGGAGTCGGGACTCCCATTGCGCATGACGACCGCGTCGGTGGACGAGGGACTCAACTCGGACGCCTATATCGTTCCAGGCCTGGGGGACGCCGGCGACCGTCTTTTCGGCGCCATACGTCGCTTTTAACGCCCGGTCCGAGACGCAGGCGTCCGCTACGTCTCGGACCGAATCAAACTATTCGTGTCAGCCGGTCGGTCGGCGTAGCGCGTGCCCGGGCCGACGACCGGTTAGGTCACCGTCGTCGACGACCGCTTCACCGTTGACGAACACATAGGGGATGCCGACCGGTCGTTGCTTCGCCTCGGTGAACGTCGCCGTGGCGGCTACCTGGTCGGCGTCGAACACCGCTATGTCGGCGGCCGCCCCGGGTTGGAGCGTTCCCCGGTCGACGAGCCCGAGTCGCCGTGCGGCGCGACCGGTGAGGTGGTGAACGCACTCCTCAAGTGAGAGAACGTTTTCTTCGCGCACGTAGCGGCCCAGATATTGCGGAAACGAACCCCAGGCGCGCGGGTGAAGCCGCGAACCGTGCAGGAGGCCGTCGCTGGAACCGGTATGCGTCTCGTGGCGCATGATCCGGCGGAGATTGTCCTCGTGGCCCACGTGCATCAAACAAGTCGACCGTAGTCGATCGGCGATCAGTAGGTCCAGATAGTATTCCGCGCTCGATCGGGAACCGGAAGCGGCGCTGACGGTCGTTCCCGAGAGGTGGCGCAGTTCGTCGGCGACGACTCCGGCGATTTCTATGCCGTCCCAGTCGACTGGGACCCCATGGGCGCCGTCGGAACCGACCACGTCGAGGTCGTGAACGATGCGTTGTCGTATATCCGGGTCGGCCAGCAGGCGCAGTTGTTCGTCGAGGTCGCCGGTGACGGCCCATCCGGGTAGTAGGGCCGACAGTTTGGTCATTCCGGCGAGGTAGGGATAGGAGTCGAGGCTGACGTCGACTCCGGAATGTCGTGCCTGGTCGACCGCGGTAAGGAATTCTTCGGCCCGTCCGGCGTTGACCGGGAAGTTCATGGTGGCGTGGGCCAGGTGAACGGCGCATCCGGACTGCCGCCCGATATCAAGCATTTCGCGGTATCCGTCCAGGGCTCCCGCTCCGTAGGAGCGTTGGTGGGGAGCGAAGAAGCCGTGGTGTCGGCCGACGACGCGGCAGAGTTCCACCAGTTCGTCCGTGTCGGCGTACATTCCGGGCGCATAGGTCAGCCCCGCCGACAGCCCGAACGCTCCCTGCCGCATTCCGACGGTGACGGCCGAGTGCATCGCCTCCATCTCGACGGCAGTGGGTGGGCGCCGTTGCCACCCCATGGCCGCCATACGGATCGTTCCATGCGGCAGGAGATAGGCGAGGTTGGTGACCGCGTCCTCGTCGGCGGCGTTCAGGTAGTCGGCGACGGTGCGCCACGGGGGCCTACCGGGGCCGTTCCAGGCGCTGAGCGTTTCGGCCAGTTCCTCGGCGATCCCGTCGGTGCTGGGGACATAGGACAGTCCATCCTGTCCGACGACTTCGGTGGTGCAGCCTTGGGCGATCTTTCCCTCGTGGTCGCTGTCGAGTGCGGCGAGATCGGAGTGGGCGTGCATGTCGATGAAACCGGGGGTGACGGTGAGACCGGTGGCGTCGATGACGCGGCCGTGGCGGGGAGTAGGAAGGTCGGTTCCAACGGAGTGGACGATGCCGCCGGAGACGGCCACGTCGCCACGTTGTGCGGCGCGTCCGGTGCCGTCGACGACGGTGGCGTTTTTGATCAGCAGCACCGATGTCACCGCCGCAGGAGGGGGCGTAGCTGTTCGGGCTCGTTGAGGGCCGATCCCATTCCCACGATCCGGGCTCCGGCGTCGAGATAGTCGTCGGCTACCGCAGGAGCTATCCCGCCGGTGGCGACCATTTTCACGTCGGGAAACGGTCCGCGTACGGCCTTGAACCAGCGTGGACCCAGGGTGGAGGCGGGGAAGACCTTGACCCACTCCAATCCCAGATCGAGCGCTCGCTGTACCTCGGTGGGCGTGGCGACCCCCGGAAGGTAGGGAATGCCGACACGGCGGCACTCGGACGCTACCTCCTCGGAGAGTCCGGGGGAGACGGCGTAGGCGGCGCCGGCCTCCACCGCCGCCGACACGTGGGCAGGAGTGGTGACCGTTCCTGCCCCGACGGTCAAACCGCGGGCTTGAGCGGCCGACACGGTGGCACGCAGGGCGGGAATCTGATCGGTTTGTCCAATGGGAATTTCCACCAGAACCACGCCGAGCTCCCAGGCGGCCTCTGCGGTGGCCACGGTGTCGGTCGCGGAGAGATTGCGGAGGATGAGCATGACACTTTCGGTGCCGAACAGTTCGTCGAAGGTACTCACGGTGTTCCTGTCACTTGGGATCTACACGGAATCGGTGGCGCGTTGGTCGGTGGACGACGGGGCACTCATGATCGCACGGACATGGCCGAGGTCGGGGTCGGTGACGATGTCTCCGGTGCGGCTCAGAGCCAGGGAGGCCATGTAGTGCCCCATCTGGAGCCAGGCCGACGCCGGCGCTTCCGCCAATACCGCGCTCAAGACTCCGGAGGCGAACGCGTCGCCGGCCCCGACCGGTTCGACGACGTCGACGTCCAGCGCCGGAACGAAGCGCGGTGCGTCGTGGCGGAGAAAGAGCGTCGCTCCCACGTCGGCGTTCTTGACGATCAGGGCGGTGGGGTGGGGCAGAAGTGCTCGAACCGCTTCGGCGGTGTCGAGTCCCCAGAGCTTATTCGCCTCGTCGAGGCCGACGAAGACGATGTCCGCCGCGTCTGCCAGTGCCTTGAGAACCGGCCCGGCCCGTTCGGCGGGCCAGAGGGCGCTGCGTTGGTTGACGTCGAAACTGACCACGGCGTCGGCCCCCACCGCACGATCGACGATGGCCGCGGTCATCATGTCAGCACACGATGGTGAGAGAGCGGCGGTGACGCCTGATAGATGTACCAGGCGTGTGGAGGGAAGCCGCGTCAAAAACCGTGGGCTCATCGTGGACGCCGCCGATTGGGATCGGTAATAGTGGACGCGGGTTCCGTCCCTGGTGGGGTCTTTGAAGTACATCCCGGTCGGCGCGGACGAATCGTATTCCACGCCACGAACATCTACGTTCGCGCGACGGAGCGTGTCGATGATTCGTCCGCCAAAGGGATCACCGCCGAGACGACCGACCCAGGCGACGTCGTGTCCCAGCGCCGCCAAGGCGATGGCGACGTTCGATTCGGCTCCGGCACACTCTAGGGCCACCGAATCGGCGTCCCGCAGGCGCAACGGCGGAACGACCGATCCCACGACCATGGATTCACCGAGGCAGACGGCGTCCAACATGGAGAACCTACTTTCCATTGTGGGGTGGAGGAGGTGATCGAACTCGGGGACGTGACGACGGCGGTCGACCGAAGCCTAGTCCACAACCGCCATGGCATCGATCTCGACCAGCATCTCCGGGCGAGGAAGATCGCAGACGACGGTCGTGCGTGACGGGTAAGGGACGCCGGTGGTGGTGTGTTTTTCGACGAACTCCGCATAGGCCTCATTGAGCCCGGCGAAGTGAGCGCGATCGGTGACGTAGACCCGCAACATCACAATGTCGTCGAACCCGGCACCGCCGGCGGTCACGATGGCGGTGAGATTTTCCAAGACCCTGCGGGTCTGAGCTTTAATATCACCCTGATACAGGTATTCGCCGCTCTCCGGGTCCACCGGCCCCTGGCCGGATACCTGCACGATCGGCCCCTTGCGGATGCCTTGCGGGAACGCGTGGGCGGGCTTGGGTGCCTGGTCGGTTCGGATTGCCTGTTTCTCAGTCATGTTGTTAGGATAGCTTACAAATAATGCAGATCGGAAAGCGGACACCATGGCACTTCCCTCCACACCCGACACACTCACCCCCGCCTACCACGCCCTACCACCCAGCGCATGGGGACTCACCCTCCACCAATGGCTCGCCACCAAACCGGCCATCACCGACCTACCCACCCCCACCATCACCCTGCACGCCCCCACCCTGCGCCACAACATCACCGCCATGTCCTCCTGGTGCAAAGAAAAAGGAATCGAACACGCCCCCCACGGAAAAGCCACCATGGCCCCCGCCGTCTGGAAACAACAAATCGACCACGGAGCACCGGCCATCACCGTCGCCAACGGGCCCCAAGCCGCCATCGCCTACCACGCCGGAATCCACAACATCCTCATCGCCAACGACATCACCGACCCCGCCGCCATCGCCTGGCTCTCTCAACTGTCCGAACACGGCGCCACCATCAGCGTCTTCGCCGACCACCCCGACACCGTCACCCACCTCGACGCCCACGCCCACGGCCCCCTCGACGTCTACGCCGAACTCGGCACCACCGGCGGACGTTGCGGCGCCCGCGACCTCACCCAACTCACCGCCACCGCCACCGCCGTCCACCACTCCCACCACCTACGACTTGTCGGAGTCGGCGGCTACGAAGGCAGCGTCACCGGACAAACCGACACCGCCGCCCTCGCCGCCATCGACACCTACCTCCAACAACTCGCCACCGCCCACCACACCCTCGACTACGACGTCCCCAACCCCGCCATCACCGTCGGAGGAAGCACCTACTACGACCGCATCGCCGCCCTCCTCGCCGACCAACACCGCGTCATCCTCCGCGCCGGAGCCTACGTCGTCCACGACCACGGCTTCTACGGCCACATCGCCCCCGCCGAACGCGGCAACGACGGCCCCCGACTCCACCCCGCCGTCCGCGGCCGAGCCCGCGTCATCTCCCTACCCGAAGCCAACACCGCAATACTCGACGGCGGACGCCGCGACTACTCCTTCGACCAAGGCCTGCCGCAACCCCTCCACCTCAACGCCCACACACAATCCATCGCCGACCAACACCTCATCGTCACCGGAGACACCACCGCGCTCGCCGTCGGCGACACCGTCGACCTCGCCATGTCCCATCCGTGCACCATGTTCGACAAATGGCGCCTCATCCCCGTCGTCGACGATACCCACGTCATCGACGCCTACCTCACCTACTTCTAAACCCACCATGACGGTGACAGCCGTCAAACAAAGGGAAAAACACCACAACAACACTCGTCACCGACCCCGTTCAGCCGTCTAAACGCTAAAGTGGGCGGGTGGATCTGACAGAATACGTGCCCGTCGTACCCGACTTCCCCAAACCCGGAGTCGGATTCCGCGACATAACCCCGCTACTGAACGACCCGCCTGCCTTTCGCGCCTCTCTCGACGGATTGCAGCGCCTCGCCGCCGCCCACCCCCACGACCGCATTGCCGCCTTCGATGCTCGTGGATTCCTCTGGGCCGCCCCACTGGCCGACCGCACCGCACTGCCCCTCGTGCCGATACGAAAGAGTGGAAAACTACCCCGCAGCGCTGCCCGGGAAACCTACCAGGGCGAATACTCCGACGTCACCATCGAAATACACCGCGACGCGATTCAACCCGGTGACCGCACCCTTCTGATCGACGACGTCATCGCCACCGGCGAATCCATGGCCGCCGGCGCGCGCCTCATCGAACAACTCGGTGGCACCGTCGCCGGATGCCTCGCCCTACTCGAAGTCGAATCCCTCAACGGAAGCGCCCGCCTCAGCGGCCACCCCGTCGACACCCTGCTGGGAAAGTTGTAACGCACCCCGCCACCGCAAGGAACACCACCGGACGACGTGACACCCAATACTTGGAAAGCAACCCCAAGTTGTGGCACAATAGCTCGTCTGGCTGATTTACACCAGATGCCGTCACCAGTGGTGACGGGTTACTCGGCGACAAGAATGGAGCCAGGTTTGCCACTCGACGAGCTGCATCTCACCTTCCTCCCGGACCACACCAACCCGGCAGAAGGACGATTCTTCTTCTACGGCACCCCCGATCCGTTCGCCGCCACCCAAGAACTGGCCCTACCCCCCGGCGACCCGGTCGATACCGAAATCTATCTCGACGGGACACTCACCGAAGTCCACGGCCGCGAACTACCCGTTCGCCCTACGCTCGCGCCCCTCGAGCGCATCGCCTCCCGGCCCGACATCTCCCATTCCATCGCCGCCTGGGCCCGCATCGCCAATGCCGTCGTCGAACGCAAGCACGACTCCCTCGACAACCTCGCCCACGAACTACCGGCCGAAGGTCACGCCGCCTACCACTCCGAAGGCCACACCTGGAGCGCCGCCGCCACCGTCTCGGCATTCTACGAAAGCTACGCCGAACTCATGCGCAGCGACTCTCACGCCAACACCCACCTCATCACCTCGCAACACGCCGACCCCGGCGACGTTGACCTCCGCGCCGAACTCCGCGCCTACCAAAACCACGGCATCGCTTGGCTCGAAGCGGTCGCCGACGTCGGCTCCGGAGCCATCCTGGCCGACGATATGGGACTCGGAAAGACCCTGCAAGCCATCGGTCTACTGGCCCGCCGTGCCGGAGAAACCCCGCACCTGGTCATCTGCCCGACCTCACTGGTCGGCAACTGGCGGCGTGAAATCACCAAATTCGCCCCTCAGATGACCGTCCACGTGCACCACGGTCCCGGACGGGCTCGCAAACTGGCCTCGTTGCCCCATGTCGACATCATCGTCACGTCGTACTCGATCGCCTTGCGCGACATCAAGACATTGCGTCAGTGGGTGTTCGACACCGTGGTCATCGACGAGGCGCAAGCGGTGAAGAATCACCGCTCCCGTACGGCGGTCGCCATCGGCGACCTCACCGCTCGGGTGCGACTGGCCCTGACGGGCACCCCGGTGGAGAATCACCTCCACGAACTGTGGTCGATTTCGGAGTTCGTCAACCCCGGCCTGCTGGGTACGCAGTCGGAGTTCAAGCGCCGTTACTCCGACGCCATCGAATCCAATCACAACCGTTCGGCGGCCGCGCAGCTGCGGGCCCACATCGATCCGGTCGTGCTGCGCCGGCTCAAAGAGGACGTCGCCGCCGATCTTCCCGACAAGATCGAAGCCACCGTCGCGTGCACTCTCACGGAGGAACAGGCGCGGCTGTACAGCGAGGCGATCAATCTCGCCTTCGAGGAGGGGCTCGGGGAAGGAATCGCTCGACGTGGGCGCATTCTCAAACTGCTCACCGAGCTGAAGCAGATCTGCAACCACCCTGGACAGGCGATGGGACAGCTGGACGGGAAACTGTCGGACCGTTCGGGGAAGCTGGATCGACTTACCGAAATGTGCACCGAGTTGATCAACAGCAACGGTCGGGCACTCATCTTCACCCAGTACCGCGCCACCGGCGAAATGCTGACCCGCCACCTCAACTCCCATCTCGACATCGAAGCGCCCTTCCTGCACGGCGGACTGGACAGTGAATCGCGGGAACGGCTGGTGGACGCCTTTCAATCGGCGACCGAACCGGCTGTACTCGTGGTATCTCTGCGTGCGGGCGGTACCGGTCTCAACCTCACCAACGCCAATCACGTGGTCCATTACGACCGTTGGTGGAACCCCGCCGTGGAGGATCAGGCCACCGACCGGGCTCACCGTATCGGGCAGCGCCAAACGGTCTACGTCCACAAGCTCGTGACCGCGGGAACCTTGGAAGAGCGCATCGACGAGTTGTTGTCCCGCAAGCGTTTCGTCGCCCAGCAGGTGGTGGGGACCGGCGAAGACTGGCTGGGAGAGATGGACGACCTGCAGTTCCGCAAACTCATTGAACTCGATGGGGAAGGAGTCGGATAATGGCCGATCCATTCGGACAGACCTGGTGGGGTCGCAAATGGTGGCGGTCGCTGGAGACCTTGGGACTCGGGTTTCCCGATCCGCGCATCTCGAAAGGGCGGGCCATTGCCACTCGCGGCGACGTTCACGAGGTCGAAATTCATCCCGGGGCGGTGACCGGTTTCGTTACCGACGGCGCCGACGTCTATGAAACGGTGCTCACTATTCCCACGTACACGTCAGACCAGTGGCGTGAGGGACTGACTCGACTCGCCCTGTCCCCGTCCGCCACCGCCGCACTGTTGACGGGAACACTGTCCAAACGCACCGACGGGGTGCTGGCCGAAGTCGGTATTCGCCTCATCCCGAAGAAGACGGCGATGGCCGAGAAGGATCTTCTGGAAGCCGAATGCACCTGTAGCGACCCGCGTCCGGTCTGTGGCCATGCGATGGCCCTGGCCTTGGCCTCGGCGGCCCGCATGGACGACGACGCCACCCTGGTGCTGTATCTGCGTGGCTGCGATGTGGACCGTCTTCCCGAACGGCTGCGTGCGACGCGCGTCGGATCGATGGAGGCCGCCGAACCGGTGACATGAGGGCGGCGTGCGACGATCCCGGTGGTGCGCAAGGACAGGGGTACCGTCGTACTATTAGATAGTAAGCCTTACAATTTTTAGGCATGAGCTATCTTCTTGGTAATTACACCTCTGAGGGCGGCCCCGGGGTGGTGCAAGCCGACGAGAACGGCCTCGGTCGACCCGTGGGGTTGGCCGACCCCAGTTGGATCGTCCCCGGACGTACGGGTCTAGCCTATGCGGTGCTGGAACGGGACGCGGGCGCCGTGCAGGCGATCGACTACCGTGACGGTCTACGGCCGTTGGGGGCGCCGCGCGCGACGGCGGGGACCGGACCGTGCCACGGAGCATTGGACTCCTCCGGTCAATGGCTCATGGTGGCCAACTACGGCTCCGCCTCAGTGAGTGTTTTCGGCGTCGAGCCGTCCGGCGAATTGGGTGACGTGCATTCGGTACTGCACCTGGAGGGCAGCGGCCCCGATTCGGAGCGCCAAGAGACGTCCCACCCACATCAAATCCTGGTTCACGGCAGCGCGATCTACATCGTCGACCTGGGTGGTGATGCCGTGCTGCGCGGCCGCATGAGTGCGGCCGGCGACATCGAAGTGCTGGAAAGTCACGCTCTCCCGCCAGGCTTCGGTCCCCGCCATGCCGCCATCGATGGTAATACGATATATATCGCATCCGAGCTATCGAATCAATTGGCACGCTGCTACATTTCCGAAAACACCACCGACAACGGTCGTCTGACGACGGCTGAATTTCTCGAGCTCCCGCGCTCGTCACAACGATGTTATCCGCTCGTGCCGGTGATCGACTCCGATCGCGGTGCGGTGTACGTGCCCGTGCGTGGGAGTGACACGGTGGTCTCGGTGGATATGACGTCTTTTGCGGTGACGGGAAACGTGCCGTGTGGCGGGCGATGGCCGCGTGACGCGGTCTTGCTGCGACCGGGGTGCGTGCGGGTGGCGTGTCAGTTCGACGGGGTCGTGACCGACGTTGATGTCAGTGGTGCGCGGGAGCCGCGAACGATCTGGCGGGTTCCGGGAGCGTCCCGGGTGCTTCCTGTGGGATAAAAAACATGCACTGAACGCAAATTTTCTGTCCATGCAACTTGTAGCTCGAGCGTTTCTCGCATATTGTAGCCTGCATGCCTTACCGAAGTGGTCTGCGTGAGCGAAAGAAACACGAGACGCGCGCCGCCTTGGCGTCCGCGGCACTGTCGATCGCTCAGACAGAAGGGCTTCGAGCCGCGACTCCCGAGCGAATCGCCGAAGACGCCGGGGTATCGGCGCGCACCTTTCACAACTATTTCGCCAATCGTGATGCCGCCGTGATTCACGATTATGTGGAAGGCGCCGAGCACTTCATCGATATCTTTCAGCACCGGCAGGAGCGCGAACCGGTCTGGACGGCTCTGTGCGAGGCCTTTATTCAAGTGGTTGAGGATCGCGGCGTGACCGATGACCAGATGCGGCGTAAAGAGCAGCTCATTCGTTCCTATCCGGAACTGTTGTCCAGCCTGGCGGCCCAGTACGACTCGCTGCGCGATCGATTGAGTGCGGCGATAGCGGACGCGACCGGTTTTGACTCGCGCAGTGCGGAAACCACCTTGGTCGCCGGAAGCGCGATCGTGGCGTTCCGCGCCGGTCAGGAGCGGTGGTACGCCCAGCCGGAGTCGCGTCTTCCCGATCAGGTTCGGCGTTCCTTCGCCATGCTGGAACACGGATTGATCGCTTCGGTCGGTGACACGGCCACCGTGTCCGAATCCGACTGAGCTGCCTCGTCGCGGGCGGCAACACCCATCCGACAGCCCGGCGACGACCATCGATTTACCGATAAGAAGGGAAACCAATGGCCACATTTCTCTACCGACTAGGTCGCGGGGCCTACCGAAAATTTTGGCTGGTGATCGGGCTCTGGCTGGCGGTCGCGGTTGGAGTGGGCATCGCTTCGGCGCAACTGTCGGAGGAGACCGATCCAAGCTTCAGCATTCCCGGCACGGAGTCCCAGGAGGCGTTCGATCTCATCGACGAGCGTTTCCCTGAATTCAATGCGGACGGGGCCACGGCGAACGTGGTGTTCGTAGCTCCCGACGGTGAGAAGATCACCGCGGAGCAGAACGTCGTCGCGGTACAGGAGAGCCTGGCCCACATGGACGGTGTGGACCAGGTAGCCGCCGTCCAGGACCCTTTCGAGAACGAGTTGATCGCGCCGGATCAGTCTCTGGCGGTCGCGAAGATTTCCTTCGACGAACCGACCTTCAACCTGACCGACGGAGCCACGGACTCGCTGGAGTCGGTGGTCGATGCCGGTGAAGAGTCCGACCTGCGGGTCGAAGTGGGCGGTGACGCGCTCATGAGCGAACCCGACGTCGGTTCCAGTGAAATCATCGGTATCGCCGTGGCGGCCGTCGTTTTGATCATCACCTTCGGGACCTTCGTCGCCGCCGGTCTGCCGTTGTTGACCGCGGTGCTCGGGGTGGGATTGTCCACGGCCGCCATCGCGGCGGCGACCGCCTTCGCCGACGTCAACGAATCGACCGGCACCTTGGCCACCATGCTGGGACTGGCCGTGGGGATCGACTATGCCCTGTTCATTCTGTTCCGCTACCGATCGGAACTCAATGCCGATACTGTGACCAGCCATGACGGTCGTGCCGACGCGATCGGGCGGGCGAACGGCACCGCCGGGGGAGCGGTCGTCTTCGCGGGCTTGATCGTGGCCATTGCCCTCTTGGGCCTGTCGGTGGTCCGGATTCCGTTCTTGACCACGATGGCGATTGCCGCGGCGGCCACGATCGTATTGGCCGTCGTCATCGCGATCACTCTGTTGCCCGCTCTGGCTCGCCTGCTGGGCAAGCGCATTCTGCCGGGGAAGCAGCGTCGGCAGGCGGTGGACGCCGAGAAACCGAACCCGGCGGGTGGCCGTTGGGCCGGTTTCGTGTCACGACACCCCGTCCTCCTAGGGGTGGCGGCATTGATCGGTTTGGGCACCATCGCCTACCCCATGACGGATTTGGAGTTGGCGCTTCCCGACGACGGTATGGCCAATGAGGACACGATGCAGCGGCAGGCCTATGATCTGATCGCCGACGCCTTCGGCCCCGGGTTCAACGGACCGCTGATGGTCGTGGGCGATATGGACGGTCAGGAGGACCCCCAAGCCGCCTACGCCGAGTTGAAATCCGAACTGGAGCCGCTCGACGGTGTCGCTGTGGTGGGCGACCCGATCGTCAATCAACCCGACAACGATATGATGATCGTGTCGGTGAGTCCGACGACCGGCCCGGCCGACCACGAGACGACGGAATTGGTCGACGACATTCGTTCCATCCTGGGCGACGGTACGACGGTCGATTGGTCGGTGACGGGTCAGACGGCCATCAACATCGACGTATCGCAGCGCATTCTGGATTCGCTACTGCCGTATCTGGCCATTGTGGTCGGACTGGCGTTTGTGCTCTTGGTGCTGGTGTTCCGCTCGATCCTGGTGCCGTTGGCGGCCACGTTCGGGTTCCTGCTGAGCGTCTTCGCCGCTTTCGGTGCGTTGGTCGCGGTCTTCCAGTGGGGCTGGGCGTCGTCGATCTTCGGAGTCGACCAGCCGGGGCCGATCATGTCGGTCATGCCCATCATCATGGTCGGCATCGTGTTCGGCCTGGCGATGGACTACCAGATTTTCCTGGTGACACGTATTCGTGAGGCCTATGTTCACGGGGAAGACCCCGTCCAGGCGATCATCACCGGCTTCGCGTTGACCGCCCGAGTCGTGGTAGCTGCCGCGTTGATCATGATCAGCGTTTTCGCCGCGTTCCTGCTCAGCGACGAATCGATGATTCCGCCCATCGGGTTCGGTTTGGCCGCCGCGGTGCTGTTCGACGCCTTTGTGGTTCGGATGGCTCTGATGCCGGCGTTCCTCGCCGTGACGAAGAAGGCGGCCTGGTGGTTGCCGGGGTGGCTGGACCGAGTGCTTCCCAACTTCGATGTGGAGGGGGAACGTCTGGTGGAGCGTCTGGATCACGCTTCGGAGGACGCGCACGAGCGTCAGACGACGGCGACGGCGGCGTCGTAACGCCGATCGGCCGATACCGGTTACCGACCGGAGCGCTCGAAGAGCCCTGTGAGGAAGTGATACTGCTTCCTCACAGGGCTCATTCTATTGTTCGTTCGACCGCGAGTCGCGACGCCACTCGGGGCCGAACATGATTTCGCAACCTTGAGCGGCCGGTTGATTGAACTCATCGGGAGCCGGAGCCCAGTCGCGTCCTTCGTAACCGGCCGGGACCTCCCCCATACGACCGGAACGAAAGTCCTCGATCGCCTGGTAGATCTCGTCCTTGGAATTCATGACGAAGGGGCCGTAACGGGCGACCGGCTCGCGAATCGGCTGCCCACCGAAGAGCACGACCTCCATCGCACCGGTCTTCCAATGCTGTTCCCGCGCCGCCTCGACGGTGAGATAGTTGCCGTCGGTGGAGAACACCGCCATATCCGATTCGTCGAGGGGGCGACGTTCGTCGCCGACGTAGCCGTCGCCGTGCAGGGAATAGGCCATGGCCGACCATCCGGGTACCCACGGGATCCGCACCTGCGCCCCGGGTGCCAGCGATAGGTGGATGAGGTTGATGGGCGAAAACGTCTTGCCCGGCCCCTCGTGCTCACCTACTCGGCCGGCGATGACGCGGATGAGGGTCCCGCCGTCGGCGCTGCTCAGCAGAGTCAGGCGGTCGCCGACGATGTCCTGGTAACGCGGACGGTGCATTTTGGCGGAACCCGGTAGGTTGACCCACATCTGGATACCGTCGAACTCGCCGCCGTTCATCACCAGATACTCACTGGGCAGCTCGTCGTGCAGAAGACCCGACCCGGCGGTCATCCATTGGGTGTCGCCGTTACCGATGACTCCGCCGCCACCGTGACTGTCGGTGTGAACGAAGGTCCCGTCCATGAGGTAGGTGACCGTTTCGAAGCCACGGTGCGGGTGCCACGGCGCGCCTTTGGCCTCATGGGGCTCGTAGGCCGCTGTCATGTGGTCGAGCATGAGGATCGGATCGAGCGCCTCCCAGGCCCGTGGGTCGGCGGTGGGGCGGCGTACCGGGAATCCGGCACCCTCAAAGGTGTGCTGCGAGGGTGTGACGGTCCGAACGCGGCGCGGACGTGCCTCGAATGCGGGTGCGTCGACGCGTGGGAGCGCCAGGATGTTGGATGTGCTGACCGCTGGCATGGGAGCCTCCTGAAGGTTAAAATGACATGATCGGGCCAAATCATTTGGCTGACCATATAAACATTTGGTCAGCCAATCATATTCCAGACGTCGCCGAAAGCGCTAGACTATGGTATCGACGCGGAATAGAGCTCACACCTCTCTGCCACCACGATAGAAATCGAGGCTCCGAAATATGCCAGATTCCACCGGTTCCGTGCCTGAGCCGCAGGTATGTGACAAAGCCATCGGGCTTGGGCGCGTCGGGCTAGCACTGAGTACAGCGGCGCGCGGCCACCGCCTCGCGGCTGCGCGCGAACTGCGGGACATCGGGCTTTACCCCGGGCAGGAAGTGGTTCTGCAGCACCTTAACGTCAATGGCCCGAGTCGCCCGTGCGATATCGTCACTGCGGTGAATCTCGATCCGTCGACTGTGACGCGAATGATTCAACGTCTGGAGAAGAGCGGTTTCGTCGAGCGTCGATCCGACCCCGACGACCGGCGCGCCACTCTCGTCAGTCTCAGTCAGCAGGGGGAGGCGATCATTGACAAGGCGCGGCAGGCATGGCGGAGTCTGGAACAGCGCACCGGAGATGGGCTGAGTGCCGCCGAACAGGATCAGCTGGTGCGGTTGCTGGAAAGAGTGGAGGCCAACCTGGCCCCCTGTGCCGAGGGAATGGATGAGGTCCCCGAGTGACCGGCACAGGGGTTGCAGCGGTTACTGAGGCCCGTTGAAGTGTTGCCGTGCGCCTCGGAGCACCAGAAGGACGATCGCGGCGATCGAACCCACGGTCGACAGAATCAGTGTCGCGTACATTGCCGGCTGGAACCATACCGGATAGGAGCCGTAGATGCTTCCGGCGATCGCGTCGATCTCCTTGTCCACCGCCTGACCGACGGGGCCGGCTAGGGACACGGGCATGGCCGACGTCATGCCCTGTTTGATCGTTACGGGAATCGATACCAAGAGAAACGACGTCAAGCCGCAGCCGACGAACAGAAACGGGTGCAGAATAAAGCTGATGATGCGACCGCTCTTACGTCTGGTCGCGAGCAGTAGTGCACTCAATATCAGCATGCCGGCGGCGAAGAAGAACGGCAGAGTGGTGAACGTCGGGGGATTGAGGTCGTCGGTTTCCAATCCGACCGATTCCAGGCCTTGGTCGAAAGCGCCTTCGATGTCGGCTTCCTCGAGTTTCTCCTCCACCTCGGCTTCGGCCTGACGCTTCGCTTCCTCCTTGTCGACGCCCATGTCCTCGGCCTTCTCGAGGGCGATGGTCTGGGCGACGTCGCGGACTTGGTCTTCTATGGAGTTGGAAAAGCCCCGGATCGCCTCTCCGGTGAACTTCCATATCCCTACCGTTTGCAGAATGATCGCAAGCGCCAGGAACAATTGGATGGCGATGACGACGGCAACCGATTTCGAATACGGGGGTCGGGTGGGGGAGTCTACAGTGGCCGGGGGTGGGCTCTGCGCGGGGTTGAAATTGTCAGGGGGCGATTGCGCCATGATCAGCCTTTCTGCGGATCGATCATCTGTTGATAACTGTCTGTCCTCAAGGTACGACACCCGTGCCACAGCTCGGTCGTGTCGGCGGCTTGGATATCAACACGTCGTCGGCGCTAGTGGTGACCGCGGCAAAGTGGCCCTGTCACCGCTTGTCCCTCGGGCGCGACAAGGCCACCTGCCGTTCGTTGACGTCGTCTATTCGGTGTCGAGAGCCTCCAGTCCCGCCAGGGCGATCTCTTCGTCGATGTCTCCACTCGGGGCACCGCCGACGCCGATACCGGCGATGGGTGCTCCGTCGTGGGATACCGGCACTCCGCCGGTGAGGAACAGGGTGTTTCCGATGTCGTCGATGGTCGGGCCGTCGCCCGTCGCGGCGTCGGTCAGTTCCCCGGTCGGACTGTTCCATCCGACGGCGGTGAAGGCCTTGCGTACGGCGGAGTCCTCCGTCTGAGGCCCGGCTCCCGTCATGGTCACCTGTCCGATGGTGTTTCCGTCCCGGTCAACCACGGCGACAGTGACTCGTTGGTCCTGTGCCTCGGCCTCCTCTACGGCGGCCTCGAGCATGTCAAGGACGGCCTCCTGACTCAAACGGTCGGTGGAGACGACGTCGTCGGTCGATACCTCGGCAACCGGTACCGTGTCGGCGTTGGCGGCATTGTCGCCTTCGTCCGACAGCGCAAAGGCTCCGAGTCCGACGGCTCCGACGGCGATGAAGGCGGCCGCGCCCACGGCGATGTTCTTTTTCATGTTCCGCACCCTTTCCTGTGGTGAGACGTGGTTGTGAATGTCTTCCAGTCTTCCGGGCACACCCGATCCCAACATCGACTCGGCGGCCGGACTTTCCTCGATCGCCGCGACGGTCTATGGCTCCACCTTTCGATGGAGGTGGATTATCGAGGGAGGTGACACGCTTGATGGCGGCGGGTGTGCCGATTCCGGCGACACCGCGCCGGTGAGAGTGAACCATGGATCGCGAGGCCGAGACGGAAGGCGGGAATCCCATGACGCAGCGGCAGTGGGTCGCGACCGCAATGCACGCGGGATTCTTCCTGCTGTTGACGGCGTCGGCCCTACGCCTGTTGATCAGGCATGAATTCAGCGGACGCCTGACCATGACGTCGCTTGTGGTGGCCGGGGTGCTGGCGGTTGCCTATGCGGTGGGCGTGGCCGCGGGCGATCGCCTGCAGCAGGTCCGGGTCCCGTGGCTTGGTGCCGTCCTGGTGTTGTCGGTCGTACTGATCGTCCTGGCTCCATCATTCGCCTGGTGCGCGATCCCGCTGTACTTCCTGTGTCTGGAGACCCTGCCACGTCACCTGACCGTGGCGGCGGCCGTGGGGCTGACCGCCGCCGTCATCGTGGGGCAACTGCGTATCGCGACGGTGTTGGAACCCAGTCTCGTGTTGGCTCCGATCGCGATCGCCGGGATGATGACGGCCGTCCTGTGGGCTCTCCACGACGGCATCGCTCGGCGTCAGGAGTTGATCGATCGATTGTTGGCCTCACAGGATTCCCTGGCGCAGTCCCAAGCCGAACGCGCCGTTTTGGAGGAACGACAGCGCCTGGCCGGAGAAATTCACGACACCCTGGCACAGGGACTGTCCAGCATCGGTCTTCTCTTGCAGGCGGCCGAACGGAACGAGTCCGCCGCCGAACGGGATGTATTGCTCAGACAGGCCGCGGAGATGGCAGAGGAAAATCTCACCGAAGCTCGCCGGTTCGTTTCCGGACTGGGGCCGTCGCAGCTGCGGGACCGTTCGCTCGGGGAAGCGCTGCGGGATCTCTCGGCCAGTTTTGCGCATCGATTCTCCTTGGAGGTGAGCTTCCGAGAGGACGGTGCACGAGTGGATCTACCCGAGCGGGCCTCCGCGGCGCTGCTCCGCGTGGTCCAGGGCGCTCTGGCCAACGTCGTGGAACATGCCGAGGCGTCCCGAGCAGCCGTAACGGTGAGCTATATGGACGAGGCCGTGTACGTGGACGTCTACGACAACGGGCGCGGAGCGGCCGGTCGCACCGCAGAGCCGCGTCGCGGGACTGCGCACCGCGGATTCGGTATCGACACGATGCGTCGCAGGATGGAGGATTTGGGCGGCACCTTGCGGGTCGAGAGCCCGCCCGGAGGCGGTACGGTCGTGGGCGCCGAGTATCGGCGGACAAACGAGGGGGAGACGTGAGGATTCTCTTGGTCGACGATCATCCGGTGGTGCGGGCCGGTTTGGCCGCTTTGCTGGCGGGGGAGGAGGATTTCCATCTTGTCGCCCGTGCCGTCTCCGCGGATGAGGCCGTCGCACAGGCCGAGCGGTATCGTCCCGATCTGGTACTGATGGACCTGCAATTGGGGAAGGGCACGGACGGCATCGAGGCCACACGTCGCCTCCGCCGGCTGGAAGCGGCGCCCAGGGTATTGGTGCTGACCACTTTCGACTCCGACGACGATCTGCATCGCGCGATGGACGCGGGCGCCGTCGGTTATCTGTTGAAGGCGTGTCCGCCTCAGGAGCTCTTCGACTCCATACGCGCCGCAGCTCGAGGCGAACACGTCGTATCCCCACAGTTGGCCTCCCGGCTGGTAAAGCGTATGACACGGCCGCGAGACGAACTGACGTCCCGCGAACGGGAGATCGTCGGTCTTCTCGCCGAGGGCTTGACCAACGCCGACATCGCCGGTCGACTGTTCATCACCGAGGCCACGGTCAAAACCCACGTCGTGCACATTCTTGCCAAATTGGGTGCCCAGAGTAGGACGGCCGCGGTCGCGGAGGCCCGCACGCGTGGAATCATCCGATGAGAAAACCCGTAGAATGTGAGAAACAGTACGCTTTGGGTGGAGTGTTCTATCACGATATAAACAATATATATCGACATCGAGGTACTCCGTACCTGAAATCGGTACAGTAATCCACACATTACCGACAAAAACGACGGGCTTCGCCCGTCAGCCACACCTCAAAGCCTGAATTTCCGGTATCGCAGACCGGTGCGTGACCGTTAAGATTTTATTGGTTATTTGGTTCATTCATTCGAGGTGGCAGTGGGAAATTCACAGACCGTTGAAGGTTGGGGTATCTGGACGTGGCCGAACCTGGTCACGGCCGTTCGCATGGCAGGAATCCCCTTGTTTTGTTACCTGCTAGTGGCGACGGACCATTACTGGCAAGCGGCGACCGTACTCGCCATCGGAGGTGGCACCGACTGGGTCGACGGTCAACTGGCCCGACGCCTGGGTCAAGTCTCGAAATTGGGAAAAATGCTCGACCCCATGGTCGACCGCCTGTACATTATGACCGCCCTGTTGGCCTTGACCTACGTGGGAGTGTTGCCCGGGCTGTTCACGCTCGCCGTTCTACTTCGTGAAGTCGTACTCGCCACCCTGGTGATCGTTCTGCGCTGGCACGGATACCCGCCCCTGCAAGTGCATTTCCTCGGTAAGGTCGCCACCACCATGGTCTTCGCCTCGTTCCCCGTGTTCGTGATCGCGTACTTCGGCGGTCCCTCGTTCACCGGTGCGACCGCACTCGCCTGGGCGCTGGCCTGGTGGGGCCTGGCGTTGTACTGGCTCGGGGCCATTATGTACATGGTTCAAGGCGCTCGACTGATTCGTTCCGCCCGAATCGAAGCGAGATCCGTCGCGTCCGCCTGACCCGCGTGTCGCCTCCACGTCACGTGACGATACGGTCATAGCGTCCGAACCGCCGCGCTCGCGGTGACAGTGAGAGGAGCTTTGGGTGATTCCCGAATCGCTACGATACACAGCTGAACACGAATGGATCGAACAACGCTCGGAGCCGAACGTGGTGCGGGTAGGCATCACCGACTTCGCGCAGGACTCCCTCGGCGACGTCGTATTCGTCGAGCTGCCCGAGGCCGGTACGGAGTACTCCGCCGGTGATGTTGTGGGAGAGGTCGAGTCAACCAAGAGCGTCTCGGAAGTGTACTCTCCGGTAACAGGTAAGATTCTGGCCATCAACGACGGACTGGTTGAAGAGCCTGAAAAGGTCAATTCAGACCCCTATAACGCAGGCTGGTTGTTCGAGGTCGAACTCGCCGACGCCGCGGCACTCGAGGGATTGCTCGACGCCAGTGCGTATGCGAAGCTTACTGAGTAGCGAGTTGTTAAAGCGTAGACGAGGAGACTACTGATGAGTCGTGCAAACGAAGACTTTCCTCCGCCGGATGCCACGGCCACGATGAACCTGGCCGCCATCAATGATGTCGTGGAGGGAGACACCGATGTACCGCCCGCTCAGCTTGCCGACTCTCTGCCGGTGGGAACAGCGCTTTTGGTGGTCAACCGGGGTCCCAACGCGGGAGCGCGTTTTCTCCTCAACAACGAAGTGACCGCCTCGGGGCGACACCCCGAGTCAGACATCTTTCTCGATGACGTCACGGTGTCCCGTCGCCACGCCGAATTTCACCGTGACACCGCCGGGTTTACGGTTCGCGACATGGGAAGCCTCAATGGAACGTATGTCAATCGGGAGCGGGTCGAGACGGCCACTCTCGGAGACGGGGACGAAGTGCAGATCGGGAAGTTCCGCCTGCAGTTCATTTCCGGACCGAAACCGCAGATGAACTGATCGGGCCGCGGCTGAAACGGCCGTTGCGGCGGGTTCGAGACACTTCACCCACACGAAGTGACTGAAGACATAACGGTGACACTGCGATCGCACGGCTTGAACCGACACGAACGTGCGCCTCCCGTCATATACGTCTCAGAACCGACGTCAATCGAGTGTCCTGCGGACACGATGTACAGAAGCGAATTCTTCCAGCCTCCTTCGGGCCGACACATCGGCCCGAAGGAGGCTGATTGCTTGTGCGGACCTTCCCGATGCAGTGACACATGCTTTCCCCCGTAGCGAAAAACTTGTAGTCTGGACTTGGAGAGCGTCCCAGGCGAAGTCCTGTCTCGTACTCTCCGGTAACCGAGACCTGAACGGGTGGTGGATCTCTGTGAAAAAGATGGATGTCGTGGGCGTCCGAGTCGAGCTCCCCAGTAAACAACCTGTGGTTCTTCTACAGGAAGAAGACGGCACGCGCTTTCTGCCTATCTGGATCGGAACCGTGGAGGCCGCAGCGATCGCCTATCACCACAACGACACTCCGTTGCCGCGTCCACTGACTCACGATCTGCTCAATACCGTGATAGAGGAGCTCGGTTCCACTTTGACGCGTGTTGAGATCATTGAACTGAAAGATGCGGTGTTTTACGCCGAGCTCGTCATCGACGAGGAGGTGCGTATTCCGTCGCGTTCCTCGGATGCCATCGCGCTCGCCCTGCGAGCCGATGTTCCGATTCTGTGCGAAGAGGACATTCTGACCGAGGCGGGTATCAGTCTTCCCGACAGCCAGGAAGAGGAAGTGGAACAGTTCCGCCAATTTCTGGAGGACGTCACTCCGGAGGACTTCGAACGCGGTCAGGCCTAGCGCTCGCTGATCTCGTCCCAGGTGCGACTCCGGCCGATTCATCGTCGGTGACGCGAACGAAAGCCCGGGCCGCGGTCTCCACAGGCAACAGTAACCGTCCCTTTTGGGCAGGAAATATGTCGTTTTCGGTCCCCAAGAGGCGTCGTTGGCGATAGTCTCACCTTCATCACCCCTTGTGATGGATTGTTCGTGGTTGTGTCAAGAAGGTGCGGGATTGCTGTGGAAATTCGAGGCGAGGTACGCGATCCGATTCGTGTTATTCGCGGTTGGCGCGGGCGTGCGGCCTGTCGCGCGGTCGGGATCACCTATCGACAATTGGACTACTGGGCTCGAACCGGCCTGGTGCAGCCAAGTGTCCGGCAGGCCACGGGTTCGGGCTCGAACCGGCTCTACTCCTTCCGTGATGTGGTGTTTCTGAAGGTCATCAAGAGACTGCTGGACGCCGGAGTATCGCTCGGGCGGATTCGAATGGTCGTCGACCTTCTGCATCGGCGCGGAGTCAAGGACCTCAGTGAAGTCACGCTTCTCTGCGACGGGTCGGTCGTGCACGAATGCCGCACGGCCGGTGAAGTGATCGACCTCATTAAGTGTGGTCAAGGTGTGTTCGGCATCTCGATCAAGCAATCGATCAGTGAGGTCATGAATCGACTTTCCACGCTTTCGTGTGCGGAAGTGCCGGTAGCGCCTCCGGAACAGGCCTTCGTTCCGCCTCCGGTCGGCGTGGCCTCCTCCAGCGAACCGCAGTGAGTCCCGTAGGGGGTGAACTGTGAATTTTTTTCTTTGCACTAGGATGGAAGGCACACGGGCGTGTCCCGTTAAGCCGTATATCCGTGCAGGAGAGTTCGCGCTTCAGCCGCGGCACCGAAGGGGAAAGTGCTCCTCCGAAGCTCTCAGGTACCCGGACTGTATGGACTGGCTGAACTGGAAGCCAAACGTGGTGACAGTTGAGGAGACATTTGAGCGCGGAGAACTCCGCGTCGCACCTGTTTCTGACTGTTCCTGGAGGGTATATGTCGTCCCTTGGTCCGTTTGTCGCGCGCCATATCGGTTTGTCCGAATCCGATCGTCATTCCATGCTCAAAGCGATCGGGGTCTCTTCCCTCGAAGCTCTGATGGAAACGGCGATGCCGGAGGTTATTCGCAGTAAAGACGACCTGGCTCTCCCCGCCGCCGTCGGTGAGTCCGAAGCGCAGGACCAGCTGAAAGCCTACGCTGAGCGGAATCGCTCGGTCACCCCGATGATCGGCCAGGGGTATTTCGGAACGGACACCCCCGCGGTGATCCGTCGTAACGTCTTGGAGAACCCCGCCTGGTACACCGCTTACACCCCCTACCAGCCCGAGATCAGTCAAGGGCGCCTGGAAGCCCTGCTGAATTTTCAGACCATGGTCTCCGACCTCACCGGCTTGCCGGTGGCGGGCGCGTCACTACTAGACGAGGCGTCAGCGGCGGCCGAAGCGATGCTGTTGGCCCGTCGTGCCGCGCGGCGTGACAAGTCCGGTGTCTTCGTGGTGGATTCACGAGTCTGGCCGCAGACTCTGGAAGTGCTACGTACTCGGGCCGAACCGGTGGGGATCACTCTGCAGGTGATGGACCTGGACGATCCGAATCAGCTGCCCGATGCGTTGTTCGGCGCCTATGTACAGTACCCCGCCGCCGATGGATCGGTCCGTGACTGGTCGGCGGTCGCTGAAGCAGTACACGAACGGGGCGGATACATGGCCGTCGGTTGTGATCTGCTGGCCGCGACTTTGATGTCGTCCCCCGGTTCGTGGGGTGCCGACATCGTGGTCGGTTCCACGCAACGATTCGGTATGCCGTTGGGATACGGCGGCCCGCACGCCGCGTACATGTCCGTCGCCAAAGGATTGGAACGCCAGCTTCCGGGACGCTTGGTCGGAGTCAGCCGCGACTCGCACGGCCGCCCCGCTCTGCGACTCGCGCTCCAGACACGGGAACAGCACATCCGCCGTGACCGTGCCACGTCAAACATCTGTACCGCTCAGGTGTTTCCCGCGGTGGTGTCGTCCATGTACGCGCTCTGGCACGGACCGAAGGGACTAACCGCGATTGCCGGGCGGATCGGGCGAAAGGCCGCGGCGCTGCACCGTTCCTTGCAGGAAGCGGGCTACCAACTCGCTGCCGACTCGGCGTTCGACACCGTCGTGGTGCGAGAGTCGGGACGAGCCGACGACCGGGTACGTCGTGCTTTGTCCGAAGGAATCAACATCTGGCGCGTGGACGACGATTCGGTATCCGTTTCGGTGGATGAAACGACGACACAGGCGGACCTGGACGCGCTCGGACGCGTCTTCAACGTGACGATCCCCGCCGAACGCGATGACTTGATTCCCACCGCGCTGCGCCGTACCGACGAATTCATGACCCACCCGGTGTTCCGTGCCTACCATTCCGAAACGGCCATGATGCGCTATCTGCGGCGTCTGTCGGATAAGGACTATGGGCTGGATCGCGGCATGATCCCCTTGGGATCCTGCACGATGAAGCTGAACGCCGCTGCTGAAATGGAGCCGATTTCCTGGCCCGGTTTCGCCTCCGTTCACCCTTTGGCCCCGGACGATCAGACGGTCGGATGGCGCGAGCTGATCGACGAACTGGAGGAGTGGTTGGCGGACGTCTGCGGTTACGCGGCAGTGAGCGTGCAGCCCAACGCCGGTTCCCAGGGGGAGCTGGCCGGTCTGCTCGCGATTCGCGCGTGGCAGCGGGATCGCGGTGAGGAACGTCGGGACGTGTGTCTGATCCCGTCGTCCGCCCACGGCACGAACGCCGCTTCGGCGGTCTTGGCGGGAATGCGGGTCGTGGTCGTCGCCTGTGACGACAACGGAAGCATCGACGTCGACGACTTTCAGGCCAAGATCGCCAAACACGCGACGGACCTGGCCGCCATCATGGTCACCTATCCCTCCACTCACGGCGTCTACGAAACCGATATCGCCGACATCTGCGCCCGGGTTCACGAGGCCGGCGGCCAAGTGTATGTGGACGGAGCGAATCTCAATGCCCTGCTCGGATGGGCGAAGCCGGGGCACTTCGGGGCCGATGTCAGCCATTTGAACCTGCACAAGACCTTCTGCATTCCGCACGGCGGCGGAGGACCCGGTGTCGGTCCGGTCGCGGTGGCGTCGCATTTGCAGGAGTTCCTCCCGTCCGACCCCATCGACGGGGACGGAGCGGTCGGAGCGGTCGCTCAGGCCAAGTACGGGTCGGCCGGAATCCTGCAGATTCCATGGATGTATCTGCGGATGATGGGTCCGGAAGGACTCAGCGCGGCGACGGCCAACGCGGTTCTGTCGGCCAATTACATTGCCGCACGCCTGGGGGCGCACTATCCGATTCTGTACACGGGCAATGAGGATTTGGTGGCGCACGAATGCATTCTCGACCTACGCACGATGACCAAGGAGACGGGCGTGACGGTCGACGACGTCGCGAAGCGCCTGATCGATTACGGTTTCCACGCTCCCACGATGTCGTTCCCGGTCGCCGGTACGTTCATGGTCGAGCCGACCGAATCGGAGGACTTGGCCGAATTGGATCGCTTCTGCGATGCGATGATCGCCATCAAGTCCGAGATCGACCAGGTGGCGTCCGGGCACTGGACCGCGGAGGACTCGCCGCTCCGCCATGCTCCACACACCGCGTTCGACCTCACCTCCGAGGACTGGGACCGTTCATACACCCGCCGTCAGGGCGCGTGGCCGAGGACGTCGACGGTGGAGGGGTCCACCTTCGATACGGGCGAGGCGAAGTACTGGCCGCCGGTGTCACGCGTGGACAATGCCTGGGGAGACCGGAACCTGGCCTGTTCCTGCCCCGACATCAACGCCTATGACGAACAGTAGGCGCGTCACTGGATCGCTCGGTGCCACCGGTCGTCCGGTGTCGTATCGACTCTGATCCCAGGATTCGGTGGTCAGACGTCGGTCAGGAATCCGTCACAGGGCGAGCCGCCCGACCGTTCAGGGGTGCCTCAACTGCGCAGTTGAGGCACCCCTTTAGACTGGGTAGGATTCATAATTCACTCGAACGGGCTGTACGAAACCTCGAGGTGAGTAGAGCTCATATGAGCGAGTGATTCATGTCTTGGTAACTGGTCCGATGGTGGGGAGACGGAATGATCTTCGAAGATCGCACGGTTAAGTCGCACCGTGGTGGCGGTCGTCGGCGGCGCCGGACGAGCCGTCGCCTTCCGGTGGCGCCATGGATGGTCATGGTGGCTGTAGCGGTGATTACCATGTCGGCGGTGACGGTGGTCTTCGTCAATGCCGTGCGGTCGGGCTGTGACGGGTCGACCTACCGGGTTCCGGTGGCCGCGGCCAATTCCATCGTTCCCGTTCTCGAAGAACAGGCCCGGAATTGGGAAGAGACGTCACCCGACTACGAGGGAAGTTGCATCGGGGTGGAGGTGAACCGGGTCGCGTCCGGGGACGCGGCTGCGGGCCTGTCGGGTGATTGGAACGAACGGAACTTCGGCTCCCGGCCCGCCGCCTGGGTACCGGACTCTTCGGCTTGGATCGACTGGATCGCCGATTCCGGTTCCGTGGAGGACATCAGTGCGGCCGATCCGGTCATCATCGGAAGTTCACACCTGGTGGTCGCGGCATCCGAGGCGTCGCTGGAAGAACACCCCTGGTTGGCGGGGGCGAATTGGGACGAGATCGTCGCACGTAGCGCCGCGGGGGATATTTCGGTGGCTGCGGCGGAACCGCGACGGTCGTCGGCGGGGCTGCAGGCGTTGTTGAACGTCGCTCTGAACGACACGGGCGAGATCGAACGTGAATCGGTGACGGCCTGGTCGGACGCCCTGGACAACGGGCGTACCGCGGTGACGACGGGTAAGCTGTTCGGTCAAGTCACCGATATCATCGCGGAGGAAGGCGATCCCGAGACCTTTGCCGACGCCTATGTGGCTTTTGATTACGAAGTGGAGTCCTTCAACCAAGGGGCCAACGAATTCCAGTTGGAGACCGTCGAGCCACAGGAATCGTTGCCGGACCCGATCTATCCCTACTTGGTGTTGGAATCAGCCGGTTGGGTCAACGACATCGACGCCGAGGTCGCCTCACAGTTCGGGGAGTATCTGGAGCAAAACCTCGAAGGAACGGCGCGTTCGGCTACCGAAGCACCGGAGGTGAGCACTCGGAGCAATGACGGCGTGATACGTGGTGAAACGGTTCGGTCGGCTGTTCAGGAATGGTATCTGCAGCGTCGGCAGGCCAATGTTCTGGCGGTTATGGATCGTTCGGAGCATATGGGATTGACCGACGCGAACGGTCTCACCAATGTCGATCTGGCCTCCGAAGACCTACGTGAACTGACCGGACAACTGCAGGACTCGTCTCAGATGGGTCTGTGGAGTTTCACCGATGACGTGAGCGGTGAATACCAACAGGCGCTGGTTCAGCCGAAAACTCTTGGACAGGACGACCAACGCGGTTCGATCGATACGGCCATCTCGAACATCCTGCCGGGTTCCGGGGGCAGTCCTCTGTACGCGGTCATCGATTCGTCTCTGTCATATATGGAGGAACGCCAGGTAGAGGAAGCGACGGATTCGATCCTGATCTTCACCGCCGCGACCGGTGACCCGGTGAGTCCCCTGTCGCAGGACGATCTGTTGAACAGAATTGCCGAGTCCGATTCGACTCTGCGGGTCAACATCGTCGGATACGGTGGAGCCGACGGCGAGTTGTTGTCGGAGATCGCTCAAGCGACCGGCGGAGGATATGTGGATGCCACCGACGGAGTCAACGGTGAGGACCTACTGGCGCTGGTTCTGGGGGTATAAGTGTCCCCTGTCGCACCGGTCGGGATTGAGACGGAATGCCTCGGCGCCGTGGAGGAAGTCGATCGGTGGCAATGGACGGTCGCTGCGGAAACGGCGGCCACGACGGTCGATATCGACACGTCGATTGACTCGTTTATACGGCGGTACGGTCGCCGGGACGATCATGGTCGTCCCGGATCCGCCTGCGGAGTGGCGATATTGGTATCCCATGCCGCGGGGGCGTGGCGGCTGGGAACCGACGTGGGACCGCCTTCTCCGGTTGCGGTACCCGATATCGTTCTGATCGCCTACCGGCACACGACACCCGGACCGGTCACAGCCGAATCGCACACCCAAGACCAAGACCCAGGTGTACGCGTGGGCGAGTGGTCCCGATCGTGGTCGACGTTCCGTCATGAGCGGGCCATCGCCGAGGTCATCGACAACATTCGCTCCGGCGAGGTGTACGTGCTCAATGTGGTGGGACATTGGCAGGCGGATTGGGCCGGATCCATGTACACGGCGGCCGAACGGGTGGCGTCGATTGAGGGAGCGCGCTGGGGTGGAGCCCTGTTCGGCCCAGCGACGGATTCGGGACGGCCGGAATGGTTTGTCGCCTCCGGTTCCCCGGAATGTTTTGTGCGGGTAACCGGTCGGGAGATCCGTACCTATCCCATTAAAGGAACGGCTCCGGCCACTCCCGCGGGTCGGGAACGGTTGCTTGGTTCGGTGAAAGAACGCGCCGAACACACCATGGTCGTCGATCTCCTGCGCAACGACATGTCCCAGGTATGTGAGCCTGGTTCGGTCGACGTTGAGCGTCTTTTCTATCTGCGCCGATGGGGAGCATTGTGGCAGGCCGAGTCGGCTATTGTGGGCCGACTGCGCTCCGGATCCGTGTTGAGCGACGTCATCGGCGCGCTCTGCCCGCCCGGATCGGTGACGGGTACGCCTAAGCCGCGGGCGGCCGAGGTGATCGCTCACCTGGAGCCGGTGGGGCGAGGACCGGCGATGGGAGCGATGGGTTTTGCCGCCTCGCCGTCCGACGTCCGGCTGGGTCTGTCGATTCGCACGATAGCGGGCGACGATTCTCGCCTGCATTTGTGGGCAGGTGGGGGAATAACGTGGCGGTCGATCGCGGCCGAGGAAGTCGCTGAGGCGACGGCCAAAGCCGAAGGCGTTCGCTCCGCACTGCGAGCGGCTGACGACACTCCGGGTTGACAATGTCATCGTTGGCGTAGCGATGAGACCGCGCCCCACGGTCCGGTCTCCATGGGGCGCGGTCGCTCGTCAGCTGGAATGGACGGCGTTTCCGGCTTCCTCCCAGAGCTTCTGGACGTGTTCTTTAGCCTCACGACGAGTGGTGTCGTCCCATTCGGCGAGGTCGAGGCGCAATCGTGGGGTGGGGGTATCCACCTGTGTGACGCACCCTAGCTCCATTTCCGGAAACGGATGGAGCCGTTTGATCCAGACGGTCGTGCCATTGCCTCTGGTGGCCTCAATGGTGCGGTGCCCCAATTGAAACCGACCAAGACTGGTCGATTCGTGTCGGTTCATTGTCATCCTCATTGTCATTCCCACCTGTAATCGGATCTCACCGCGTTGGTTGCTGTCGGTAGCGGTGGATCTGCAGCTGTACGCTGTGACGACTCTTATAGTGGTGGGTCCGGTCGAGGATTGTCAATACACATGTCCGCGCGATCGTCCCGGCGAGCGACGTCCGCGCGGGTGGAAACCGATTGTCAGGGCTCTCAGTAGGGCGGAAGCGGTTGCGTCGTGACCGCCGGATCTTTTGACATTGGCGATGAGACGGATATGGGACAATGTTGTCGTGAGTGACGAGGAAGATTTTCAAGAGATCGCCGATCGGGCGTTCGATCTCGCCCGAATGGGCGAAACCGTCCGTCTGGAACAGTTTCTCGACGCGGGACTGCCGATCGACTTGGTGAACGGCAGCGGAGATTCACTGTTGATGCTGGCGGCCTATCATGGCCACCCGGCCACGGTTCGAGCCTTGATCGCCCGTGGAGCCGATGTGAACAAACTGAACGACCGTGGCCAGTCGCCCCTGGCCGGTGCGGTCTTCAAAGACTATGGAGAAGTCGTGACCGTCCTGCTGGGACACGGTGCCGACCCGGAAGCCGGCAGTCCGAACGCCAAGGAGATCGCCGGGATGTTCAATCGCCCGTCGGTGGATCTGTAGGTTTCAGATGATGTGCAGACCGGAGGGAATCTGACCCCAGGCATGGCGCCGCATGAGGTGCTCGTCAAGGGTTTTCTCGAAGGCGGCGGCCGCCTTGGTCCTCGGAGTGTCACAAGCGCGTTCCATCGCGATCGTCCGCACCGCGCCGGGCGGTGCCAGCGGGGTGGTGCGGATGCGTGGGTCCTGGGTGGCGGTCATGGCCGGTAGCAGGGCCACTCCCATTCCGGTGGCCACGAGGTCGACGATGGTGTCGGTGTTTCCCCCGTCGATGGCGATTCTCGGTTGAAAACCGGCCTGGCGACAGGCTTCCAAGGTCAAGGTGCGCAAATCGAAACCGGTGGTGGGAAGGATGAACGGCTGCTGGGACAGTTGCCCGAGCCCGATACAGGCTTGGGCGGCCAGAGGCGGTTGCCGATTCGTCTGGGCGATCACGAGGGACTCATGGAGAAGCGGGGTGCTGTCGATCGCCGCCGACGCTTCATAATGCAAGGGGTGTGCGGTCAAGGCGACCTCGACGTCTCCACGTTTCAACAACTCGGTGAGGTCGGAGGATCCGGATTCGGTGAGGCTGATGTCCACTCCCGGGTGGTTCTCGTGGTAGGTGGCCAACAGCGGTGGTATCAACCAGGAACATATCGTCGGCGTCGCGCCGATCCGTAGCCTCCCCTTGGCAAGCGCGACGTGATTGTGTAGGTCGCTGAGTGCGTCGTCGGTGGCGGTGACGATGCGGCGAGCGTGAGGAACAAGCGTGTGGCCGATGTCGGTGAGGTGTACTTGACCGCCGTGTCGTGTGAAAAGGCTCGCACCGATGGTGGCTTCCAGGGCCTGGATTTGTTTGGAGAGCGCGGGTTGGCTGATATTGAGTTGTTCGGCGGCTCGGGTGAAGTGCCTGTTGTCAGCAACGGTGAGGAAGGTTTTGAGTTGTTGCGGGCGCATGGTGATAACTGTATGGAATGATCACACCGGCTGCCATGAATTAGACGAGTGACGCCGCCCTCTCCTAGTCTGGTGGGCGTGTCTTTGGAAGTTAAATCAAAGCCTCCAACGCGGGCGAAACCTGTACGGGTCTCGTCCATTGGAGCGAAAATTACGATGGCAGTGTCCGGCCTGATCATGGTGGCGTATTTGATTGTCCATATGCTGGGCAATCTGAAGGCCTTTGCCGGTGCCGCCGATCTGGACAAGTACGCGGAAGGTCTGCGGAGTTTCGGTGAACCGATTTTGCCGCACGAGGGCCTGTTGTGGATCGTGCGTGTGGTGCTGCTGGCGTCGGTGATCGCCCATATCGCCAGCGCCGTGGTATTGACTCGACGGGCCAAGGCGGCCCGCCCGGTGAAGTACGCACACCGTCCTCCGGTCAAGGGGGAGGGGTCGTATGCGGCTCGCACCATGCGGTGGGGCGGCGTGATCATCTTTCTGTTCGTCGTCTGGCACTTGCTGGATTTGACGCTTCGCGTGGTGAATCCGGTGGATGAGGTTCCGGACGTGTACAACGCCGTGGTGCAGGGTTTTGCTCCCGAGCGTTGGTGGGTCACGATTTTCTACGTCCTCGCGGTCATCTTCGTATCTCTTCACGTGCGGCATGGAATTTGGTCGGCGGTGCAGACGATCGCGGGGCCGGGCAACGCGTGGCGTCGACGCACTCAGATTATTGCTTGGGTAACGGCGGTGGTCCTGTTGGTGGGATTCCTGGTCGTTCCCTTGTCCGTCACTTTCGGATTGGTGAGCTGACATGGCTGAAGACTTTTTTGAACACGGTGCCGATATCGCCGATGAGGCGGCTCCGGAGGGGCCGATCGATCAGCGGTGGGAGAAGCGTCGTTTTTCCGGCAAGCTGGTGAATCCGGCGAACCGGCGTAAGCTCCATGTGATTGTGGTGGGTACGGGTCTGGCCGGCTCGTCCGCTGCCGCGACGTTGGGCGAACTGGGTTACCGCGTGAGTAACTACTGTTTCCAGGATTCTCCGCGTCGGGCGCATTCGATTGCGGCTCAGGGCGGTATCAACGCCGCTAAGAACTACCGCAACGACGGCGACAGCGTCCACCGTCTTTTCTACGACACGATCAAGGGCGGGGATTTCCGCGCCCGTGAGTCGAACGTGCATCGTTTGGCGGAGGTGTCGGGCAATATTATCGATCAGTGCGTCTCCCAGGGAGTGCCGTTCGCTCGCGAATACGGTGGTCTACTGGATAACCGTTCGTTCGGGGGCGCACAGGTGTCGCGTACGTTTTACGCACGTGGTCAGACCGGTCAGCAGTTGCTGCTGGGGGCGTATCAGGCCTTGGAACGTCAGGTGGCCGCCGGTCGGGTCGATTTGCATACCCGTCATGAGATGTTGGAACTGGTCGTCGTCGATGGTCGCGCTCGCGGTATTGTCGTGCGTGATTTGGTGACCGGTGAGATTTCGACCGAGTTGGCCGACGCGGTCGTATTGGCCAGCGGTGGTTACGGGAACGTGTTCTTCCTGTCGACCAATGCCAAGGGCTGCAATGTGACGGCCGCCTGGCGGGCGCATCGCAAGGGCGCGTATTTCGCGAATCCCTGTTACACGCAGATTCACCCGACCTGTATTCCGGTGTCGGGGGATTATCAGTCGAAACTGACCTTGATGAGTGAGTCGCTGCGTAACGACGGTCGCGTCTGGGTGCCGAAGAAGGCGGGCGACGATCGTAAGCCGTGGGACATCCCGGAAAGCGAGCGCGACTACTATCTGGAGCGTCGTTATCCGGCGTTCGGTAATTTGGTGCCGCGTGATATCGCTTCGCGGGCGGCGAAGGCCGTTTGTGATGAGGGTCGTGGGGTTGGTCCGACGGGTCTGGGTGTGTATCTGGATTTCGCGGATGCCATTAAGCGTCTTGGTCAGGATGCTGTGAAGGCGAAGTACGGGAATCTGTTCGATATGTATGAGCGGATTACCGGTGAGAATCCGTATGAGCGTCCGATGCGTATTTATCCTGCGGTGCATTACACGATGGGTGGTCTGTGGGTTGATTATGATCTGCAGTCGAATATCCCCGGGTTGTTTGTGACGGGGGAGGCGAACTTCTCTGATCATGGTGCGAACCGTTTGGGTGCGAGTGCGTTGATGCAGGGGTTGGCTGATGGTTATTTCGTTTTGCCGAATACGATCAGCAATTATCTTACTGCGGGTCCTTTTGAGGACTTGGATGAGTCGAATGAGCAGGTGGCGGCGGCGCGCCAGGCTGTTGACGATCGGCTGGAGAAGTTCTTGTCGATCGATGGGGATCGTTCGGCGGATTCGTTCCACCGTGAGCTGGGTAGTCTCATGTGGGAGTACTGCGGTATGGAGCGCACTGATGCGGGTTTGCGGAAGGCCATTGGGCTGATTCGGGATCTGCGGGAGGAGTTCTGGACTCGTCTGAAGGTGCCCGGTAGTGGTTCTGAGTTGAATCAGCAGTTGGAGAAGGCCGGTCGTGTGGCGGACTTCTTCGAGTTGGCGGAATTGATGTGTATTGACGCGTTGCACCGTTCGGAGTCGTGTGGTGGTCATTTCCGCGCTGAGTCGCAGACTGAGGACGGGGAGGCCAAGCGCGATGATGAGAATTTCTCTTATGTCGCGGCGTGGGAATACGGCGACAAGCCGACTCTCCACAAAGAACAACTTCAATTCGATTATGTCAAGCCCACCCAACGGAGCTACAAGTGAATCTTACGCTGCGTATTTGGCGTCAGCCCTCCGCAGACGCCAGTGGCCGGATGGTCACGTACGAAATTCAAAACGTCAACCCGGACATGTCCTTTCTGGAGATGCTGGATGTACTCAACGAACGTCTGATCTCCGACGGAGAGGACCCGGTCGCCTTCGATCACGATTGTCGTGAAGGCATCTGCGGTGCCTGTTCGTTGGTGATCGACGGTCAGCCGCACGGCCCGAATGCGGCGACGACGACCTGTCAGCTGCACATGCGCCACTATAAAGACGGCGATGTCATCGACATCGAACCGTGGCGGGCCCGTCCTTTCCCCGTGGTGAAGGACTTGGTGGTGGATCGCAGCGCCTTCGACGGCATCATTGAGGCCGGAGGGTACGTCACCGCACCGACCGGTACCGCCCCTGACGCCCACACCCACCTGGTGCCGAAGCAGAACGCCGACGCGGCGTTCTCGGCGGCCGCCTGTATCGGTTGCGGGGCCTGTGTTGCGGCCTGCCCGAACGGTTCGGGAATGCTGTTCATGGCGGCTAAGGTCGCGCACCTGGGGCTCATGCCGCAGGGACAGCCCGAACACAACACTCGGGTTATCGGCATGGTCGAAGAGCACGACAACGCCGGCTTTGGTGGCTGCACCAACACCGGGGAATGCTCTGCCGCCTGTCCGAAGGAAATCGGTCTCGATGTGATCGGTCAATTGAACCGCGACTTCCGCAAGGCGGGAATGGCGGCTCGTTAATCGCATCGGTTTAAACCACGGTGTGGGGTGACCTGGACAAATCAGGTCACCCCACACCGCTTTTGTGAGCGCTTCAGAATCCGCCGTTGTTCGCCGCCGGCTCGGCGGGGCGATGCACGGTTTCCACCCCGCCTCGGACGTCACTGACGACTCCGCGGTTTCGTTCCAGGTGAATCCGGCGCGTCACTCCGAGGCCGTCGACGAACGCTTGATCGTGGCTGATCACCACCAGAGCCCCCTCGAAGGCGCTCAGCGCTTGTCGTAGTTGTTCGACCGACGTCAAATCGAGGTTGTTGGTCGGCTCGTCCAACACCAGTAGGCGTGGCGGCGGTTCGGCCGACAGGACGGTCGCCAGGGCTGTCCGCAGGCGTTCGCCTCCCGACAGTGTGGAGACGGGACGGAAGACCGAGCGGCGCCGCAAATGGAACCGCGACAGTCGGGTTCGCAGAAGTCCCTGATCGACGTCGGGGGCGCGGTGGCGCACATTGTCCAATACCGTGCCGTCGGGAAGCGGTAGATCCATCGTTTGTGTCAGGTAGCCGGCCGTGACTCGGCTTTGCTGCAATAGTTCGTTGACCAGTGTCGTTTTACCGCTGCCGTTGTCTCCTGATATCGCGATCCGTTCGGGTCCCACGATGTCGAGGTCGACTCCGTCGGGTCCGTATGTCAATGTACCGTCGTAGACTCCGTGGCGGGCCCATGCGTTCAGTCGTACCGCGAGCGCCGACGGCGCGAGGTGTGTTTCCGGCAGATCGATTCGGATGGACGTATCGTCGCGTAGGCGGTCTTTGGTGTCTTCCAATGCGCTCTTGGCTTCGGACAGGTCATCCTCCTTTTCTATGCGATGTTTGCCGCCCGATACCTGTGCGGCACGTTGACGTTCCCGCATGACCGCACGTGGTTCGGCGGCGTTGTTATAGCGTTTGCGGCCGGTGCGTTCGCGTCGCGCCAATTTGGTTTGCGCTTCGATCCATTCCTGTTTCTGCTTGCGAAAATGAGCGGTAGCGTCGCGAACGTCGCGTCGAATCGCGTTCTGTTCGGTCTCGATGGCCCGGCGGTAATCGGCGAAATTGCCTTTAAACGTGCGCAGGCGACCAGACCGCAACTCCGCGATCGTATCGACCCGGTCGAGTAGTTCACGGTCGTGTGAGACGACCAGGACCGTACCGCCGAACGTCTCGATTGCTCGGTAGAGATAGCCGCGTGCCGTGGCGTCGAGATTGTTCGACGGTTCGTCGAGCAGTAGGATGTCGGGACGCTGCAGCAATCGACCGGCCAACGCTACAAGCGTGCGCTCGCCGCCTGAGAGTCCGTCGGTGGCTCGGGTGGGCTCGATGTGGCCCAGTCCCAGGCGGTCCAGGTGCCGGTGGGTGCGTTCGACGATGTCCCAGTCGTCGCCGATGCGGTCGAACAACTCCGCATCGGTCTGTCCACTCTCCACTGCGGCCAAGGCGTGGAACACGTCGGCGACTCCCAGTAGGTGCGCCACGGTGGGGGCCGACCGTACCGACTGGTGCTGTGGCACGTAGGCTATCCGTCCGGTGCGTTCCACATGCCCTGAACCGGCCGGCCGTAGCCCGGCTACGACCTCCAGCAAGGTTGATTTACCAGAGCCGTTGTCCCCGATGAGAGCGGTGACTCCGTGAGACAAGGCCATATCAAGGTTACTGAATACCGACGTGCCGTCCGGCCAGGAAAAACTGAGTCGATGCGCTGCCACGGTTGTCAACATGGGCGATTCCTTTCGCATCCGACGGTCGAGTAGGTGACCATGCGCGGTAGGAAGCACACGTCACCGGGGACCTCAGAAATCGGATGAATTGATGTCACAGAGAATTACGAACATCTATCAAGGCATCGCGCCGCAGGGCGCAAAAGAGAGCGTTTGAGGGAATGCGACCGAATCACCGGACCATAACCGAACAGAACGTCACACATGGGCGCACACGTCTCATAGACGGGGCGCGAAACCAAGCGACGCGGTGCCTGTCGGTTATGACTTCACTGATCATCCTTCGGTCGGGAACACGAACGATCTTACTGTATCGCCTCGCGTGGGGAGGCGCAAGAGGTTTTTCGTGACGCCTCCCTGTGAACGATTACGACAAATGACGTTGCGCCCATGCCTCCATCGCCGAGGCGGTGAAGGCGGCCAGGCCGTCGGTGGCGGCATCGAATTGTCGGGCGAATCGCTCATCGTCGGCATAGAGGCGACCCAAGCCCACGTACGCCTCGCGGTCGGCCTCCCACATTCCGCTCAACCAGGAATAGTGATCGCCGATAACCGTGTCGACGGCCGTATCGTCACTGTAGGCACCGTCGCGGTACAGGCGCGCGAGACGGTCGACGATGGATTGAAAACGCTCTATCACCTCGTCGCGCTCCCGATCGGTCATCGCCTCCAGATTCTCCCGGGAACGGTCGACGCGTTCGTCGCCCCACCGGGTGCGAGCCTCCGCCTCATAACGTTCCACTGTCTCTCCGTCCAATCGGTCAAACCATGTTGCCGGTTCCATCGCTTCGTCTCCCTCCAATTGCGCGATAGTGGACGCAACGGTGCGTTCCAACGCCGCGACGTGCTCCCGCGCCTGCCGCAGCCGTTCACGATGACCACGCAATGCGTCCACATGATCGGTATGGCCGTCGACAATTGATCGAATCGAATCCAAGCTCATAGCCATGCGTCGATACAAGACGATTTCCTGCAGACGCAATAGTTCCGCTCGGCCGTAATAACGCACACGACCGGCATCGGTACGCACCGGAGTCAGTAGTCCCTTCGCGTCCCAATGTCGCAACGTCCGCGTCGACAGGCCCGACATTCGCGCGAGCTCACCGATCGACCATTCCTCGCTCATACCGTTCCTCTCGCTGTTGCCATTGCTTCACCAGCATGTCCGTTGACATCGCGTCAACCGCAAGGCCCAATTTAAGTGACTAACGCCACGTATCGAGAGTGACGGTTCCGGCTTTCTCATGCGACAGAAACTGCGAATGGGAAATATCGCGTCCATAGGCGCCCGCGTGTGAAAAAACCAGGCGATCGCCCACCCGCAACCGCGACACATACTGCCCCGGATGCAACACGTCCCGCGGCGTGCACAACTCCCCACACACCCGCACCTCGCGATCGACCACCTCCGGGCGATCCCACTCATACGGCCACCACCCATCGGGCACCACGGTGAACGGATGCCCGTAACCCCACGCCGCCGGCAGACGAAAATGATGCGTACCGCCCTTGACCAGAACAAACGTCAGACCACCGGCGGACTTGACATCAACCACCTCACAGACGTAGTGGCCCGCCGGAGCCGCGAGAAACCGCCCCGGCTCACACACCAACTCCACCCCGGCGGGAAGTGAGGGAACCAAACCCGCCAGCCGCACCACATCAATGCACTCTCCCCTCGGATCCGAACCCAAACCTCCCCCGACATTGATATAACGCAACTCGATACCGCCGAGGCGGGCCAACTCCCACGACAGACCTACCGACCGCGCCACATGCTCCGCATACGCCTCGGCATCCAGGCAATTGGACACGGCATGATGGCTGAACCCCATCACTTCCAACCCCACGGCGTGCGCCATCTCCACCGCGAGTGGAATCCGCTCGGGCTCAATACCGAACGGCACCAGACCGGTCATATGATGCGTCGCCGGAAGTTCAGACGCCACCGACGCGTTCACCCGCAACGCCACCGGGCGCGACCAGTCCACACTTCCCAACAACCGCAGCTGCTGCAGGCTCTCCACATGCACCGTCACCTCCACCGCACACCCAGACAACCACGCCAGAAACTCCCGCGTCATCACCGGACCGGCCACCGCAATACGACGCACCCCCACCGCCAACGCCCGCTTGACCTCACCGGCCGACGCACACTCGACCCCGTCGGCGACACGAGCGGCAACATCCACGAAACTACGATTGGCCTTCTGCGCGTAAAGAAACGTCCACTGCGGAAAACAACGCCGCAACAGCTCCATACGCTCAACAAACCGCCACGGCTCCCACACCCACATCGCACCCGAACGACACCGGTTACCAACCCAATCCCACAACCGCGTCACGACGCGCTCCACAAAGGATTGGGAGCCGACAACATCACGCCGGTCGCGCCCTTCAGCTTCGCGGTCAACAAAGCCTTCCCCGGCAACGGCGCACGCTCGAAGAAATCCCGATCGGTTCGCGGCAAACCCATGCCACGCAGACAACGACCCACCGTCCTCCACCACGACGACGGCGACCCTCCCACGTCATCAGACAATGCCACCACAATCGGCGCCAAATGATTATGAAACAAACTCGCCGACAGATGGTGCCGCAGGCCCCAAAAATCCGTCAACCACACACCGACGGACTCCGGCCGCACCACAGCGGGCACATGGGCCCGATACAACCGCACCCCACCGAAATCGCGACTCCACAAACGCCACGACCGCGACGAACGAAACTCCACCAGACAATTCTGCCCATGAGCCTCCAACGCAATACCGTGCCCCACCAAAAGATGAAACAACGGCGGCAACACCGTCCACACATAATCACGCCACCACCGGCGCGGCCCCCGACGATCGGCAAGCGCCAACTCCGCGGCGATACTGCGTCCGGTCACCGGGGAAGCGGACGGAAGCGCATGGCACGGAACCGTCACCCCGTCGTTGGTGTCGGGGAGCGGAGCGCGCAGCACGAGGGTGTGGTTGCCGTCGGCGGGATGCCAGGTGGAGGCGCGTTCCTCCAGCAGGCGGTGGGACGGTAGGGCCAGGTGGCGCTGAATATGTTGGCTGAGCGGCGGGGTCAAGCGTGCGGTGCGGGGGGTGATGGTTCGTCGGGTCGAGGTAATCGACACGTCAAGAGAGGTTTTGAGATAGGCGTTGAGATCAGGGCTGTACAGCGTGCGTACCGACGTGGTCGGCCAGGCCGGTAGGCGTCGGCCCGAATCGATGAGATCGCCCCGGTCGGTCGTCCGCCATTGCCATGGGTGCATGACCGTTGCCGGTCGGCCGTCGACGGTCAACAAGCCGTCCGGGTCGTGGCGGTGGAGGGCTCCGTCGTGATAGGCGACGACGAGGGCGACCGGGCGTGGCGTTTCGATGTCGTAGGAGCGCATGTCATGGTGTGTCCAGCCGAGTCGGGTGCGTGCGCACGGGTGCAGGGGGTGGCCGAGCGGTTGTAGGAGTTCGAACCAGCGGGCTCGACGGTTGGGGTCGTCGACGTAACGGGTGACGAGGTCGACGAAGGTGGTCAGGTGGTTGTGGCGGGCGAGCGCTCGCCACAGGTGTTGGCGGCGTTGCCGGCGTTGGTGGGCGAGGGTGTGGCCGGTGTGGGCGCTGTGGAGTTCGGCCTGTAGCCCCGGATGGGGACCGAACAGGTGCTCGGATAGGTCGGCGGGGTGGGGCGGTGTGGTGGGGCGCTCGACGACGCGGGCTTGGTTGAGGGGGAGGTCGGTGAGGCGGTAGCCGTCGGGGGGTTGGGCTCGTACGTCACCGAGTCCTTCGCGCCAGGCGGCGCGGAGAAGTTGTTCGGCGGGGGTCACCATGTCGATGCCACCGGTGGGTCGATCATGGTTCAATATTGTGACCCAAGGGGTTCGGGCGGTCAACCCATTGGTTGTGGGTGGGCCGATGGGCTAGTCGCATCCTCAGGAGGGCTTTGTGTGGCCAGGGTCGGGTGAGGAGGAATTCTGCGGTGGGGCCGCCGAGGTTGGTGAGGTGGTCGGCGACCAGTGTCCACCAGGTCGGTGCGGGCGTGGTGGTGTGGTGGCCGAGGATGTCGACGTATTGGTGGAGGGTGGTGGATACGGCGGCGGTGAGGCGGCGACGTGCCTCGGGGAATGACGGGGTCAGTCCGTCGGGAGCGTGGTGGTGGCGGCTGAAGGCGACTCCTCCGAGGTCGCGGTAGACGAGCCGGTCGGGGAGTCCGTCGTCGTCGCAGGTTGTCAGGCAGTTTTGACCGTGGGCTTCCAGGGCGACTCCGGTGTGGTCGAACAGGCGTAGGCAGGGAGTCAGCCAGCGGTCGAGCAGGCGGGTGAACCATTGCCGGGGGTTATGGGGGTGGAGTTTAGCCAGCAGTGGTTCGCCGGTGGTCGGGCAGGTCTCGCAGCCGGCGGCGAGCGGTAGCGTGCGGGCCGGTGGTGCCTGTCTGCTGATGGCGGCCAAATGCGGCAGGGGCCTGCCGGTGGCGTCGTGGGCGTAGCAGGCGGTTTCTTTCTGCAGGGTGATGTCGAAATCGTCGAGGACACCGGCGAGGCGGGGAGTGAGTCGGGTGGCGTGTAGTGCGGTGGGGGAGACGTGTCGTATCGCCGAGGTCAGTTGAGCGTCGAGGGAGCATTTGACGTGGTGGGTTCCGGTCGATACTGTGCGCAGGCCCGACAGTGGGGCGGCTTGGTCGATGGCGTCGACGGCGGTGAGGCCGTAGCGGCGTGCCTGCCAGGGGTGGAGGGGGAGCAGGGGGCCGTGTCGGTCGGACCAGGGCCAGTCGTTGTCGGCGGTGACCTGTGGGAGCCGGTAGAGGCCGAGTGGGAATCGGGCTTGATGTTCGGGTGCGTAGGCGATGATGTCGTCGGCGCTGAAATGGCCGCGTAGGCGGGCGAGGGGGTGGAGCGGGTGGCCGAGAAGGAGGCACTGTTCAAACCAGACGCTGTCGTCGTGGTGGGCGTGGTGGGCGTGTTTCCACGGCCGGTCGGGGTGGGTGGTGGCGGCGGCGAGCGCGAGGCGGGTGCCGGTGTGGGCGCGGGCGATGTCGGTGGTGAAGCGTCGTCGGTGAGGGTGGTGGGCGCTGATGTGGGCGGCGATGAGGTGGGCGGTGGTGTCGTTGTGGGGTGGGGTGGGGAGGTTTTCGAGGCGGGCGTTGTGGGTGAGTCGTTGGGTGAGGACGGTGTCGGCGTCGTGGTTCATGGTGTGTGACTGGGGTGGGGTTGTGGGGTGTGGGCGAGTCGGCGGCGGAGGAGGTAGAGGAGTTGGTTGTCGATGTGGTGGTTGTGGTGGGTGAGTAGTTGGCCGATTTGTTCGCATGGGCGGTCGTCGAGGTCGTGGAGGGTGGTGTGGTGGGGGCCGGTGGGTTGGTGGTGTTGGTAGAGGGTGTGGGTGGTGACGGTGATGTTGGGGTAGGCGGCTTGGAGGGCGTGTTCGGCGTGGTGGAGGGTGTGTGGGGTGTGTTGTTGTGGCTGGGTGTCGGTGGTGGTGAGGAGGGCGAGGTGGCGTCCGGTGAGGAGGGTGTAGGGGATGGTGCGGTCGGCGGCGGGGAGGTTGATGAATAGTTTGGTTCCGTGTACGTGGGTGAGGATTTCTTTGAATACGGTGGTGACGGGGGTGGGGACGGTGGGTTGTGGTCCGGGTGGGGCGAAGGTGTTGTAGCTGCGCGCGGCTTCTTTGACGTTTTTCCATATAGTGGTGGTGTAGTGGGCGCGTCGGGCGGTGAAGGGGATGAGGGTGGCGGCCGCGAGGGTGAGTGCGGCGGCCCATGCTCCGGGGTGGTCGACGCCGATGATGAGGAGTGCGGCGGTGGCGCTGACGCTGGGGGCGATGAGGTGGGCGGCGGTGGGGCGGGGCGGTTGTTGTGGGGTGTAGTGTCCGTTGGTTGACAGTGTGATCGCGACGGTGATGAAGCTGCAGATCAGGGTGGCTGGAAGGGTGGCGGCCGCGGCGATGAGTCCGGTGGGTGCGGCGATGGTGAGCAGTGCGGTGGCTCCGGTGAGGTAGAGGAGTACGCAGGCGGCCAGTTGTGTCAGGGCGCTGACGGGTGTGGGGCGGGGGCGCGCGTAGGTGGCGTGGCGTTGGTGCCAGGGGACGGGGGCGAGGTCGGTGCCGGTGCTTTCGGTGGGGGAGAGGTTATAGGATTTGATGCGGTGTTTCGGCCGGTGGCGTCGGCGTTTGTGGGGGAGGTGTTGGAGGTCGTATTCGGCGCGGGAGTGCGGGTCGGACAGGACGGCGTAGGCGGTGGCGGCGCGTTGGAACTGTTCGGCGTCACCGCCGTGGTCGGGGTGGGTGGCGCGGGCGGCGCGTTGCCAGGCGGCTTTGACGGTGGTGTGGTCGGCGTCGGTGGGTATGTCGAGCGTCTGGTAGTGCGGTGGTCGTTTTTTCACGGTGGTGTCTTTCGGACTCTCGCCGGGGGCGGTGTCGTCATGTGAGGGGTTGTCAGCCTAGCAAGCGCGGTCACGTGAGGTGTTGGAGGGCGTCGATCACGTCGGGGAGGGCGTCGGTGTCGATGGTGGGTTGCCACGGTTGGGTTTCGGTGTCGCCGAGGGCGTCGAGGTTGATCCAGTCGGATCCGTCGTGGGTGTTGGGGGTGGGGAAGTCGAGCTGTTCGGGCCAGTGGCCGGTGGGGTCGGCCGGTGGCGGCAGGGTTTCGCTTTGGTAGGGGTTGGTATCGGGGTCGGTGCCGGCGTCGACGTCTCCGGTGGCGGTGGGGTCGGGGCCGTCGAGGAACAGGTCGGGTTCGGCGTCACCGAGGTCGTCGGTGCCGGTGGGGTCGTTGTCGGTCGTGTCGGTGTGTTCGTCCCACGGGTCGTCGTCGACGTTGAGGTCACCGTCGTGGTCGGTGTTGAGGTCGTCGGGCACGGCGATGTCGGTGAGGTCGAACGGATCGGTGTCGTCAATGCCGGGCGAGGGGGAGGTATCGGCATTGTCGTTGTTGTCATCGGGTACGTCGAACTCATCCATCGGTGCTCTCCTTCGGTAGTAGGCCGCGAGTTTTGGCGAGTACTTCGTCGAGTTGTTTGACTTTTTTGGTCATGGAGTCGCGCCGCTGTTTGAGGGATTCCTGTTTCTTTTTGCGCGCGGCTTTGTCGGCGGCGACGGCGCTTTCTGCGGCGTCGATGCGGGAGTCGTATTCGTTGCCGCGCCTGCGGAGCGCCTCATCGAGGGTGGAGGAGAAGATGTACTGCACTTCGTTGAACCGCAGAGAGATCTCTTCGTTCAACGATGCCCGGGCGTCGGTGATGACTTCACGCGCCCAGGTTTTGGCGGCCTGCCGGTTTCCGGCGATTTTACGTTTGGCGAGGAGAAACGCCCCGGCGGCGAGTCCAAGGCCGACTCCGGTGGCCGACAGTGCGATCCCGGCGGCTCCTCCGGCGACACCGAGGCCGACGGCTCCGAGCCCGGCGCTGAGTCCGCCTGCGGCGGTACGTCCGGCCATGAAGGCCATACCGCCGACGCTGGCGACCATGAGCGCCCCGTCGGGGTTGGAGTCCTTGGTGGCGCGGCCGGCTTCGGCGGCACGTAGTTGCGTTTGAATCTGCGAGGTCGCCTGCTGCATTTCCGCGTCGGTGAACACTTGCCGCAGAACCCGGTCGGCCAGCAGCATGAACCGGTGGTGCAGTTGCTCGCTCAGACGTGACGATACCGCTTGCAGAGCGATGTCCATGCGCTGCGGCATCGCTTCGATGGTGGTTTTATCGGCTTTTTCGAGCTCTCCGGTGATCTGCTCCTGCAACGCGGTCAAGTGTTCGCGTGCGGTGGTGGTCATCTCGACCTTCGCGCGGTTGGTTTCCACCTGCAGGGCGAGATTGGCTTTGCGGGTTTCGGCCTGTTTGGTTTCCAGGACGCGTTTTTTCTCCGCTTTGAGTTCCTTGGCTTTGTCAGGGTCGGGATTATAGGCTTTGACCTCTTCGGAGGCGTTGGCGGCCAGACGGGCGAACTCGGACCGAGCCGCTCGGGCGACGTTGGCGGCCAACAGGGCCTCGCCCGCGTTGGCCATTTTGGCGAGCGAACGCTGCAACGTGCCGATCCCGGATTCCTTCGCGAGGGTTTGGCGGACCGTCCCGTTGGACGCGAGGGCTTTCTCGGCCAACAACGCGGAGACGGGGAAATGCGGGGCGGTACGGAACCGGGGAGCGTGCGCGTCGATCAGAGCCCGGTTTTCCGCGAGGATGTCTCTCCAACCGGGGTAGGAGTCGGTCTTGGTGAGCACGAAGACGACGAAGTTGACTCGGCTGGAGGCTTCGGCGAGGAAATCAAGTTCGGTTTTGGTCAACGGACAGGACGCGTCGGTGACCATGAGAAGACACGTGGCACGCGAGACGGCCTCCAAAGCAATCTGCGCGTGATCGGGTTCCAACCCACCCGTTCCAGGGGTGTCGACCAGGGAGACGTATTTCAACAACGGCGCGGGGTGACCGACGAGCATGCGACGCGGCAGGTCGTAGCCGGTCGGATAGTCGCCGAGCGCGGTGGCCCAGTTGCGAAGATCGCCGGTCGACAGCAGCAGCGGCTCACTGTTGCCCGGCAGCCAGGCGCGGACACTGGAGGCTTCGGCGTAGGCGAATTCGAGGTAGGAGTTGGTGGCGACCCGCACGTCGACAGGGGAGAGACCGGGGGTACCGAGAAGCGAATTGACCAGCGACGACTTCCCGCGTTTGGTTTCTCCGACCACGACGGTGACAGGACGATCGGGCTGCCAGCGGGCCACCTGGTCGACCTCGGCGGCGGCCGCGGAGTCCACCGACCGGAGAGAAGCCTGCGCGGCGGAAGCGGCCTTGGTGCACAGGGCCCGCAGATTCGCCAGTTTTTCGGTATTGCTGCTGTCGTTGTCGCTGTCGGTCATAGTGTGTACTTTCTTCTCACCGCCGGTTGGGTCGTTCGGTCACTGGTTGTCGGCAGAACGCAGCTGTCGCGCTATCAGGCTGAAGCCACGCACCATCTCCTGGGCGACGCGCGCTTGAGGGGGCGAGGCGGCACCATTGGCGAACGCCCGCCACCGGCCCGCCGCCTTGATGGCGGCCTCGGCCAGATCCTGTGTCCCGGCGGAAGGCATCCCCAAGACCGTCGCGGGATCCTGAGACAGCGCCAGCCGAGCGGCCTCGGCTTCCATGTCGGGTTCGAGACGTACCTGACCGCTGGTGACCTGACCGGCCGCCTGCAGGACCTTAAGTCGATGATAAGCGGGGTCGGCAACGATGTCTTCCACCAGGTTGTGGAGAAGATCGCGATCGGACTCCTGCGCTTGTGCCGCATGCGAACGCAACCGCGACAGACCCCAGCCGGCCTTGATGACGTCGGCACGACTGGCGAACACCTGGTGCAGAGTGGAATGCAGACGGGGCAGACCGGAGGCGGCCTGCAGGAGACGCACCAGTTCACCGGTCGACATGCGCGGCTGCGAACGCAACTGCGCGATGGCGAAGCTGATGCCGTACAGGTCCAGACGATCCAAAAGACGACGCCGAACCTCACCGTCGACAGGGGCCGGTTGAGTGTGGAACAATTCGGTCGACGCCAACATGACGGTCAACTGGGTCTCATCCATCCCCGCCAGAGTCCGCAAAGCCTCACCGTCAGCGGCGGTCAACAGGCCCGCCTGGGACGTTTCGGCCAACAGGCCCACCAACGGGACCACATCACAAACGACACGTCGCAGCAAGGTCAGCTGTTCATCGGCCAACGGTGTCGCCACCGGCCACGGGTCGGAACCGGCGTCGGCAGCAAGCTTGTCGACCTTGTTGAACAGAGCCAAAGAATTCATGGGCGTTCCCGATACGGCATGTGAGGCCGCGGAAAACGCCTCCAACGCCTCCACGTCATCGGACTTCACCGCCTGAGTGAACACATAGATGATCGCCTCAGCGGCCGCGACCGCTCCCTTCGAACCCTCGTCGGTGGAGGCGGAAAACGGTGCGGCGAAAAGCGTGTCGGCGGCCTTATCGGACACCTCGGAGTTCACCGACTGCAAACCGGGCGTATCCAGCACCACGAGATTTTCCAACACCTGGGAGGCCAACTGCACGTCGACCATGTCAACCTCCTCCACCGGGCACGGCAACGAGGCGGGTATCATATGGTCGGCATCGAACAGCACAGGTGTCCGTTCACCCGATTTCGTGACCACCTCGATGCGATCGGCCGGACCATAACGGAAACGAGTCACCACACGGGTGCATTCACCCGCGGCGGTCGGCGCGACCCGTTGGCCGATGAGCGCATTCACGAGGGTGGACTTGCCTGAGGAAAGACGTCCAGCTACTGCTACGGTGAGTGGTTGAGAGAGTCGTTGGGCGACTTCATCGGCGACCGACTTCGATTCAGGAGTGAGCGACCCCGACACCGCTTCCGCCGCCTGTTTAAGTTTCATCGCCAACGAACCCGACACTTACCCGTCCTTTCGCACAAGTTAACAGCCAATAAAATAGTGTTCACCCCTACCGTAAACGACCCTTCGCACAGTCATCATCCCTGATTCGTGCCACTACCAAGGAGACGCGGTGCGTTCACCTGCTGATCGTGACAAACTTATCGACCACACCGTCCACGCTCTCACCCAACCAGGGTTGCAGCTCCTCACCGGACCACCCGGGTGGGGGCGCACCCACCTACTACAGCGCATCAGCGCGCAACTGCGACAACGCGTCGTCCACACCGGAGGACTCGCCGCCCTCCGCCACCACCCCGCCCTCGCACTCATCCGCGCCACCAAAGCCGGACTACCCAGCGACTCACCCACCGTCCTCGCCGCCGCGGCCCTATCACGACTGAAAAACACCACCCTCGTTATCGACGATATTCAATGGTGTGATCCGCACACCCAAGCCGCGCTACCACACCTGGCACAACACCTCCCCATCCTCGCCGCCGGAACCACCGGCATCGAACTCGCCCGCGACCTGACCGACAGCGCCCACATACACCGCATCCCCGCCCTCGACGACAACAGCATCAACACCCTCCTCCACACCGTCAACCCCCACCTCACCGACAACCAAAAACAACACATCCGCCAACACGCCGGCGTCCACCCCCTCGCCCTCGCCACCCTCGCCCGCACCCCCGACACCACCAAAGACACCACCCCACGCGACCCCGCCCACTCCATCGCCACCGCGCTCGCCGCCGCCGACGCCGGCCTCCGCACCGGCCTGGCCACCCTCGGGCTCCTCGGCCGCCCCGCCCACCACAGCCTCCTCGGCGACACCGCCACCACCGGCCTCCGCGACTCCGGACTCGCCGACACCGACGGCGACTACCTCTCACCCACCAGCCCCTGGATGGCCGCCATCGCCGCCGGTGCACTCAACGACACCCAACGACTCGCCCTCCACGCCAAACTCGCCGAAGCCACCAACGGACTCGAATCCGCCCGCCACCACTGGGCCGCCGGAAACCTCACCCAAGCCGAAACCACCGCACTGGCCGCCGCCGACAGCGAACCCACCCACGCCACCGCCGCCCTCACCCTCGCCGCCACCATCAACGACCAACACAAACTCCCCGCCGCCAAAGCCGCCATCAAAGACCACCAACCCACCCACGCCCTCCGCCTCCTCGCCGACGACGACACCCCCGCCGCCGTCCGCACCAAAATCTACGCCCACCTCACCCTCGCCAACCCACTCGCCGCCCGCGGCCTCACCGACCAACTCAACGACACCCACCCCGAAACCGACGCCCTCCGCCTCCTCACCCACCCCAACCCCAGCGAAATGATCGACGACATCACCAAACGCCACGGCAGCGAACCCGACCACCCCACGCTCCACGCCGCCCTCGCCGCCACCCGCGGACAAGGACTCGACGCCGCCGCCGAACAAGCCGCCTCCGAAGGCGCCTACACCATCGCCTACTGGTGCCGCTGGAAAAGCACCAACCAAGCGGTCAACAACGCCCAACTGCCCGACGCCAAACAACGCGCCCTCACCGCCGCCGCCGACGCCGGAAACAGCGGACACCTCACCTGGAAAGCCCGCTTCCTCGCCCTCGCCGCCCTCACCAACGCCCTATCGTCAACCCAACTGGACAACCTCATCGCCTCGGTCAAACGCGCCGAATCCGGACCCCTCCCCGACGATATCGCCACCCTCCTGGCCGCCACCCTCGCCCTCGCCACCGCCGACACCGGCGACCTCGGCCAAGCCGCCCGCCACCTCGACGGCATCGGACGCACCCACCCCCTCGTCTCCTGGATCGAAGCCGAATACGCCTGGCTGGACGGCCAACACCAACCACCCCGACACACCGCCCCCACCGTCGACCTCGCCACCGGACTCACCCACATCACCAACCAATGGCTGTCCTACGACCAAGGACACACCCCCACCACTCCCCTCAGCGGCCGCTGGCCCACCCCCGTCGACAACACCCTCACCGCCTGGAAACAACGCCGCGCCGACGACTTCCACACCGCCGCCGAACAATGGGACGGCATCAGCCTTCGCGAAAAAATCCGCGCCCTCCTCGCCGCGGGCTACCACGCCGACGGCGACGCCGCCACCCAACTGCTCCTCGACGCCGAAAACCTCGCCGAAGACGCCGGACTGACCGTCCTCGACGGCAAAATCAAACGCGCCCTCCGCCGTCTCGGACTACGACGCGACCAACGCTCCAGCCGTGGAATGGACCTCACCGGCCGCGAACAACAAATCCTCCACCACATCTCCGCCGGCCACCCCACCCGACGCATCGCCGAAACCCTCGGCATCACCTCCGAAACGGTCGAAACACACATCCGCAGCGCCATGCGTAAACTCGGAGCAAAAACCCGCACCGAAGCCGCCGTCAAATACCAAAAGGGACACACAACATGACCGACCGGCCCCTACACGTGTGCAACAATCCCAACGACGCCGCCGGCCTCCTCCGCACCGCCGTACGCGGCGGCTGGCGGGCCCACGCCGGATTCGCCCTCCCCACCCCTACCTGGGACCTCGAAAAACAACGCATCGTCTGCCACGGCCCCGTGGCCGACGAACACGCACTCGGCCAAGCCCTCCTCGCCGCCACCCGAGGATGCGGCATCATCGCCACCGCCCACACCCCACTGGCCGAGGCGCTCGCCGACGACCTACACCGCTTGGAAGCACCCGCGAGCGCCGCCGACGTCGCCCCCGCGTCCATCCTGACGGTCGAAGAGGAGGCCCTTTTGCGTCATCTGGCGGACGGTTCCACCATCGCCGCCGCCGCGAAGGCCGAATTCGTGGCTCTGCGTACGGCCAATCGGCGGATCGCCGCGGCGCGGAAGAAACTCGGTGTCACCACGACTCGGGAGGCCGTCATCGCCTTCACCAATCGCATTGGCGATCAGAGCTGACCGAGATCGGCCACCCGTTCTTCGACTTCCGACAGTTGCGCCCGTAGGCGTTCGGCTTCGGCCTCGGCATCGGTTTTGATCTGTTCCAACACGTCGAACACCACTTGTTCCACCTCGGCACTGCCGGATGCCCGTGCCACTTCCAGGGCCCGTCGATGGTCGATGTCGTGGGCCTTTACTGCTGTTTTCGCTCCGCGTGAGGCGCTCATGGTCCATTTCTCGCCGTCAAACGAGACCGTTACCGACACCGACTGGCCGCGGGTTTTCGGTTTGCGTCGTGGCGTGGACTGCCGTGGTGTGGTGGCGCGCTGTGGAGGTGTTTTCGGTGGTTGTGGTGTGGCCCGGGTCGTTTTTTCCGGCGGTTCGGTGGTGTCGTCCAGCAACGGTGGTCCGGAGGGTTGTCGTGGTTCGGCTGCGGGTTCGTCTGTTTTCTTCTTGCGCCGTGACAGTTCCCCGCGTTCGGGTAGGCGGATTTCGTCGGGGCCGAACTCCAAGCGGTCGGAGCCGAATTCGACGGTCAGGAACTCGCCGGTGCGGTCGTCGGCGATCGCGACGACCTTGCCGACCTGTCCGGCGATTTGACCGGCACTGTCACAAAAGACGACTCGGGGGCGTTTCCCCGATCGCACTACTTGCTCGATATGGTCCACATCGTGGTCCGATAGCGACATGTCTTCTCTCCCTGCGGGTCAACGAACTCTCTTTGGTTCATTGATATCGCACCGGTCAGACACCGCGAGAGCAGGACAGGTCCGGGCGCGGCAGGACACAATGGAGATTCCAGGCGGTTAAGTATGTTTGGCGCAGTGTGGTTACTCGTCTACGACGATGGTGGTGAGCAACACCAGGCTGTCGGAGTGAGCGGTGATGTGGTGGCTGTTGTGGGGGAGGGGCAACAGGTCTCCTGCCAGTACGTCCCATTGGTCGTCGTCGGTCGACAGTCGGATACGTCCTTCCAATACGTGCACGGTTGCCTCGTCACGACCGTTGTGCGGCGACGTGGAGGTGCCGTCGGTGAGGTACATCAGCGTATGGCGTAGGTGCTTGTCGTGTCCGGGGGTCAAAGATATGGCCGCGCGACCGGACGTGGCCTCTTGGGCCTGGTGGGCGAGCTGTCGACCTATAGCGGGCAATGACGTTTTAGACATCGTCTCTCCTGACTGACTCGGCTGGTGTGGACGATCGTAGGCGATCGCGGTCGGCGCTAGGGCGCAAACGTCCGGATGGAGGCGACGTCGGATCGGCCGGCGACGTTGAAAACGCCCAAATCGCCCACCGCGATACCGCGCTCACGACCGGGATCGAGTGACAATGTGGAGGATTGAAAACGTATCCAGCAGGAGGTTCCCATGTGTCAGATCTGCGAAGGGCAGGCTCCCGACGATCTTTTGGCTCAGATTGATTCGCGCTTGGAGCAGTACGGGGTGACGTTCCTCGGCGTCGACCACGACGATGCTCACGTGTACTCCATCGGTCTCACCGACCACGGTCTGCCCGAGCTGTACATGGACGCCACGTCGGGCCTGGACGGAAGCGTCCAGGACTGGCAGATGTTTTTGCAGGTGCTGGTGCACCGCGTTCGCCAGCAGGGCCGTATCGGCGAAGACGATCGTTTCGCCTGTGAGGACGAGGGCTGTGACTGTGGAATCGAAGCGACCATGGTTCCCCATCAGCGTGATGCGGCCGCCGTGGCACAGCAGCGTTACGGTGAGCGTTTGAACGTCTGGAAAGTGGCCGTCACCCGTCCGTAAACGGCTCTACAACGGCGGAGGTTGCCTTCGCCGTATTTTCAGGGGAAAATAATCGATACATCTAACATTGTGTGAGGTGGTGTAGCGATGGCTCGTATCGATGACGTCCGTGCGGTCAAGCAGCGACATGCCGATCGCCTCCTGTCGTTCGCGGGCGTGACGGGTGTCGATATCGGATACCGTTTCCGTGAGGGCACGAGGCGCGACGAAGTGTGCCTGCGGCTGTGGGTGGAACGTAAAGGCGGCTACATCCCCGCAGGGCAGCATCTACCATCCGATCTCGACGGCGTGGCGACCGATGTGGTGGAACGCGCCGTGCGGCCGAATGCCGACGAGCGGCGTTACCGGCCGTTGATCGGAGGGGTGTCGATGGGCCCGTGCCGACAGCCGCACGGATCACCCTTGGCGGGAACGTTGGGAGCGATCGTACGGTCGCGTTCGAACGGGGTGTGGTTTGGTTTGACCAATTGGCACGTGGCCGCCGTCGACGGTGACTGGTCGCCGCGAGACGACATGGTTCAACCATCTCAATTGGATGGTGGATCGTGTCCGGACGATGTTTTCGGGTCTCTTGAAGCGGCGGTGCTGAATGAGCGCGTCGATGCGGCGCTCGTGTCATGTGAGGCGAGGGAAGCGGTGCCCTACGTGCGCGGGATGGGGCTGACGGCGGGATCGACGGCCGCCGAGTTGGGAATGGAGGTGTCCAAGGTCGGGCGTACGACCGGAGTGCGGAGTGGAATCATCGACGGCATCGAAGCGAACGTGTCGATTGATTACGGTGGCGACGTGGGCCGTCATCGCCTGGTCGATCAGTTGTCGGTGGCGGCCGATTCCGAGGCGTTCGGCCTGGGCGGCGACTCTGGTTCGGTGGTTCTGGGGCCGGATCGACGTATCGTGGGACTGTATTTCGCCGGTACACCGGACGGCCTGAGCGGCATCGCCAATCCCATCGGAGCGGTGGAGGAGGAATTCGACATCGTCATCGACGATTGTGGATAAAATAAAAGACCCACCACACGGGTGGATCTTGACATACGGAATTACTTGTTCTGGAGCTCTTCCAGTTCCTTTTCGAGCTCTTCGGTATCCTTATCGAGGTCCTCGCAGCTCTGGCCGGTTTCTGCTTCGTAGTCTTCACAGACCTCGCTGACTGCACTGAAGAACGCCACGTACATGATCGTGGTGATGGCGAGCGCGAGGACACCGGTCACCAGGCCGGCGATTCCCATGCCTTTTCCGGTTCCGGCCTTTTTGGCCTTGACCATGCCAATGATGCCGAAGATGATCGCCAAGGGGGCGATGATGAACGAGATGACGTTGACAAGGGGGATGATACCGAGAACGAGGGCGATGATACCGAGAACGAGACCGGTAACGGCCAAGCCGTTACTTTTCTTTTCGGGGGCCTGTGGTGCGGCCATGCTTTTACTCCTTGAGAGATTCTTTCAAATGGGCCACCAGAGAGTAGCATATTCCTACTTTTGTTCGACTTGTAGGTCCATTGAAGAGGCGGGAAGCGCTGGATTTTTGCATGGTGTGCAATAAAAGTAGCGTCCATGTTGAATCCATTGTGTCTGGTCAATGCAATACACGACCAGACACAATGGTCTATTTTCCGTCGTAGGCGCTGTGGAGCGCGGCAATGTCGATTTTCTTCATCCCCAGCATCGCCTTCATGGCTCGGTTGGCCGCGTCTCGGTCGGGCGCGCTGATCAGCTCAGGCAGAACGGTGGGAATGATCTGCCAATGCACACCCCAACGGTCCTTGAGCCAGCCGCATTCGATCTCAGAACCGCCGTCGGCGAGCAGCCCCTCCCACAATCGATCGATTTCGGCCTGATCGTCGCAGTTGACATACAGGCTCATCGCGTGAGTGTAGGTATAGCCCGGACCGCCGTTGAGTGCGACGAACTCCTGATCGGCCAGACGGAAGTGCACCTCCAACACCATTCCGGCCTCACGCGGCCCGGCTTCACCGAAATAGCTGGTTGAGATGATCTCGGAGTCGTCAAACAGCGAGCAATAGAATTCGGCCGCCGCGAGGGCGTCGGTGTCATACCACAGGTTCGTGATGATCTTTTTCATGATTTCTCCTTCGGTAGTCGCCTGTATAGACGATACGGCCGCCGTGAATTAATCGCCGCCGCAACACGACACCCGCGCGGAAGTTCCGCTGCCACGATCCGAACCGGTCAGTACCTACAGTGACAGTGATATATCCCGTCCAACCCGACCTGAGGAGTACCATGTCGCAGGCACCGTTCACCCTGCCGTCCTTTTACACCCCTTATCCGGCTCGCCTGAACCCACATCTCGACAGCGCACGCCGTCATTCGACCGAATGGGCACAGCAAATGGGGATGCTTGACGCTCCTTCCACCGGCGGAGGCGTCATCTGGGACCGCGCGGAACTCGAACGTCACGATTACGGCCTTCTATGCGCCTACACCCACCCCGACTGCGATGAACAGACCCTCCAACTGATCACCGACTGGTACGTGTGGGTGTTTTACTTCGACGACCACTTCCTCGACGCCTACAAATACACCCATGACATCGAGGGCGGCCGTGACTACCTGGAACGCCTGGAGACGTTCATGCCGACCGGATCGCAGACGATGCCCGAAGTCACCAATCCCGCCGAAGCCGGTCTGGCCGACCTGTGGCAACGTACCGCCCCCGACATGAGCGACGACTGGCAACAACGCTTCATCACCTCAACCCACAACCTCATGATCGAATCACTGTGGGAACTGTCGAACATCAACGATCAACGCGTCGCCAACCCGATCGAATACGTCACCATGCGCCGCAAGGTCGGCGGTGCACCATGGTCGGCCAACCTCGTCGAATACGCCAACGGCATGGCCCTACCGGCCGACGTGGCGCGCTCGCGACCCGTCGAAGTCCTCCGCGACACCTTCTCCGACGCCGTCCACCTGCGCAATGACCTATTCTCCTATCAGAGAGAAGTCAACGACGAAGGTGAATGCGCCAACGCCGTCCTCGTGTTCGAGCGATTCTTCGACACCGACACACAACGGGCCGCCGACATCACCGGTTCTCTCCTCACCAGCCGACTCCACCAATTCGACAACACCGCACTCACCGAGGTCGGACCCACCTGTGCGGCCATGGGAGCCGGAGCGGACGCGCAAACGGCCATCGCCGCCTGGGCCAAAGGGCTCCAAGACTGGCAAGCGGGCGGCCACGAATGGCACATGCGGTCCAGCAGGTACATGAAGGAAAACACCACACCCAACCCCACCGCGCAGTGGAAAACCTACCTCGACGGCCCACGACAACACGCCACGCCACGGCCCCGCCCGGTCGGACCGGTGACCTTGCCCGAGCTGTACATGCCCTACGGGCTCGAACTCAACCCGCACCTGCCCGCCGCGCGCGACCACAACATCGCCTGGGCCGACAAAATGGGAATGCTCGCCAGCCTTCCCGGCCTCCCCGGAATCTGGGGCTACGACCAGTTCGACGGGATGGACCTCGCACTGTGCGCAGCCGGAATCGACCCCGAATGCGACGGCGACAATCTCAACCTGTCGTCCGACTGGCTCGCCTGGGGCACCTACGGCGACGACTACTATCCCATCGTATTCGGACACAGCGGCGACCTCGGCGGCGCACATGCACAGAACAAACGACTACGCCTGTTCATGCCCCTCGACGACACCGAGACTCCCGGCCCACTCAACCCCCTGGAAGCGGGTCTCGACGACCTGTGGCGCCGGACCACCGCCAACGGCAATCGACACCAATACGGAGAATTCCGCGACGCGGTGATCACCATGATCGACAGCTGGGTGTGGGAACTGCATCAACACCGCCAAAACCGCACCCCCGACCCCATCGACTACATGGAAATGCGACGCAAGACCTTCGGATCCGATATGACCATGGCCCTAGCGCGAATGAAACACGGACGTCAGGTACCCGACGAGATCTACCAGACCCGACCGATACGCGAACTGGAGAACTCCGCCGCCGACTATGCCTGCCTGACCAACGACGTGTACTCCTACCGCAAGGAAATCGAATTCGAAGGCGAACTACTCAACGGAGTAGCCGTATGTGAACAGTTCCTCGAATGCCCCACCAACGAGGCCTTCGGCCACGTCGCCCACCTCATGCGCGAACGTATGCGACAGTTCCAATACATCATCGACCACGACCTGCCACAACTGTACGAACACCATCAGCTCAACGACGACGCACGCCACGCCATCGACACCTACGCGATTGAACTACAACGGTGGATGTCAGCGATCATGAACTGGCATAAAGAAACCAACCGCTACCGCGACGAAGAACTACCACCTCGTCCCGGTCTCGTCGGTCCCACCGGCATCGGAACGGCCGCCCTCCGGCCGTTCAACACCGCACACACCGCCGGATAACCACAACCGGGCGGGGCTTGGTGTAGCCCCGCCCGGACAACTACGCCTCCGACAGCCGCTGCGCCACCCGATCAGCCACCGTCGCATCAATCGAACGCCAATACTCCAACGAACGCTGCAATACCGGCTCGGACACGTCCTGCGACAAATGCCCCGCCACATTCGACACCAACCGGTCACGAGCGGCATCATCCATAACCTCCCGCACCAACGTGCCCGCCTGCGAGAAATCATCGTCATCGCGACGCTTGGAATAGGCATGAAACACCAAATCCGCCTCCTCCACCGTCCACGTCGCCTCAGCCGTCCTCTCCTGCCCACCGGCCGACGGGCCACCATACGAATTCGGGTGATACACCGCCCCCACGTTCGCCGGGACCTGCCGCATCGCGCCATCCTTCGCATACGACCGCACCACCGAAGCAGGACGGTTCGGCGGCAACTCACCCGCGTTCACACCCACCCGATAACGATGCGTATCGGCATAAGCGAACATACGCGACAGCAGCATCTTGTCCGGAGACGGACCAATCCCGGAAATAAAGTTCGACGGAGAAAACGCCGCCTGCTCAATGTGAACATGATAATTCTCCGGAACCGAATCCAACCGCATCCGACCCACCTCGATCAACGGATAATCGGCATGCGGCCACACCTTCGTCAAATCAAACGGATTAAACCGATAATCCGCCGCATCCTCAAACGGCATCACCTGCACCGACAAAGTCCAAGAAGGACACTCCCGCTGCGAAATCGCCGTATACAGATCACGCAGATAATAATCCGCGTCCACCCCCGCCAAACGATCCGCCTCATCCTGCGGCAAGAAATCATTACCCTGATCGGTGCGGAAATGATACTTCACCCAAAACCGCCGCCCCGCCGCATTGATCCACATATACGTATGCGACGAAAACCCGTCCATATGCCGCCACGACGCCGGAAGCCCACGATCCCCCATCAACCACGTCACCTGATGCGCCGACTCAGGCGACAAAGACCAATAATCCCACTGCATATCATGATCACGCAAATGAGTCACCGGATGCCGCTTCTGCGACCGAATAAAATCAGGGAACTTCGTCGGATCCCGCATGAAAAACACCGGGGTATTATTACCCACCATGTCGTAATTACCTTCATCGGTAAAAAACCGCAAAGCAAAACCACGCGGATCACGCCACGTATCCGGACTCCCCAACTCCCCGGCCACCGACGAAAACCGCGCCAACATAGGAGTCCGCGCCCCCGGCTGAAAAACACACGCCGACGTGAAATCACTGACGTCATTGGTCACTTCAAACGCACCATACGCCCCACCACCCTTCGCATGCACCACCCGCTCCGGAACGCGCTCGCGATTGAACTGTGCGAGTTTTTCCACCAGATGTACGTCGTGCAACAGGAGTGGGCCGTCACGGCCCACACTCAACGAGTTCTCGTCGCTGGCGACTTCAATGCCTGACGTCAATGTCGTCTTCGGGTCGTCACTCATCTATCGGCTCCTCACCACCGCATCGAGCCGATGCGGCACCAATACTGAAGTGTGAGCCCCAGCTGTTCGCTGGGGCCATAGCTGGTCAAGAGCCTAGTGAATTTCGCGTCCAGGCGCAGACGGTCGCCGAAATCGACCTTCCAACGTTGCTGGAGCGGTTACCATCCGGCGACTTGGGCGAACGCCTGATCGATCGAGGTGTCACCGGACACGAGTTCGAAGGTGTGACCGGCTGTTTCGGGTCGGTTCAACGTCTCCGCCACCATGGCGGCCACGTCGGCCCGTGGAATCGAGCCGGTGCCCGTCTGGCGGGCGACCCGCACTCGACCGGTCGCCGTCTCGTCGGTCAGTTTGCCGGGACGCACGATCGTCGTCTGCAAGGAACGACGCGCGCGCACCTCTTGATCGGCGGCGGCTTTCGCTCGTAGGTAGGCGGCGAACACCGGATTCGACTGATCGGCGGCGGTCGGGTCGTCGACGCGCCGCGCCGATATCATCACATATCGGGGTACTCCGGCTCTTTCGGCGGCGTCGGCCAGTAGAACCGCCGCCGCTTTGTCCACTGTTTCCTTCCGTTCAATACCACTGCCGGGCCCGGCTCCGGCAGCGAATACGACCGCGTCGGCTCCGGACAGTTGCTCGGCCAGTTCGGAGACGGAGGCCTCCTCCAGATCCAATACCACCGCTTCGGCGCCGGTGGCGGTGACGTCGGGGACGTGGTCGGGATTGCGGACGATCCCTACCGGGGTGTCGCCTCGGTCGGCTAGAAGGCGTTCCAACAACAGAGCTATCTGACCGTGACCGCCGGCTATAACCACACGCATGACACAATACTCCTCACAGTAGACGATACTCTCCACACTAGCGTCTCCTACCTGGAATACCGGGTGGATGTCGGAGCCTATCGTTAGGCTACGGCCATGAAGACTCTTTCTCCGCAGGCGTACCATAACGCCGTTGATTTTCTGTACCGTAACGCTCGCCTGATCGACCTGCGGCGTTCCGAATACCTGCACCGCGGTGGTCCGAGCGCTCCCGTCCTGGACGTTCTGCGGGGGTACCAAAACCCTGACGGTGGTTTCGCCTGGGCGTTGGAGCCGGATCTGCGTGGGCCCACCAGTCAACCGCAGCACGCCGAAATCGCGCTTCATCACCTCAATGAGATAAGCTCGTCCGATTCCACGGTTCTTGACGGTCTCACCGGATGGTGTGACTCCCACGCCATTGACAAGGCGCTCCCGTGGGTCCTCGACACCATTACCGATCAACCTCACGCGCCCTGGTGGCAGCCGCAGACCTACTCCGACGGGAGTCTGAAGGCCTCTATCAATCCCACCGGTGCCGTCGTCGGTTTCCTACACGCCTTGCATCATGATTCCGCCTGGCGCGCGAGCGCCGAACAGTATTGCTGGGACTACGCCGAACACGGAACCGTCTCCGACGGTTATGCGGCTAAGTGCCTGCTCACCTTTCTCGAATACGTTCCCGACCGCGAGCGCGCGCTGCGGGCCCTGGAGCGGTGTATTCCAGAGATTCTCGCGACCGTCAGTCTTGATCCACACGCGTCCGGCCATGTGCATTTTCCGCTCGACCTGGCCGGCCGTCCCGGTACTCTCGCTGCGGGGTTGTTCGACACCGCAACGATCGATCGGCACCTTGACGTGTTGGTCGAGGCGCAACAGGACGACGGCGGATGGCCTGCTAACTTCCCTATGTGGACAGATGCTGTCCGCTGTGAATGGGCTGGTTTTATCACCTTGAACACGCTGACGGTTCTCCATAATTGGGGACGTATCGACGACAACGACGACAAGGAGTGACACATGACCACACCACCTTCCGAGGGCGATACCGTCGCCGACTTCACTCTCCCTGACCAGCGGGGTCGTGCCCAACGACTGTCCGAACTGCTTGTCGACGGTCCCGTGGTGTTGTTTTTCTATCCGGCGGCGATGACGCCGGGATGCACGGCTGAGGCGTGCCGTTTTCGTGACATGAACGCGGAGTTTCGGCAGGCGGGAGCTCATAGTGTGGGTATCAGCATGGACGATGTTGCGCGGCAGACGGAGTTCGCCGATACTCATGGTTTTGATTTCCCCTTGCTGTCCGATGTCGAGGGCAGGGTTGCCGAACTGTTCGGAGTTCTCATCACCAACGCCGACGGTTCGACACAAGTGACCCGCGATACCTTTGTGATCGGTACCGACCGGCGCGTCGTCACGCACGTTCACGACGAATCCAATATGAACCGCCATGCCGACGCGGCGTTGGCGGCGTTGCGATAACTCCCAGCGGGGGAGGCGGGGTTGGTCTCAATTGAGAGTCGGCACGTTGTGGGGCGGATACGGTGGGGGAGTGAGTGACGATGAGATTCCACCGCCGCCGCGTGAGTTTCTGCCGGGGACGCCGCCGTTGAGCTGGCGGCGTCCCCACCGCCGAGACGCCATGTATGTGAAGTTCGCCGACTTCATGGCCGACGGGCTGTTCGATCCGGGTGCTCAGATGCGTATTCGTGTGGGTTCGCGGACGATTGAGGCGAGCGTGGAACGTGACGGCTACATTAGGATCGCGCATTTGGGGCGGTTTCGCACTCCGTCGGCGGCGATGCGGGCCTTGACCGGCTCACCGAGCGGTGCCTACGACGCCTGGCAGGTATGGATCGGCACGCGTTGGGCGTTCGTGCGGGAGGTGGAGGGAGCCTACCGCGAGGGGCGACCACTCGATCAGTGAGCGAGACTTCGGAACTCGATCATTCCTTGCGCGGTGGCGATCAAGACCACGGGATGGCCACGGTAGGTGAAAACCGGCCCGAGCGTCGCGTCGGAGTCCAGCTCGATCTCTCCGACGGGTGTGGGGCTTTCGGTCCCGGCGAACTTCACGCTCCCTTGATCGCCGTTCCACGCGAGCCCGACGTGTCCGTCCAGTCTGATTGGTTTTACCCACTCAACGGTTTGATATTGGTCGGTGACGTTATTGGGGATCAACGTCAGGTTGTCCAACGACCATAGCCGGAGGCGTCCGTTGGATTGATAGGAAGCGACGTAGGCTTTGTCGTTGACGATGTTGACGCCGAGTTCGCGGACCGTTTCGTCGAGGATTTGTGATTCGACGACGGTGGGGGCGTCGTCGTCGGAAGCGTTGACGACACCGATGCGTTCGTCATCGCAGTCGAACATGGCAACGACGTAGACGGTATCGTCCTGTTCGACAACGGCCGAACCTGCGTTGTTGGAACAGCCGCCACGGACGGTATCGATTTTTTCGCCGGTGAAAAGACCTCGGAAGGTCACGTTTTTATGGCCTTCGGCTACGGCGATCTGGCCGCGATACTGGCCGACCCATTTAACGGCGTCGTAGTCGTAATCCTGCTCGATTTCAGTGTAATCGCCGGTATCGGAGCTGTTCCACACGTACACGTCGCTGTCGGTCTGTGACAGAACCCAAAGCGTGTCGTCATAGCTGACGAAACGGATGGTGTGTATTTCCTCCGAATGTTGGGTGAAGGTACCGATGTGCTGGCCCATCTCGTCGTCCCACAGGCTCACGCGCCCTCCTTGACTGCCGAGGGCGAACATTCGACCGGAGGCGGTTTCGACCGAGGTGGTAGCGGTGATATTTCCGGTGAACTCGGGGTCGACTTCCAATACCGGGTCGTTCCAGGCCGCTTGATCGATGTCGACGACGTCTGAATCGGGATCGTCGACGACCTCATCGTCCGGTCCGGTAGAGGGAGACGAGCTCTCCGTCGTATCGTCGCTAGAGGACGAATTCGCGGCATCATCGATGTGGCCACCGGTCCCGTCACCGTTGTCGTCACCGGGAAGCAACACGAATGCGACCACTAGAGCTACCACTGCCACGGCCGCGACGGAACTGACGGCCGCCATCGTACGTAGGCGACGAGGTCGATTCGGCTCCACTGGGGCTGGAGGACTAAATGCCTGAGGGGGAGGAGAAGGCGGTGATGCTGCCGCGGCGGGATTGACCAACGCCCCTTCTGATACGGCCAACTCGGGCTGTTCGAGAGCAACGGGAGCCATGCCCAACTGTTCATGAACGGTTGTGGCCACAATGGGCATACGTGAAGAACCGCCGACTAGAAAAATACCCGCTACGGCGTCAGGGCCGATACCGCTGGCGCGAATCACTCCTTGCGTGGTGCGTACCGTACGACGAATCAGCGGAGCGACCACCTCGTCGAGCTCAGCACGGGTGAGATGAGTGGCGGAGCTGCCATGCGGTAGATGAACCTCTGCAGTCGTCTGCCGTGACAGCCGTTCTTTCGCGGTACGAACCGCGTCGAAGAATTCCCGTACCCAACGTTGTTGTTGCGTGCCAGCGGGGGAGTTCAGCCATGACCAATCCTCATCCGGATATTGACCGACCAGGTATTCCACCAACGCCTGATCGACGTCCAAACCACCGAGAGAATCAGAACCGTCCAATGCCACCACGTTCAACGCACCACCCTGTCGTTGTAGAACGGTAGCGTCGAACGTGCCCGCGCCGAAGTCGTACACGACCACCGCGCCACCGTCGGGCACCGAAACATTGCTGAGGCTCAGAAAATGATTGGCTGCGGCTACCGGCTCGGGTACCAACGTCACCTGGCCGAAACCGGCCTGTGAGGCGGCATCCTGAATCACCAGGCGCCGGGTCGCACCCCATGAGGCGGGAACGGTGATCGTCACCGGTCCCAGCGCGGCGGCGGTGCGTTCGCATTCGGTTTTTACTCGCGATAGGACGGCGGCGACCAGTTGTTCCAGGGGGTAGTCGTCGGCTCCGAGGAAGACACTGCCGTCGTCGATGCGGCGTTTGGGGTTGAGTTCGAGACGTTCGGGGTTATGTCGTCCACTGTCGACCGCATCGCGACCGGTGGTGAGAGAGCCGTCGGTTTCGGCGAAGACGGCCGATGGCAACAGAGTATTCCCGTCGAACAATTGCGCGGTAATGCGATTGTCGTGGTGACGTAGGTGGGCGACCGTATGAGTCGTTCCGAAGTCGATACCCAGGGCGGAGGTTGTCGAAGTCGCGTGCATGGTATTAACGATACCGGGCAATGACAAAGCTGAACGTTTGCCTATCGCTTATCTTATGTCGTCCGAGTAACGGACCGCCTGATCGTCCCTCGGACGACATAATGATTGTGATCCGATCAGGCTCAGTGGCGTGCCGATTCGACGCGCCGGCGGCTGATGGTCCCCAACACCTTGGAGCTGAGGCCCATGGGCAACAATCGACCCAGTGTCGACATGGCCTTGTACTGCAGGGCGGGCACCGAGACGGCTTTGCCGTGACGGTTATGGTGCAAACCGACCTTGACGACTCGATCGGCGTCCAACCACATGAACTCCGGAAGCTTACTCATATTCATTCCGGCGCGTTGGTGGAACTCCGTGCGGGTGAAACCCGGGCACAGGGCGGTGACGTTGACTCCGTGGGCGGCCACTTCCGACGCCACCGACTGGCTGAAGCTCACCACCCACGATTTCGACGCCGCATAGGTGCTGCCGGGGAAGAACGCCGCCACCGAGGCGGTATTGACGATACGACCGCCGCCGCGCTCCACCATGCCGGGCAGAACCGCCAAGGTCCCCCGTAGCACCGCTTCGGTGTGCAGGCGGTGCATCGCCACTTCATCCGCGGCGGGCACCTTCAAAAACGTGCCGCTCAAACCGAAACCCGCATTGTTCACCAGCATATCGATACGACGTGAGGCGGCGAACCGCTCCAGTCGGCCCATACCATCGTCAGTGGACAGATCCAGTGGCAACACTTCAGCGCCGTCGAACGACTCCGCCAATTCCTTCAAGCGCTCCTCATTGCGTGCCGAAAGGACCAAACGATATCCGTCGGCCGCCAACGCCCGACAAAACGCCGTACCGATACCCGCCGTCGCGCCCGTTACCAACGCAATCGGGCGATCATCACTAACATTAGACATTATTTGAGTATATACCACCGGTAATGACTCAATTCCTGAAGTGATACCCACCAGTAACAGAATCGGCGGTCCCCACATGCACTACTTCATCGGACTCCCAGTCCCCACAACCATATACAACGAACTCCCCACCCTCAACGCCAACACCACACTCTACGACCCCGACAGCTGGCACATCACCCTCGCCTACCTCGGAAACCTCACCAACGACCAACACCACACCACCACCGAAATCCTACGACACACCGCCCAACACCACCCCGCACCCACACTCACCTGCACCGGAGCATTCCACCTCAGCGGCCACCTCTGCACCGGACTCGACGGCGACATCACCACCCTCACCAACCTCGCCAACGAACTCCGCCACCAACTCAACAACCGAGGACTACACCACGACACCCGCCCATTCCTCCCACACCTCACCCTCGCCCACAACACCCACCCCAACGACACCACCCCACTACAACACTGGCAATCCACCAGCTGGACCGCCACAGCACTCGCCCTCTACCAAACACAACAACAACGCCGATACCAAATCACCGACTACCACTCACTCACTCCAACACCACCAAACCCACCCAACCAACCCACAAATCAGATTAAATAAACGTCACACCCACACGATAAAAACGACCCGAGCCCAACCAACCACCACGAAGGAGCACACCATGAACACCGCACAACACCGCGCCGACCAACACAACCACATCCGCGTCCAAGGCGCCCGCGAACACAACCTCAAAAACATCAACATCGCACTACCCAAACACCGACTCACCGTCTTCACCGGCGTATCAGGATCAGGAAAAAGCTCCCTCGTCTTCGACACCATCGCCGCCGAATCCCAACGACTCATCAACGAAACCTACAGCGCCTTCCTCCAAGGATTCATGCCCACACTCGCCCGACCCGACGTCGACGTCCTCGAAGGACTCACCACCGCCATCATCGTCGACCAAGAACCCATGGGAGCCAACACCATGTCCACCGTCGGAACCGCCACCGACGCCAACGCGATCCTACGCATCCTCTACAGCCGCATCGCCCAACCCCACATCGGACCACCCAACGCCTACTCCTTCAACGTCCCCACCATACGCGCCAGCGGAGCCATGACCGTCGAACGCGGAAACCGCAAAACAGAACACAAAACCTACACCGTCAACGGCGGAATGTGCCCACACTGCGAAGGCCGCGGCCACATCACCGACCTCGACCTCACCGAACTCTACGACGACACCAAAACTCTCAACGAAGGCGCCATCACCATCCCCAACTACAAACCCGACGGCTGGCTCGTCCGCACCATCACCCAATCCGGATACGTCGACGGAAACAAACCCATCCGCAACTACACCAAAAAAGAACTCAACGACTTCCTCTACCGCGAACCCACCAAAATCAAAATCGAAAACACCAACCTCACCTACGAAGGACTCATCCCCAGAGTCAAAAAATCATTCCTCAACAAAGACCCCGACGCCATGCAACCCCACATCCGCGCCTTCGTCGACCGCGCCGTCACCTACACCGAATGCCCCGGATGCCACGGAACCCGCCTCAACGAAACCGCCCGAACCTCCACCATCAACGGAAAAAACATCGCCGACGCCTGCGCCATGCAAATCAACGACCTCGCCGAATGGGCCACAACCCTCCACGAACCCACCGTCACACCCCTCATCAACACCCTCCAACACACCCTCAACTCCTTCGTCGAAATCGGACTCGGATACCTCTCCCTCGACCGACCCACCGGAAGCCTCTCCGGAGGAGAAGCCCAACGCACCAAAATGATCCGCCACCTCGGCTCCCCACTCACCGACATCACCTACATATTCGACGAACCCACCGCCGGACTCCACCCCCACGACATCCAACGCATGAACACCCTCCTCACCCGACTACGCGACAAAGGCAACACCGTCCTCGTCGTCGAACACGAACCCGAAACCATCACCATCGCCGACCACATCGTCGACCTCGGCCCCAAAGCCGGACCCGACGGCGGACACATCTGCTTCGAAGGCACCGTCCCACAACTCACCAACAGCAACACCCTCACCGGACAACACCTCAACGACCACATCACCCTCAACACCAACCCACGCACCCCCAACGGCACCATCGAAATCCGCAACGCCAACACCCACAACCTCAAAAACATCAACGTCGACATCCCCCTCGGCATCCTCACCGCCGTCACCGGAGTCGCCGGCTCCGGAAAAAGCTCCCTCATCCACGACTCCATGCCACACGACAACACCACCATCGCCATCGACCAAAGCACCATCCGCGGCTCCCGACGCAGCAACCCCGCCACCTACACCGGACTCCTCGAACCCATCCGAAAAGCCTTCGCCAAAGCCAACAACGTCAAACCAGCCCTATTCAGCGCCAACTCCAAAGGCGCCTGCCCCGCCTGCAACGGCGCCGGCCTCATCTACACCGACCTCGGCATGATGGCCAGCGTCACCACCACCTGCGAAGAATGCGACGGCAAACGCTACCAACCCGACGTCCTCAACTACCACCTCGGCAACAAAAACATCAGCGACATCCTCGCCATGCCCGTCACCGAAGCCCAACAATTCTTCCACCCCAACGGACCCGCCCCACTCAAACCCGCCCACACCATCCTCACCCACCTCAACGACGTCGGACTCGGCTACCTCCACCTCGGACAACCCCTCACCACCCTCTCCGGAGGCGAACGACAACGCCTCAAACTCGCCACCCACATGAAAGACAAAGCCGGAACCTACCTCCTCGACGAACCCACCACCGGACTCCACCCCACCGACGTCCAACAACTCCTCAACCTACTCGACCACCTCGTCGACAACGGAAAAACCGTCATCATCATCGAACACAACCAAGCCGTCATCGCACACGCCGACCACATCATCGACCTCGGCCCCGAAGCCGGCCACGACGGTGGACACATCGTCTTCCAAGGCACACCACAACAACTCATCGACAACCCCACCACACTCACCGGCAAACACCTCGCCGACAACAGCAACACCTAAACCACCCCGCGAGCGCCTTCCGGCACTATGCCGGGAATCGGTATCGGCGCTCGCGGGGTGGTTTAGGTGTGACGCGTGGTTGTGATCGTTAGGTGTGGGCCGCCTGTTCCGTTCGTCCTTTGACGACGGCGACGAATCCGATGACGGCGATGATCGCGGCACCGATAATGGCCATGCGCATTCCCGTTATCCCGTAGTCGCCTAGGCTCCACGCGATGGTGGCCAACGCGGGGGCCGTACCGATCGCACATTGTCGTGCCAAACTGATCGCACCTGATACGGCCGAGGCAAGGTTGGCGGGTACGGCTGAAATCGTCAGTGCCGTCTGGGCTCCCGCGAACAAGCCGATTCCCAACCCGAGGATCCCCATTCGCCAGGTCACGTCGAGAAGGGACCAGTCGGCGTTCAACCCCACCAGGCTGAGAGCGCCCAGGGCGATGCCGATCATTCCGGTGGCTGCGGTCTGACGTGCTCCCCAGTAGTCACTGAGCCAGCCGGAGGCGGGGCTTCCCACGATCATCCCCAGTGCCAATACGGTCAGCAGTATTCCGGTCTCACCGGCCGAGGCACCGAGTTCGCGTTGTGCGAAGAAGGGAATGAGTAGGCTGATGCCCAGCTGTACGGCCGTCTGGGCCCACAGTGCCGTCAGTGAGCCGCGAACGGTTGTGATGGCCAGCAGTCGTTTGATCTGTTCGCCCGCTGGAAGCCGCAGCCAGGTGATCAGAATGGGGACGGCGACGAGTAGCCCGGCGAGGTAGGCGAGATGTGTTTCCGACGCGAGTGTCAGGCTGACCATGACCACGCCGGCTGCAGCGGTCATCAGTAGCGCGTCTTTTATGGTCTCTCCGTTGGGGGTGTGGAGGCGTCCATCAGCGGGAAGAGTGGCGGCGATGGCGAGGGTGACTACGGCGACCGGCAGGTTGAGAAGGAAGATCGGCTGCCATCCGAAGAGGTCGGTCAATTGTCCACCGATGAAGGGGCCGAGGAGTCCTCCGAGGGGTCCGATGGTGAAGACGATTCCCATGGCGCGGCCGCGTTTTTCCGGCTGTACTGCGTCGCTGGCCCAGAGGGGCATGAGGACGAAGGTCAGGGCGGCGAAACAGCCCTGACCGACCCGAGCGGTGATGAGCAATTCGATGGTGGGGGACAAGGCCGCGAGAATTCCGATTCCGGCGAACCCGGTGATGGAATAGAGCAGTGCCGTTCGTTGTCCTATGGTCGAGAGCCACCGGCCGGCCGGATAGGCGAAGGCAATCGCCGGGAGGGTGTAGCCCAAGAGTGCCCATTGTGCCACTGCCGGTGTGGTGTCGAGCTGGGTGGTAATCGTCGGGATGGAGGCGCTGACGGTCAGTGCGTCCAATTGGATCATGAACAGCAGCAGGCCCGCGCCGATGACATGGATCCACCGGTTCTGTATTCGGGGAAGAACGTCGGGGTGTGTCACTGGTCTGGTTCCTTCCTTAAACTTCACAAGGTGTGTACCTTGTAAACTACACAACCTGAGAAGTTTTAGGCAAGCAAAATAAGGACATGAGTGATGACAAATACATCTGATCCGCAAAACTCCCGCGGGCGGCGGACTCGGGCCGCTCTGCTGAACGCCATTGCCGAAATCGTTGAAGCCGACGGATTCGACGCACTCACCATGGGGGAGGTGGCCAAACGAGCCGGAGTCAGCCGGCGGGCCGTCTATCTGCATTTTGCGAACCGGCCGGATCTCATTCCCGCGCTGCACGACCACGTTGTGGAAGAGCTGGGGTTGGTCGATTCCCTCGAACACGTATGGAACGCCGCGAACGGCCCGGAGGCCTTGCGGGAATGGGCTTATCATCTGGCACGGGTGCACACGAACGTGTTGGAAGTGGACCGAGCGGTGCGCTACTCGCAGCAATCCGACCCGGTCGTGCGGCAATACCGCCTGGATACCGCCGAACGGCAGCTGGACAACTGCCGTTTCATAATTGGAATGCTGGCCGACGAAGGTAATCTGTCGCCCGAATGGACGGTGGAGGATGCCGTTGACATGCTCTGGTCGTTGGTGTCGACCGACATGATGGACGCATTGATCAACGAACGCAACTGGGATAGCGACAAGTTCGGCGTCAAGTTGGCGTTCATGCTGGAACGGACCTTTCTCAACGGCTAGGGAGACGCCGATGGTCCGACGGCGATACGGCAACCGTCGGATCATGCTCGCTGGATTGACGGTGCGCAGCAGGACATGTCGCGGAGCGTCTTTCCCGTCGCCCAAGCCCCGTCGACGATGATTTCAGGACCCGAGGCGCGAGGAGTTCTCGGAGTGTAGCCATTCGGCATGTGGCCGGGTCGAAACCACTATTCTCTAGCCTGACTGGGTCTCTACGGTTCGCCACGGACGTTCCGTGACGCGACGGCTTGGCTTATAAATCATTGCTGTCCTTTGGGAAGCCAGGCAAGCCATTTCGTATCGACTTCCGCAGCCAAATCAATACCATGGTGATGGGCAAGCAACAGTATCTGGCAGAACACGTCGGCCACTTCAGCACGGAAATCCGCATGAATTTCCTCATTGTTCTTGCCTTTAAGTCGCGCCTGTCCTTTCATCTGCAGGTACACCTGCGTCAGCTCTCCTACTTCTTCCTGAAGTTTCAGAACGTGCCAATTGTCGTCGGGCTCGATGCCGAATTTGTCCACATATCCTTGGCATACTTGGTCGACCTTCTCGGTCAACTTCTCAATATCCATGTGTGCCCTTCAACTAAAACGAGCAAAAATCGATCATACGTTTTGGTTCGATAACACCGTATCCCCGTGCCTCTCCTCGATGGAGTCATGATTAGATAACGGCGTGAATAGACGCGTGGAAGAACTCGGATGGCAGTCGACACCTCTCGGTGAGATCACTCTACGGCGCCGCTACGACCCGATCGTTCAGACCGATGTATACGAAGTGAAACTCGACGACGATTTCCTCATGTCCAGCCTCTTTCCGGTTGCCGAAGAAGAACTGGCTCATCGCGCACTCGAACGTCTCCACGGCGATGCGCTATCCGTCCTAGTCGGTGGTCTCGGCTTGGGATACACGGCAAAGGCGGCCCTGAGCGACGATCGAGTCGCAGACCTAACGGTCATGGAATACTCCGATGTACTCATCGATTGGAACCGAGACAACCTCATTCCCGACACTGCAGGCCTGGCCGCAGACCCCCGCACCACGCTCAGATGCGCCGACTTCTTCGCCTCCGCCGCGGGAGAGATAGGTTTCGACCCCGATCACCCCGGCCGACAATACGACGCGATCCTATTGGACATCGACCACTCGCCACAACACGTACTCAACGAATCCCACCGCCCCTTCTACATGCCGTCAGGCCTCCAAGAACTAGAACGCTTCCTCGCACCAGACGGCATCTTCGCCATGTGGTCCGACGACCCACCCGAAGACGAATTCATGGCGGTACTCGACACAGCATTCAGCGACATCGAAGCCCACCGAGTCTGGTTCCACAACCCCTTCACGGGAGGACAATCCTCAAACACCGTTTATCTCGCACAACGATAACAAGCGAACCAAAATCCAATAAGGACTAAATACGGCTTTACACCAACCAGAAAACCAAACAAACTACACAAGACATGTCGTGATCCATAAGCGACGGCACGTGTTCAGAGTCATTTTCAGTGGTCATGGGAGTACGCAACGGGATAAAATTACCTAAAAGGCCTTAATTATTCCCAGCGCTACCCAACGATGCATCGCGCGCCCACGACCATCCCTGGAAGATTATTGAAACCTGTCACCACACAGCGCCGCTTTACGCTACCCAAACCATTTATCCCATTCATACGAACTGAACTACTGGCCGGACTACTCGTAGCCGTCGCACTCATCCCCGAAACCATCGCCTTCTCCATCATCGCCGGAGTCGACCCCAGCGTAGGACTATTCTCCCCCATCATCATGACCGTATCCATCGCCTTCCTCGGCGGACGACCGGCCATGATCTCAGCCGCCACCGGCGCCATGGCACTCGTCGTCGCACCCCTCGTCGCCTCCCACGGCGTCGGCCACATGATCGCCGCAACACTCCTAGCCGGAATCATCCAAATCATCCTCGCCCTGACCGGCATCGCCAAAGTCATGCGCTACATCCCACGCAGCGTATTCGTCGGCTTCATCAAAACGCCCTGGCAATCCTCATCTTCCTCGCCCAAATCCCACACCTCAAAGGCGAACCCTGGCCAGTCTGGGCCATCGCCGCCGGCGCCCTCGCCATTATCGGACTATTCCCACTGATCACCAAAGCCATCCCAGCCCCACTGGTCGCCATCATCGCCCTCACCGCAATGACAGCCGTATTCACCATCGCAGTCCCCACCGTCTCATCAATGGGCGAACTACCCAGCGGACTACCCTGGCTGACACTGCCCGGCATACCACTCAACCTCGAAACACTCCAAACCATCGCCCCCTACGCACTAGGGCTGGCCCTCGTCGGACTCCTAGAATCCCTCATGACCGCGAAAGTCGTCGACGACGCCACCGACACCCACTCCTCCAAAACCCGCGAATCACTCGGACAAGGAATCGGCAACACACTCGTCGGCGCCTTCGGCGGCATGGCCTCCTGCGCCATGGTCGGCCAAACAATGGTCAACGTGAAATCCGGCGCCAAAACACGCCTATCAACATTCGCAGCCGGAGGATTCCTACTACTACTCGTCGTCGCACTCCGCGACGTCGTAGGCATGATCCCCATGGCCGTCCTCGTCGCCTTCGTAACCTTCGACTGGCACTCCATCAGCCTCAAAACACTCAAAAAAATGCCCACCAGCGAAACAATCACCATGATCGCGACAGTGGCCGCCACCGTCGCCACACACAACCTCGCCATCGGAGTAGGCGTAGGCGTCATGGTCGCCATGATCGTCTTCGCCCGAAAAGCCTCCAACCTCGTCGAAGTCACCAGCGTCACCGACCCCGACGGCCGAACCGAAGTCTACGCCGTCACCGGACAACTATTCTTCGCCTCCTCCAACCAACTAGTCGAAGCATTCGACTACCACGACCAAGCCAACGCGATCGTCATCGACCTCACCGACGCACACATCTGGGACTCCTCCGCCGTCGCCGCCCTCGACGCAGTCCAAGAAAAATTCCACAAAGCCGACAAGAAAGTCGAAATCATCGGATTCAACAAAGCCTCCAAAGACATCCACGAAACCCTCTCAGGAGAACTCACCACAGCACACTAACGCCATCGGAGAGGGCCGGAAAACCACATCCACAACCCTCATCAAACGCGCCCCACCGACCCTCTCCGATAAACCGAATCAACCGCCGAAAGACACAGATACAACCACAGCGCCGCCGACGGGGCCTGAAAGAAGACTCGTTGGGTCGAATAAGGCGCGCTCGCCATAATGGTGGAGAATTTCTCGTGCGAGTTCCGTCAACCGGTGACGGGCCTCCGGGGGCGAGATCACCTCGACGCTCGTGGCAAATCCCAGGATCTGTCTGACGTCATCGAGTTCTCGATACCGAAGATCTGCTTCGACCCACTGATCGTCGCCATTGGCGTGCACCGACAACCGATTGCCGAGGATTCGTCGCGACCGAGCGAGGTCTGCCTCACCATACTGCGCGGTACACAAGCCATTGACACAAGATTCGCCGAATGGAAGGCAAGAGACGTCACCGTTGTGCTGGAACCCGAAGACGCCCCTTTCGGACGTACCTTCATTACGACCGACCCCGACGGAAACCTGATCCGGGTGACACCCGTGGATTAGCTCCCACATTCGATGTTGTCCTGGGTAACTAGTTCGCCAGGACAACATCACTAAAGCGTTATTGACTCGGATTCCACGCGACTCCACTGATATCAATCCCGACGTGGGCGCTGAAGCATCGGACAACATTGACCTCCTCCCCACGGATAAATCCGGGGGATTCCAACCCGAAGGTTGGCATGGTCCCCTCGCGGGGCCACTGGTTCCTGATTCGTCGACCTCCCGGTGGCGCGGTCTCCACAGGCTGACACCGCAAGCCCTGCGGCGTAGGCGGTTGCTTGGCTATCGCAGTTGCCCGGATACCGTTTACTGATATTGCGCGGGCGGCTTGCTTCGGACTCAAGTATTCAACCGCGCACCGTTGTGAACGGCTAACCCCACGGACAAATCCGGAGGTCTGCGCCGCTGGAATCTCCGATCAGGAAAACGATGTCGTTCGGGCAGACGCTCGCCCGGTTTTCACCTGCTTTGAACTGCATTAACGCCCTGAGGCCGCCGTAGACGGCCCGGAAAGCGGCCGGCCGTACTCAACCCCAGGTACAAACGATCCTGTCTGCCGGAAATTTGGCGCGAGACTCTTTTATCGAGCACGTCTGGAGACCTTGGCTTCGAGATGTGGGTCGGCCGAACGAGGGCTGCGAAAGCATCGCGACCAGAAGTATCCGTCAATACGGCGGGAGCTAGGTGTCTCCGTAATCTGAATGTAGCAACGGCATCGTGAGGGCCGATTTATTGGATTATTTTTAATTTCGGGAAAAAGAAAATAAAAAAGCTAAAAAAGATACTCACGACTGTCCACAATGTAACTTACGAGAAGTGTAGTTCCCGCAAGTAATCCTGAAAAACGCCTGCCCCAAGAGGTGGGCGATTCAGGGGTGGTCGACGGACCCTGAATGCAAAATAGCGGAAACGGGCCGATGAGCCATCTCATCGAACTAATAGAGCCGCTGGAACATCCCGAGCAGCGTGTGGACTGACTGCGTCCGCTACTTGCCGTTCAGGTAGATCGCATGGTCGCGCATGGTAGTGATGAACCGTCGAGTGGCCCTGGTCTGGAGAAGTCGAGTCAGCGGCGCGACGGCGTTACTCCACCAGGCTCCCGGCCGGGAAAATGACCGGAGAGTAAACGTCGCCGTGTAGTCGTCGACGCGCGCCAAGATGAACGCGGCCTCGCCTTGTTCGGGATGCCCAGGCAACGAGCCGTACGCGAAAGCGGCCTTATTGTTGGTATTTTCCGACCACACCACACCACACGGCACGGGACAGGAAGCCGGTGAAAGTACAAAGTGACGTCCGTTCCGACTGTTGCGTGGTCACTGCTCCTGGGCCGAAGTCCGCACGCCTCATGAAGACCCCACGAGAAAAGAAAGTCCGCGAGCGCGTCAAACGGTCCTGTGAGCGTGACGGTCTGGTCGATATGGCGGTATCCGACGGGGAGCTCCGGGGTTCGAGTTGCACCGACCTCGGGGTATGTGACGGCCATGGTGTCAGGATACCGCTGTTGTTTCTGGGGGCGGACTGCAGTCTCCACCGGTAGCTTGTCGCAGCCTCTCGCAGGCGGACGGAAGTATAAGTGTCTGAGGTTCGGAGCGGCGATCTTGTTTCGGCATGATGGATATTGCCGTGAAGAGTCTGGAGAAGGGAAAGCATGGCAACGGCAGTGCACGTTCCGATTAAGTCCGGACGGCGATGGTTACATAACGACAGCGCAGAACCGGCGTTACCGGCCACGGTAATGCTGCCTACCTCCGGGGTCGATATCGGGATGACTGTTTCGGTAGTGCTCGACGATATCGCGTTCTGCCTGGGACTGCGTTGACCATGTGGTTCTGTACCGGCATTCACCACACGAGTTGCGATAGTTGTTGTTTCCTCCAGACGCCTTGACGGCGATCCAAATGATGATGATGGCGACGACGATGACGCATAGCAGTTCCATGGGTACCACCTCCAAATTCATTGTACTTATATTTCGCTATTTATTGGAGTGGTGAAGGACCGTGGCGCGACCCGTGGGTTCCGTGAGTGCCGATCGGCACTCACTGTTTCCCTGATGCGATTGTCGATTCAGGCGTGTGTGACTTCAATGGCGGGCGCAGGATCTCCCCTGTTCCCGCAGCTACTGAACAGTAATGGTATGTCCACCCGTCAATTGGTAGGGTGTGCGAGAAGGAGGTCCCGGCGGGTGCCGAGACGTGTTCGACGCGTCGAGCCCCCTGAACCTCCCTACCGCATTACACCCGCCGATCTCTGTTCAAAGGAGAACCAGATGCTGAATCTCGCCATGATGCTGGAAGATACCGCCAGGCGCCTACCTGACCGCGATGCGGTCGTCCTCGGGGACAAACGGCTTTCCTACGCAGCGGTCAATGCCGCCGCAAACCAAGTCGCGCAGCTATTGTCGTCGCGTGGTATCGGTCCGGGAGACCGGGTCGCGTTGTCCTGCCCGAACCTGCCATACTTCCCCATCGTCTATTACGGCATTCTCAAGGCCGGTGCGATTGTCGTTCCGCTCAACGTGCTCTTCAAGTCTCGCGAAGTCGCCTACCATCTCGCCGATTCGGGAGCCAAGGCGTATTTTTGTTTTGAGGGCACGGCTGAAATGCCGATCGGACAGGAGGGCTACGAAGGGTTTGCCGAGTCCGACGAGTGCGAACACTTTTTTATGATTACCGCCGATCCCACGGCATCCACTCCGATCGAAGGCGTGACAACGTTTGCGGAGGCGACGAAGGACCTGCCAACGACATTCGAAGGACCCGTTGTCGACGCAAACGATACTGCCGTGGTGCTTTACACCAGTGGTACAACCGGCCGGCCTAAAGGCGCGGAATTGACCCACGCGAACATGACAATGAACGCCGTGACGTGTCATAAGCTTTTCGGCACCGTCGACCACGATGTACATCTGGTGGCGTTGCCGCTGTTCCATTCCTTCGGTCAAACCGTGCAACTGAACGCCGGGTTCGGTTCGGGCGCTACCCTGGTACTTCTCCCCCGGTTCGATGCCGATCAGGCACTCGGTCTCATGGAGAGCGAACAAGTCTCCTTCTTCGCCGGTGTTCCTACGATGTATTGGGGACTTCTGTCGGCCGACAAATCAAAGCGTGACGTATCGGCGATTGCGCAGAATCTACGACGAGCGATTTCGGGAGGTGCCGCACTACCCGTGGAGATCCTGCGGCAGGTCGAGGAAGAATTCGGAGTTCAGATCCGGGAGGGCTACGGCCTGTCGGAAACCAGTCCCGTCGCCTCATTCAACCACCCGGGTAAAAAGGTCAAGCCCGGTACCATCGGACAGCCGATCTGGGGCGTCGAGATGAAACTGGTCGACGAGAACTGGAACGATGTCCCCGAAGGTGAAACCGGCGAGATTGCGATACGCGGACACAACATCATGAAGGGCTACCTCGGCAGGCCTGAAGCGACAGCTGAATCGATTCGCGACGGGTGGTTCCGTACCGGCGACATCGGTCGGCGCGACGAGGAAGGTTACTATTCAATAGTCGACCGGGCCAAGGACATGATCGTACGTGGTGGGTTCAATGTGTACCCCCGCGAACTGGAGGAGGTCATGATGACCCACCCGGCCGTCAGTCTGGTGGCCGTCATCGGCATTCCACACCAGAGGCATGGAGAGGAAATCAAAGCCGTCGTAGTTCGCGAGCAGGAGACTGAGATTTCCGAGAACGACCTCGTTGCATGGTGCAAGGAGAACATGGCAGGTTACAAGTATCCTCGCATGGTCGAATTCCGCGACCAACTACCTATGACCAGCACAGGGAAGGTTCTAAAGCGGGAGTTGCGTTAAGGCGAAATCCCGTGACGTTTATTGTGTCGCGCCGAACAATGAACGTCACGGGATGCAAATTGGTACGAACAATTGCCTCATTCTCACTGGATTTCGATCCACCGTATCAAAATTCAGCCTGACATCGATTGCGTATTCTCATAGCCGCAAACGAACTAGCGGCATCCTCGCCTCGGGTAACTCCTAATTGGAGGCCACGATTCCGAGCGCTCCCCCGCGCTAATATGAGCGTGCAACATAGAATTCGAGCTCCTCGAAGGTTGTGGCCGTGGGGTCAGCGAGATTGCGCCCCTCATTGCGGTTTCACCAGTGCAGTTTGCTTCTGAGCAGAAGCCTGCCAACCTTCGTCGACTACTGGCATGGAAGGTAGGTCGACCGGATGTCCTCATCACGCCCACCCTGGTGGATACGATTCCGCTACGAAGATGCGATGAAATGGACCGAGCCAGACGTTCCTAAGTGGGTTGAACTGGCCGACACCGGATACCGTGCCGCCCCTGAGATTGATACCCGGGTTCTGTTCGACCGACCTCGACCTGGTGATTCTGTCACTCCACCTTCCGGTGTCGTGGTTCGTGCCGAACCAGGTGGCTGGATGGAACCACACGACGGACAGTCCACATCCTACGTGGCACGGACTTTGACCGCCAAAGGCGGAGATTGGGACCCGGTCGCTAGGAAAGTAATCCCTAGAGGGCACGTTTGGTTGAAATCGGACAACGATGGACCTGACTCCCGCACGCTTGGGCCGTGTCCAGTAGATCAAGTTGTCGGTCTTGTGGTGAGAACATTGCCGCCAAGAGAGGATCCGTCACTGAAAATTTCTAGCGAGCAGAAGTCTCTATTGATAAAACTGTACCGACCTATGAAACTGCTGATAATTCCCTTGATTCCAGCGATCGTAAGTTTGGTATTCCTCAATCTTGGCGTCATCGTATCTGCATTGGCACCAGCACAGGGGTTCTTCATGGGCTCGTCTGTCTTCACATGCGTTATGGTGCTATGTGCAAGCATCTTTACAGGTCGCCCTGGAATTGAACTGACGGAATATTCGATTATCAAAGTGGGCTCACAAAGCTGGGAAACTCGTCGCAGACTCGACGACGATGAGGAATTCGTATTGTTTAACGATGATTCGGTGGGCGTACATCACCGATCTGATGGCCCCATTGAAGGCGGCCTAATACGCAGATGGGCGGTCGACAAAGCAGGGTGGGCAGCCATCGAAAGCGACCTCGAACCGGCCGATCGGATACTTCGGCAAGATAAACCGTAAGTGTCCCGCTGGACGAATAGGACGTTAGGCTGCGGCGCTTCGCTCCCCGCTTTACGATCAGTGACCATGAAGCCGAACGGGTTAGTCACATCAAGTAAGCGCCGCAACCGTACCGTAATGCTGTAACAATTTCCAGCACGGACGCTCGGGCCTCTTCGCATTGCAAGTATGAAACAGCGCTGATTTCAGTACGCTGGTTTCAACCTGTTTAGCCGAGGAGTTGCTACAGTTACAATTCCAGCACGATCTTTCCCAAAATGCTCCCATTATCGAGCGCCCGGTGGGCCTCGACTACGTCCTCCAGTGGGTACACCGCACTGATGATTGGTTTCAATTTATCCTGTTCCACTAGGTCGGCGAGCGCCATTAGCCCCATGCGGTCGGGTTCGGCGAGCAATACCGCATAGTCTACTCTTTGCGCGTCGTGGTCACTGATTGGTTCGGCGTCGGGAAGAATACTGGTGACGGCACCACCGTCGACCACGAGGTGTGCTGACCGTGTGGCGTAATCGTCTCCGACGGGGTCGAAGGCAATATCGATATCGCCGGTCTGGTCTTCGAAGTTGTGGGTTCGGTAGTCGATGACTTCGTCGGCGCCGAGGGCGAGCACGGTGTCGTGTTTGGCTTGGCTCGCGGTTGCTATGACGTAGGCGCCTTTTGCTTTGGCGATTTGTACTGCCAGATGCCCTACTCCCCCTCCAGCGGCATGGATCAGGACCCGTTGTTGCGGTAGTACTGGTGTTCGGTCGTTCAGTGCCTGCCACGCGGTCAGCCCAGTGAGGGGCAGGGCGGCTGCTTCGACGTGGCTGAGGCGTGACGGTTTTGCGGTGAAGTGGCGAGCGGGAGCAGTGATGTAGTCGCTGTATGCTGCGGCGAAGTGTGGAAACCTGGGGAATCCGTAAACCTCGTCTCCGATTTTGTGGATGGTGACGCCGAATCCGACTGCCGCAATGGTTCCGGAGACGTCCCAGCCGAGACTGAACGGTGGTGTGGAGTCGAGAATCCCTCCGGATTCGCGGGTTTTGGAGTCGACCGGGTTGAGCCCTGCGGCTTTGACTTGAATAAGGACTTCGCCGGGGAGGGGTGTGGGTATGTCGGAGTTGACGGTGGTGAGGACGTCGGGGCCACCGAGTTCGTTCTGAATGACTTGTCGCATTGTGGTGTTGTCCTTCCTGTTCCCGTCAATGGTCCATTTGGTTGTGGTCAAGTGGCATTGGCCCGTGGGCCACTCTTCGATATGATTGGGCCATGTCTGCGTCGGTGGTGGCCGTATTGGCATTGGATGGCGTAGTGCCGTTCGATTTGGGAATCGCCCCACGAGTTTTCTCCGCTGCAAACCATCCAGGTGACGTTCCTCGATATCGCACAGAGGTCTGCACAATTGGTGGGCGACCTGTCAATACGGAATGTGGGCTGGAGATAGGTCCGCAGCGCGATGAATCGTTGATTTCCGAGGCCGATATTGTGGTCGTTCCGACCGTTCATACGTCTGCTGACCCTTACGATCCCCCAACGACGGTTCCTGGTGTGGCGGACGTTCTCGCTACGATGCGCTCGAACGCGCGATTGGTGTCGTTTTGCTCGGCGGCGTTCCTATTGGCGGAGCTAGGTTACCTGGAGGGCCGGTCGGCGACGACGCATTGGTTGTTGTCGGACCGATTGCGGAACATAGGTGTGGATGTAGTCGAGGATGTTCTGTACGTGGATGAGGGGTCGGTATTGACCTCGGCCGGGGCAGCGGCTGCTATAGATCTCTGTCTGCATATGGTGAGGCAGGATTACGGTAGTGAGGTTGCGAATGTCGCTGCTCGAAAATGTGTGGTGGCGCCGTGGCGAGATGGTGGGCAGGCACAGTTCATCGAACGTCCGGTGCCGTCGTCTCAGGTGACGAGTACTTCTGAAGTGCGGGCGTGGCTGGGAGACAATTTGCACCGACGAATGTCGATTGACGTAATGGCGCACCGGGCGTGTATGAGCCGACGGACCTTGACGCGACGTTTCCGCGCCGAAACGGGGCTCAGCCCGACGGAATGGCTAAAGGAGCAGCGAATCGAGCGAGCCAGAACGTGGCTGGAGACGACGGATATCGGTATCGATCGTGTGGCTACGCAGGTTGGGTTCGGTTCAGGAACCGTCCTGCGGCGGCACTTTCGCGACCGTTTCGGACTCAGCCCGTCACAGTATCGCAGGAGATTCAGTGTCCGTGACGATGACGTTTCTGCCGCGAGCATTGGATCGAACTGACAGTCGGACTTCGTTGCACGCGTTGTGGCGGTGGATCCTGCGATGGTTACCGCTGCGCGATATACAGCCGGGTGATCGATGGGAGGGCGAGGTGCCCCTGGTAGTTGTTTTCCACCATCTCCCCCAGCTTGTCGAGGAATCGCTCGCGTTGTGGAGATGCCATCGTGGAGACATGACTGAATGTGTTGAACAGTCCACGAACTGTGTCGGCATTCAATTTGAGGACCCATCGATACGTAGTGGCGTTGATGTTCGTAAAGTGCCCACCCGTCGATAGGTCGGCTATTCGGTCGTCGGTCTGCAGAGCAAACGGGAGCGATCCGGTTCCGGTACGCGGGGTCGCCGCATCAAAGGCCCTGAGGAGCCGCCCTACGTCGGCATGAAATTCGTGGTGACGTTCGGGGTCTTGGTAGACGTTCCACCACACCGCCAATGCTCCGTTCGGTGTCAACGCTTCAGCGATCTTCGGAACGGCGACCCGTGGGTCGATCCAGTGGAAAGCGGTGGCGCAGGTGGCTAGGTCGAACGATTCGGGCTTGAGGGGAACCTTTTCGAAGGTGTCATTGATGACGGTGAGACGGCGATCGCCAAGTTCTGTTTCCAGGCGTTGCGCCAGCTTACTGCCGAGTTCGACGGCGGTAACGGCTGTACCTCGATCGAGGAGGTCGCGGGTGGCTTGTCCGGTTCCAGGGCCGATTTCGAGTATTCGTGCATTGGGTCGGAGATGAGTGTCGGTTTCGAGGCGCGCGAACATGGCGCCGGGGTATCCGGGGCGAAACGTGTGGTAGTCATCAGTACGGTGATCGAATGTTGTCCGCGCTTCCAGTCCGGTCATGTGTCAATGATACGTCGTTGGGGTCCGGTGAAGAATTGATCGATGTCTTGGCCCGTGTAGGGGTGAGCTTTGATGCCGCCGATCAAAATTCGATTGTGCCCTGGCGGGGATGGCCGTAGCTTAATGTTCGTGTCTGCCTTGAACGACCTCGTGCGTCCCAAACGTTATCCACGATCGTCTCGCTATGAACCGGCCTGGTTGCTGGATCTGGATATGGGCCCAAATCCTCTGTGGCTGCTAGAGGACCTTGCCCGGGATCTGGATCTCCGTCGAGGGATGCGGGTTCTTGATCTCGGGTCCGGTAAAGGGGCCACATCGGTGTTTCTCGCCCGCGAATACGACGTGGAGGTAGTGGCGGCTGATTGGTGGATTCCAGCGGAATCGGCGCAGAACGTGTTCACAACGGTCGGGGTCGGCGATCAAGTGACGGCTGTACAGGCGGAAGCTCACGCCTTGCCCTTTGAAAAGGAAAGTTTCGACGCCGTCGTCAGTATCGATGCGTTCGAGTACTTCGGCACGGCGGACGGTTACCTGCCCTATTTGACTCGTTTTATCCGACCGGGAGGACAGCTGGGTATGGCTACACCGGCCATGAAGCAGGAGGCGCATGCCCTTGGGACGATTCCGCCGCATATCAAAGAAGTGGTCGGACGGGAGGCGATGGCATGGCATACGGCCGAGTGGTGGCGTATGCAATGGGAGATCACCGAGTTGGTAGAGGTTACCTCGGCTCGTCTGCAGCAGGACGGCTGGAAGGACCGGTTGCGTTGGGCACGGGCGGGGGTTGAATTCCATCCTGACGGTGCAACCGCAAACGGGCCGATCATCGATATGCTTACCTCAGACGGCGGACGGTACCTTTCGTTTGCACTGGTGACAGCCCGAAAATATTGACTATGGCCGGTTCAATTTATGCTGGAATCATTGACTTGCATGATAATTGAAGGGGTGTCGGTATGTTGGACGACCTTGTGGCCTCACTGTTGGGTGCGAGCATGATCGAGGCGATCGAGTCACGATTTCGCCGTAAACGCACCTGGGCCGTTCCTACCGAAAAACACGGCCTACTGCACTGCTATCAGCCCTTGTGGAACCACTACCGGGTGATGCGGTACGTAGCATTCAGTCGGGCAAAGGAGGGGGCCAGGCCCACTATGGAGGTTGGTTTCGTGAAAGCCGGGCCGGGCGATTGGGATTCAAAGAGGCGTCGTGTGGTTCCGCGATCGCAGTATCTCGTGGAAGTGAAGGGCGACGAGGTGGAACGAGTCCACCAGCGCGATATGAGAGGTGTCGTCGTGGACAGAGTATCGTTGACTCCGGTTTCCCGTCTGACACAAACGTCGAAATAGCGGCAAATACGCTGGAAAACCGTCACTGCACCTATTGCTGGTCGTACCAATGAGGAGGCCGGCCGCATGAGTTGCCGGTTCAGAGTGGCCTAACTGCGGCTATGTATTCACCGCCCAGTTCGAGAATACATAGCCGTGGACTGTTTTAAATCCGACTTTAACGAACGGACACAGTGCATAGTACCGAGATTTAAGCCGTGCCGTGGTAATTCGCGTGACCCTGGTAGTCGTTCGAGTGGCTTTTTCGAGGTGAAAATCTTCGACGAGCTCGTCAAAGATTGAGCTCTGTGCGAGATCGGAACGAACCATATGGAATCGGAGGTGGGAGTTCGGTTCCCATACGCTAATACGCTGTTGGATCGACCCGGTGTCTGATATACAACGACGTTCCCGGTCGACGCCTCCTTCGCCCTCCGGTATACGACATTCGACCGGGCGCGGGAGACCAAGGTGAAACAGGGGGCTGTATGGCTTTCGTGACATTTGCGAGCTGCATAGCAATCCCCAAGTCTGTTGCTCGGTATGCGGCAGATTCCAAACGGTTCTAACTCTCATGTTCGGTTGCCTTCACCATCATGTTGTCGAGGGTTGACGTTGTTCGTTTTCAGGTTAGTACGTCACCGTGATCGTGCGGTCGAGGCCCAAACGCATCCGTCCTCCATACGGGATGGTCAGCTGCGGGTCGGTGTGTCCAAAATCTACACCCCAAACCCAGGGAGTCCGTGGAGCGTATTCCTCCATACTCCGGGCGACGGCAGCGTACTGACAATCGTGATAATGAACTCGCTGCTTCTCCCCCAGCGGATTCCGATGACTTGATGCTTTCGGGGTGCCCCAGACGAGTGCCTTGATGTTTTTAAGAATTCCCCGCTCACCCATATTACGCAGCATGCGATACACCGCGATATCACTAGGCATTTCCTCAGAAGTCTCCAAGAAGAGGACGATATCGGAAAAATCGTCCGGCACGCATTGGTCAGCCATCAAAAGCCAAGACACGATCTCGAGGCAACCACCCCAGGTTTGTCCCTCCACCTCAGTCTGGCAATGGTGCCAGTGGATCGTGGGGTGGGGTTCGGTCGGAGGCTCGGACATAAACGTGGTGGGATCGGCCCAATCACGGTCGATCGTGGTATACCGCTCGATCTCCGGCAGAACGAATTCTCCACGCGAGAACAACGCCGACCGCAATGACGATTCGGTATCGGGGTGCATCGCTCCTGGACGCCCGAAACACGTCATCACGCATCCCCCGTAATAGCCCACGACGCCAAGCGAAGCAAGGTAGGCAAGCAGATTGGTATTGTCACTGCTTCCGAAGAACGGCTTGCTCCCCGCTGCGAGAGTGTCCCTGTCGAGATGCGGCAAGACCGTGATCTGGTCGTCGCCTCCGATTGACGCGATCACCGCTTTGATGCTGGGATCGGCGAAGGCGCTGTTCACATCCTCCGCTCGTTCCCGCGGTGCAGCACCGAGCTTGCGCGTAGTGGGGTATTCGACCGGATCGAGACCGAAATCATCTCGCAGACGTTGCAACCCTAGTTCATAAGGAAGCGGGAGAACTGCCGGCAAGGCAGAAGACGGCGACACGACCGCCACTTTGTCTCCTGGCACAAGCGGATTCGTCGTACGCACGTGATGACGTTACCATCTACGGTTTCCGCTTCTATGCGGTACACCTGGACAGCAATGGTCGTCTGTGTCTGACAGGTTCCGGATCGTCTTCTGTGCGGCTCGCCTGTGTGGCCGGAATCGAGGACGCCGTGCTGACAACGCCCACAGCCTTCTACACAAGCTGGATCGTGTCATGCCGACTCCAGGGTAAACCGGGGGCTCCTATGACGACATGCGCTGAGAGCAGCAGGTCCAAGAACCGATTTCGACTGCCACTCAACGGTTTCGAATATATACGGCTAATGTACGATGACCGAATGGGCTTCGTGGAGTTGACTGACGTCGCGTACCACCTTTCCGATGGCAGTCGGCTGTTTTCTGAAACGTCGTTTCGGGTAGGAGAGGGTCGGAAAGTCGCATTGATCGGTGCCAACGGCACTGGCAAAAGCACTTTGCTGCGAATTCTCACCGGGGACCTGGATCCTTCCCATGGAACGGTCACACATTCCGGCGGTCTGGGTGTCATGCGTCAGCTCGTTGGAATGCGTGAAGGTTCTCTCCCATTGCAGAGCCTTGCTATCGAGCTCGCGCCTTCGAATATTCGCAAGGTCGCCGAACATTATGAAGCTGCCAAAAAACGGATGGTAGTCGAAGGCAGCGAAACCGCGCAGCTCGAATATGCACAGGCCCTCGCCGATTGGGGTGAGGTCGGAGGGTACGAATTTGATGTTCTATGTGACACGGTCACGATGGGACTGCTTGGCTCCTCTTGGGATGTTGCGAAATCCCGACCACTTCGGACACTCTCCGGCGGGGAACAAAAACGATTCGCGCTAGAACTGCTCTTGCGTGGGCCCGACAAGGTCCTCGTGCTGGACGAACCCGACAACTTCCTCGATGTCCCCGCTAAACGCGAACTTGAACAGGCTATCCGGGAGTCCGACAAATCAATTCTGTTCGTCTCTCACGACCGGGAAGTCCTCAGAAACACCGCCGAGTCGATCGTAACGTTGGAAGCCGGTACCACCTGGACGCATGGTGATGGATTCGCGACCTGGCACGAAGCACGGCTCGCTCGTCACGACCGCCTCTATGAAATGCGCCGTCGATGGGACGAAGAGCATCAGAAACTTCGGGAGCTGATGCTCATGTACAAAAACAAAGCCGCTTTCAATTCCGACATGGCCTCCCGTTACCGGGCCGCTCAGACTCGCTTGCAGAAATTCGAAGACGCTGGTCCACCGCAACTACCTCCGAGGCCGCAGAATCTCAAGATGCGACTTAAAGGAGGACGGACCGGCAAGCGAGCGGTGATCTGTGAACAGCTGGAGCTTGAGGACCTGACGTTCCCGTTCGATCTAGAGGTCTGGTATGGCGACCGCATAGCCGCACTGGGTGCTAATGGGACAGGTAAAAGTCACTTTCTGAGACTGTTGGCCCGAGGCGGTTCTGATTCCGATGATGGCTTGGCCGGACGACACAGATTCGACCCGGTGGCACACGAGGGGCGGGCTAGGCTTGGCGCCCGAGTCCACCCGGCACATTTCTCTCAGACTCACGAACACCCCGAATTCGATGGACGAACATTGCGGGAAATCCTCTGGGAGGGCGATGACGACCGGCCGTCGCTCGACCGTCAACGGGCCATGAGCGCACTGAACCGCTATGAACTCGCCGCGAAATCCGAACAGGAATTCAAAACGCTATCCGGTGGTCAGCAAGCCCGGTTTATGGTGCTGATACTTGAACTTTCGGGTGCCACACTCCTGCTTCTCGACGAACCGACCGATAATCTCGACTTGGAAAGTGCCGAGGCCCTCCAAGCAGGCCTGGCCTCCTTCGAGGGAACCGTCCTGTCCGTTACACACGATCGATGGTTCGCCCGCAGCTTCGACCGTTTTCTCGTTTTCGGCGCGGACGGCGAAGTCACTGAATCGCATGAGCCGGTCTGGGACGGCCGGTTACCCGCTGTGTGGCTTGTTGAAATCAACTTTGACCTGGTACATCGCCATGCCGGAACCGTCGAGGAAACCGACAGCACCATTGAGAAAGAATTCGTCTATGACTCTGCCAACGTCGTCATCGTTTTCCACAATGACGACGGGAACAACATAACGCACCGGAGGACTTCTGGAGAGTAAGAACAGGCCCGGGAACCGACCAGAAACGATCGCTGTGGAAGTACCGCCGTATCTGCGATCCACAACGACCAAGCTGAATCGTGGGTTCGACGTGGAACGTACCGTCGAACCCACGATTCACCCGATTCCCTGCCGGTCGGCGATCAAAGCGAACTCGGCGTCGTCGGCATTGGGGACGGATTCGGCGACATCGGTCCGTAGCAAGTCGAGTTGACGTTGCAGCGGTTCTCGACGTTCGTCGGACGTGACACGGATGAGGTCATTGAGCGCCGCGGTCAGACGTCGGGTCACCTGCGGCGACGACGAGCCGTACGTGCGGATTTCCGTGAAGGCCAAATTCACCAGTGACGTCCAGGTTTGATCATGCGTTATCAGTCGGACGCGGTCCGTTCGGTCGGTGAACGCGACCGATTCGAACGATTCATCGGCTACCTTGCCGATGAGTTCCTGGATACGATCGATGACTTGCACTGCGGTGGTCGGGTCGTTGACACCTGGGGATAGAGCCTTGGCGCCGATATCGACGAGTTGGCGAAATCCGAAGGCCACGTCTTGGTATATGGACCGATCCGATCCCGTCGTTATGCATCGAGCAAGCTGCTTAGCAGGAAACCTTCGTCCTGAGATACGAGCAACCGGTGTTCCGGTGGTAATGAAGTCGCCGACGCGTGGGATGATGTCGACGATCACGTCTCGTTTGCGTGCGTGATGGACTATCCGGCGTATATTGATGTCCTGCAGAACTCCGGATCGGCCATTGTGAACCAGAATGAAGGGTTCGTCGTCGAAATGTGGTTCTGGTCCCTCTCTCCCCTGTTCGTAATTGCGACTCAGGAACTGGACGGTCTTCAGAGCGTCACGGGAAATGTGTTCGATGACCTTGGAAAGACGGAGTAGCCGAATCGTGGAGTCGACGTAGATGACGAACAGCAGAAGACTCGCGAAAACCAAGGCGATGGCGACGATGGAGCCGAACAGTGGTATGGCGGTAACTTCGGAGTCCTTTTGATACTCGGAGAACTCCAAGGTGATGAGCATGGAGTATACGAAGGTGCCGAGAAAGATCGACAAGGTGGCTTTAGTGATGCGCGAACGAACGAAAAGCAGGAGAACCCGTTGCGAAAATGAGTTCGCCGCCATCTGAAGCGCTACGAGAGAGATCGAGAAGATCACGCCAACGAAGGTCAACATGGCGGACGCGACGGTATTGACCATGGTCGCGGCCGGTTCGATGAGAATGGACAGATCGTCGATGTATCTGTCGAGATCGGATTCTCGTAGAATCTGAGTGGTTGCGCCGTCGGCTGTCCAAACCATTCCCGTCAACACGGTCGCCGCTACAATGGCCACGGTGGGCGCCAGGACGAAGGAGTTGCGGAGATGCTCACGTACGGACGAGAATCTGCGGTGTCGAGCGGCGGATACAATTCTCATCTTGCCATTGTGGAGCACTGAAATTCGCCGTACGTGGTAATCGGGAGATATTGACGCTTGAACAGGAATCGGGTCCTGCGCCGCCCCACCTGCGGCAGAACGGCGCGAACGTGGAAAAGCGGGTCATGCGCGTTCGGTGAGAACGATCGGTTCGTTGTCCGTGACGACGATCGTATGTTCCATGTGGGCGCCACGAGATCCGTCGGCACTGCGCAAGGTCCATCCATCGGAGTCAAAGCGGTATCGATCGGTCGTATTGAGGACCCACGGTTCGATGGCTATGGCGAGACCCGGTTTCAGGGTCATACCTTTACCCGCACGGCCGTTATTGGGTATGTGCGGATCACCGTGCATCGTTCGCCCCACTCCGTGGCCACCGAAATCGGTGTTGACGCCGTATCCCGCTTGAGTGAGTATATTGCCGATCGTGGATGATATGTCGCCGATTCGGTTGCCGGGCAATGCGACGTCGATGGCGGCGTCCAAGGCCGCCCGGCACGTTTCGATCATGCGTTGGTCGTCGGTGCGAGGTTGGCCAACGTTAAAGCTGATCGCACTGTCCGCTACCCACCCGTTGACGTTAACGGCTAGATCGAGGCTCACCAGATCGCCGTCCCGCAGCCGGTACCTGTGGGGTAGACCGTGGAGGACCGCATCGTTGACCGACGTGCAAATGTAATGGCCGAAGGGTTTCGACCCGAAGGACGGATGGTAGTCCACATAGCATGAGGTCGCTCCGTGGCTCTTAATCCGGTCACGCACAAAAGCGTCGATTTCCAGGAGGTCGGTTCCCACGTCAACGATGTCGTCCCGCAGTTCGGTCAATGTATCAGCGACGAATCGGCCCGCGGGGCGCATCTTTTCAATCTCGTCCGCCTCGAAGAACTCAATCATGTACTTTCCTTCCACACTCAGTATTGGTATTATAATACCACTATGATTCGACCTGAACTGACGCCGCAGGAACGACGACAAGGAAAGATCCTGGGCCGATCCCTTAAGACGGCAAGAGGAGAACGACGCCTGGACGATGTGGCCTATGAAGCCGAAATCTCTCCGGAGACACTGCGGAAAATCGAAAACGGGCGCATTCTCAGTCCCAATTTCTTCTCGATCGCCAGACTCTGCCGGGCGCTGGGGGTCTCTTTGGACGAGCTTGCCGCGGAAGAGAACGTCAGCGATGGAATGTGAATGTGCGAGAACCGGACGACTTATGTGGGTCTGGGGCACGGTCATCGACGCCGCCCGGTCATGGTAGGCATGCGGTCCTTGGAGTCTCCCCTGGTTCCACCTCCCAGGTGAATCCTATTCGTGAAGTATGCTCACTCGTATGAGTTCGATTTCCGTCAACGGCGTTCGTATCGGCTATGACCTTAGAGGATCCGGCCCCACAGTGGTGTTCGTTCACGCGGGCTTGACCGATCGTCGGTCGTGGGAAAAACAACTGGACCACTTTAGTCAGGATCACCGGGTGTTGTCGTACGACTCACGGGGACACGGTGAGTCCGAGTTGGGCGAAGGAACGTACAGCCCAGGCCGTGATCTCTTGGCGCTTCTCGACGGCCTTGACATCGAGCGTGCGATCGTGGTCGGGAATTCCATGGGCGGTGGAACGGCTCTAGAAGCCGCACTTCTCGAACCGCACCGGATTGAGAGTCTGGTTGTGGCGGCGCCGGGACTTCCCGGTTACCAATGGCCACAGTCGTTCATCGAGCAGGTACGCACCAGGGTCCACTCGCAGATCGACGCCGAGCGACGGAAACGGTACCTGGAGGGTCGAGGTGAGCCTGGAGTCCAGTTGGACCGGGATATCGCCGCCTACGTCAGAGCGCATATCGAATGGATGGTCGCCGGCCCACGGCGGCGGGCCGACACCCTCGACCCCGAGGTGGTGGCGGGAGTGGAGCGGATGCTCGGCGCACATTTGCGACTGACTTGGTCGACGCCGTCGACTGCTCGGGTGGAGCCCGAGGTCGACGTAGTGAATCGCTTGGCGGAGGTGACGGCCCCGGTCTTGGTGGTTAACGGGCGGGAGGATGTACCTGAAATTCAGGAAGTGGGCACAGCGGTCTCTCAATCGATCGCCCAGGCCAACCGGGTTGACCTTGACGACTGTGGGCATCTTCCCGGGCTGGAGAGACCCGAGCGGTTCAACGAGGTCCTGACGCGATTCCTGGCGTCAGAGACCTAGTGCGATAGTCCGGGCGGAGGTTCGTCTTTTCTGTGACGCCGGGCGGCGATATGACGGCGGATGCTTCCCAGGAGGCTGAACATGACAACGGCTTGGAACATCCCGGCTGCCAAGTAGGCGACCAGGGCCGGCAGGCCGGTGACGGGTGTGAGGAAGATGAGGTAGGAGGTGGGCGCGGTGAGAAGAACCAGCCAGACTCCGGCAAGCCCGGAAGCGTCGAACTCGGTCGCCACGACTGTGTAGAAGGCGACAAGTAGCAAGAGAGCGATATAGACGCCGGTGATCCAGTGTTCGACGTGTAGCCGTGGCACTATATCGCCCCCCTTCGTCCTCTTAATGGGTAGTTTATCGCTATTGCACCGGTTAAGGTGGGATTAAGGGGGTGAAACGATGGGACTACAACCTCCGATCATGGGTCAACCTCAAGGTCCGATGCTGCGATGGTTGATTCGCGTCGTTGTGGTCGTGTCTCTTGTCGTCATCGGTGTGGTATTGCTGGGCTCGTGTTAGTCGCCTTGATTGAGAATGACCTTCAGCGCTTCGTCGGCGTGGTTGGTCATGTTGGTTTCGCTGTGTATGGAGTGGAGTAGGGTCCGGTCGGTGCCAATGACGAAGGTGACTCGCTTGACACTCAACGGCCCGAGTTTGAGGCGGCGGCGAACTCCGAATTGGTCGGCTACCGTGCCGTCGGTATCGGACAGCAGTGGGTAGTCGAATTCGTTCTGGGCGGCGAAGTCTTTCTGTTTATCGGTGTCGTCCATACTGATGCCGACGCGCTGTGCTCCCGCTTCCTCGAATTCCGCCGCCATGTCGCGGAAGTGACACCCTTCGGCGGTGCAACCTGAGGTCATGGCTTTGGGGTAGAAGAATAGAACGACTGGTCCGTTGCCAAGTAGTTCAGAGAGTCGACGGGTGGTTCCGCTTTGGTCCGGCACGGCGAAGTCATCGATTTTCTCGCCGGGCTTGAGGATTTTGGACATGGTGGTCTCCTTTGTCGTCGTCGTTTCATTGTCGCAGAGGTTCACGGTTGTCCGACAGTGCCGTTTCGGTCAATTATGCTGATTGCATGATCAGGGTTTACGTGCGTGTGGTGGGCCGGGTTCAGGGTGTGTTCTTTCGAGATTCGTGTTCCCGACGGGCGGTGAGTGACGGGCTCTCCGGCTGGGTTAGAAACGTCATCGACGGGTCGGTTGAAGGTGTTTTCGAAGGTGATGACGATGTGGTCGAGCGAATGGTGGAATGGATGTCGGTCGGCCCGGAGGCGGCAGAAGTACGGGAGATGGAATCGGTGCGCTTTCCGCCGGAAGGGGAACGGGGCTTCCGTATCGCTCCCACCGGGATGACGCGGTTCGACGGTTGACGATTGTGCTGGTCGAAAAATCGATTGCCGGTCGGGAAGGTGATTGGTAATTTTATGACCGTCACGTTCGTCTGGCGTGACTTCCGACGAGTGAGGAAGGAGGCACTGATAATCAATGATCATTTCACAGGTGCTTCCGCCAATGGAAATCACTAAATAATTGCGTGGAAGCATCCACGAAAAGGCGCCTCGGGCACGGTACCTCCCCGGGGCGCTTTTGTCGTCTCCATCGAGAACTGATCGGAGGTTCGTAGTGCGCAGGGCCCTGGCTTTAGCCGTGGGGTAAGCACATCAATGACCGCGATGTCAGACCCCAACGATAAGGTGGTGTGCATGTTGACCGGTCGCCGTTTTCGTCTCAAGCTCACCCCCGAACAGGCCCAAGCGTGCACCGAGTACGGAGGCGTCTGCCGGGCGGTGTGGAATGCCGCGCTGGATCAACGCCGGGAGGCGCGTCGCAAAGGAGCATGGGCGAACTACGTTCCACAAGCCCGCCAACTGGCCGAAGCGAAACGCGAACCCGGACTAGAATGGCTGAAAGTCGCGCCGTCGCACCTCCTCCAGCAAACGCTTCGTGATCTCGACCGGGCGTGCCGGGAGCATGGGACGTTTACCGTCCGGTGGAGAGTGAAGCACCGGTGGTCTCCGTCGTTTCGGTTTCCTGACCCGAAACCCATGGCCGTGGAGCGGATCAACCGGAAATGGGGGAGAGTGAAGCTCCCCAAACTCGGGTGGGCCACCTACCGTTCCACACGTGCTCTCGGTGGCCCAATACGGTCGGCCACCGTATCGTTTAAGGCAGGTCAGTGGTGGATATCGTTTCTTGTGGACGACGACCAGACCACGCCTGAGCGGCACGCCAACCCTGGCGCGGCGGTCGGGATCGATCGGGGTGTCGCCTATGCGGCGGTCACGTCGGACGGCCGGTTCCATGACCGCGCGTTCGTCACGCCCGGCGAGGTGAAGCGGTATAAGCGCCTCCAGCAGCAGCTGGCCCGGCAGAGGAAGGGCTCGGCGTCGTGGGGCCGGACGTTGATGCGGCTGCGGCGTCTGTCCTGCCGGATCACCGATCGGCGCGGCGACTTCACCGCGCAGGTGGCGCACCGGATCGCGTCCGACAACGCCGTGGTCGTGCTGGAAGACCTCAAGACCACGAACATGACTGCGCGTGCGAGTAAGCGGAATGTCAAGGCGAAAGCCGGACTCAACCGGGCCATCCTCGACAAAGGATGGCACCGGCTCGAACTCGCACTGTCCAGCAAGGCCCGGTACACCGGAACCAAGCTGGTCACGATCCATCCTGCGTACACGTCACAGACCTGTCATGCCTGCGGGCACTGTGCAGCAAACAACCGCGATAGCCAAGCGAGTTTCTGCTGCACGGCCTGCGGGCATCGGGCGAATGCGGACGTGAACGCGGCGAGAAACATCCTTAAGGCCGCCGGGCTTGCGGTCTCAGCCTGTGGAGACGGAGACATGAGTCAGTCTGTGAAGCAGGAACCAGCACACCCGCGAGGGCTCGTGCGCCAACCGGTCTCACCGGTTGGAATCCCCCGGCCTTAGCCGCGGGGAGGAGGTCAACCAGCGGAGTCGGCCTGACAATGCAACCCTGCCCCTACCCAGGGCGAAGGACATGTCGGTCTCGTAACCAAACCCGGTTACGAGACCGTGGCCAAGGAGTAACGACGACGGCGGGCGCCCGGGAACCGTACATGAATCTTCAACACCGTATTGGGTTGAACACGCTGAATCCCACAGGATTTGAGCCGGTTTTGTATTTGCCGCTTGCTCATCCTATGATCGGATTTGAAAGTGAAGCTGCATCCATGTAGCTCAATGCGAATCCTCCTGGGAGTAACATTGTTGAGAAAGAACCGATCGCAATGGAGCGGTCGCGGTCTCGCCGTCGCGGGTACCGCTGCTGCCTTGACGTTGATGAGCGCCTGTTCCGGATCAGGCGCGGACGATTCCGACGTCGAAGTGCAACTGCTGGCCTTTAACGACCTGCATGGGCGTTTGGCCGCAGACGATTCGATGCTATTGGCCAATGAGGACGGCGAAGAGGTTCCCGCAGGTGGTACCGAGTACCTCGCGACTCACCTCGCGGAAGCACGCGACGGTCAGCCGAACAGTGCGACCGTTGCCGCCGGCGACCTGATCGGTGCGACCCCGTTCATGTCGGCCGCATTCAACGACGAGCCGACGTTGGAAGCCGTCGAAGCGATGGGCCTCGACGTATCGTCGGTGGGCAATCACGAATTCGACGGCGGCGTGGACGAACTGCAACGCCTGATCGACGGTGGTTGTCCAGAGGACGGCTGCCCGGAAGGTACGGACGAATGGGAAGGCACTTCCTTCGAGTACCTGGGTGCCAACGTCGTCGACAAGAAAACCGAAGAACCGGTCTTGAACCCGACCTGGGTCAAGGACTTTGGCGACGGCGTCGAAGTCGGATTCATTGGAATGACGCTGGAAGGTACCGGCGACATCGTATCCAAGGAAGGCGTTAAGGACGTCGACTTCCTCGACGAGGTCGAGACGGCCAACAAGCACGCCGAAAAGCTGATGGATGACGGCGTCAACGCCATTGTGGTCCTGCTGCACGAAGGCGGTTTCCCCGTCGAAGAGGACGCCGACTACGACTGTGACACGGTTGGTGGAACGGCGGGCGTCTCCGGCCCGATCGTCGACATCGCCGAGGGTCTTGACTCGGCCATCGACGTGGTCGTCACCGGACACACCCACCAGAACTACGTCTGCAACATCCCCGATCCTGAGGGCACTGACCGCCTCGTTACCTCCGCGGAGTCGTACGGCCGAGTTATGACCGATATTCGGGCCGACTACGACACCGAGTCCAACGACTTCGCTCGTGCTTCGGTGGAAGGTTCCAACCTCGTCGTCGACCGGGAGGTGTCCGCTGACTCCGACCAGACCGAGATCATTGAACGCTACGACGAACTCGCCGACGGCATCGGTTCCGAAGTCGTCGGATACATCGATGAGGATATCGTCAGAGTCCAAACGCGCGATGCCGAATCGGCCTTGGGTAACCTCATCGCGGACATGCAGTTGGAACGAACGGCATCTGACGATACCGGCGGCGCCGATATAGCCGTCATGAATCCGGGCGGTATTCGCGACGATCTCCTCGTCGGAGACGATGGCGAAGTGACGTATGCGGATGCCTTCAGCGTGCAACCCTTCTCCAATTATCTGGTCACCATGGATTTGACCGGCGATCAATTGGTAGAGCTTCTACAGCAGCAGTGGACGGATCGAGACGATGAGCCCCTGATATTGCAGTGGTCGGAGGGATTCAGCTATACGATCGACGACTCTCAGACCGGAGCCGACCGACTCGTAGAGGATTCCTTGGAATTGAACGGTGAGGCTATAGAGGCCGACCAAACCTACCGAGTGACGGCCAATTCATTCCTGGCCGACGGCGGCGATTCCTTCCATACCTTCGCCGACGGCGAGAACCGTCTTACCGGCGAATTGGACTTGGACGCCATGCTCAACTGGTTCGCCGACAACTCCAGCGCCGACGAACCTGTGACGGCACCGGAGATCAACCGAATTACCGTGGAATAGTCGTTCACCTGATCAAGTGGCCTGGTGCGAATGTAACGCGCCGGGCCACTCCTGTGTTTCGGACGTTCTTTGCAGCATGCGGGAGAACAGGTAGGCGGCGAGGATGCCGCCGATGAATCCGAACAAGTGTGCCTGCCAGGAAATATACGGTCGGGTGGGCAGTACTCCCCACAACATTGAACCGTATATCACCATGACGAAGACGGCGATGGCGATATCACTGATGTGCCGCAAGAAAACGCCTCGCCCCAACAAGTAACCGAGCAGCCCGAATACCACCCCGGAAGCACCTACCGTTATCGAATTCGACCCGGACAGCAGCCATGCGCCCAGCCCGGAAATCACCACGATGATCGGTAGAGCGAACGCAAAGGCTCGGATATCACGCAGACTCGCGACCAGTCCCAGAACGAACAGCGGAATCGTATTAGAGGCCAAGTGACCGATGCCGACGTGCAGAAACGGGGCCGCTACGATCCCCGGAAACAACCCGTCCAGCGACCGAGCGGTGATCCCCCATTGGTTGAATTCAATCGGAGTGACGGCATTGGCGAAAAGAATCAACCAGAGCCCCGCGACCGCCATCACCCATGCGAGCGCGATGGACGTCCAGGAACGTCGTTGTGGGGTGGGCGGTGAATTGTCGTTCATCGGGTTGTGCATGCGATCCTCCTTGCCGTGCAGCGTGTCGAGCGTATCCGACACGGGGGGCCGAGTCCCAGTCGCCGTACGCTTCGGGTGAGTCGATGTTCCCGCGATACCTTGTGCGGCTGGTGAGGTCGGTGGTCTGTGATCTAATGGTCTACATGGTTTCGCGAGAGCTCATGAGTGGTTTCACCGCTGGAGTGGATGCCGTGGACGGTCCTGGTGCGCGTGTCGAGTTGGACAATGCGGTTCGGGTCGATCCGTATACGGCCTATTTGGATTCGTTGGGGTCGGCGGAGTCGCGTCGTACCATGCGTGGCTGTTTGGATCGGGTTGCTCAGTTGCTGTCGGGGTTGGATGATGCGACGGGTGCCGGTCAGCCGTGGCATTTGTTGCGGTATGAGCATACGTCGCGGTTGCGGGCGGTGATGGTCGATCAGGGTTGGTCGGGGTCTTATATCAACAAGCACTTGGCTGCTCTTCGTCGAGTGTTGAAAGAGGCGTGGCGGCTGGAGTTGATGGAGGCGTCCGACTATCAACGTGCCTGCGATGTCGCTCCCATTCGTGAGCATCGGCTTCCGGTTGGTCGAGCGGTTGATAAAGAGGTGCTGGCCGGGGCCTTGTATGCGTGCGATCGTGACGATACGCCCGCCGGTGCTCGCGATGGAGCGGTTTTGGCGGTGCTGTATTCGACGGGGGCGCGTCGTTCGGAGGTGGCCTCGATGCGTTTTGTTGACGTGGACGCGTCCGAGCGTTCGATTCGGATCCTGGGTAAGGGTAATAAAGAGCGGCAGGTGTATTTGGCGGCGGGTGCGATGAGTCGTCTGGATCGGTGGCTGGCGGTTCGGGCGAGGGTTTCCGGTGCCTTGTTCTGCCCGGTTAATAAGGCGGGTCGGTTTCGATATCGGCAGAACCGACTGGCTCACATGTCGGGGCAGGCCGTATCCGATTTGGTGTTGAAACGCCTTTTGGAGGCGGGCGAAGGGCGGTACACGCCTCACGATTTCCGGCGTACGTTCATTGGGGATCTTCTTGATTCGGGTGTCGACCTTGCGATTACGCAGTCGCTGGTGGGGCATGCTTCTCCGGCGACCACGGCTCGATACGACCGGCGTCCGTCGCGGCGCCGTCGGGACGCGGTGGATCGTCTCCAAGTGCCGGAGACGTGAGTTGTGTGGCCTATTCGATGGTGACGCGTAGGTTGATTCGGATGTCGTTTCCGATGAGGACGTCCCCGTCGTAGCAGGCGTCGTTGTCGCAGGAATGCTGCAGTGTGGCTTGGGTGCGGTCGTCGGGGACGTCTCCGACGACGACCGGAGCGGGTAGGTCGTTGTCGGAGATGAACGTTTCCAGGTCGTCTGCGGCGAGGGTGAATTCGACCGTTCCCTGATCGCCGCTCTGACCGGGTGTGAGGTCGTCCAGTTTCGCGGCACGGATCTCGGCGGATTCGGGGAGGTCCAGTCCGGTAGCGGATTCGACCGTATCCGTGGAGGGGATGGTGGGTGAGATGAGTGTGACGATCAGCCAGACGGTACCGATCAGGATGACGGCGACGGCCGCTACCGCCCAGCTGACGAGAATTGTACGTCGCGACATGGCGTTGGTTCAGAACGCCGTAATGGAGCCGGTGGCCCTCTCGCCGCGTGCCATTGCGGCGATGACGGCACTGTGGCCATGTCGGGCGGCCGCTAGGCGGGTGAGGATCCAATAGGTGAGGTCGTACGCTTCCGGGGCGAAGGTCGGGGCGGCGATGCCGAGGGTTTGGGCGACGTCGTCGCTGTGGACCACCATCTCCATAATGCGTGTCCGTAGGTAGTCGTCCAAGGAGAGGTTGTGCGGCCAGGTGGGGCTGGCTCCGGTGGCGTCGGACGCGGTGTGGGGTAGGTCGGTTACCAGCTGGTTGTAGCAGTCTTCCGCGTAGGCGAACAGTTTTTCGTAGCCTTTTTCGGCCATTTTATCGGAGCTCTGTCGGATACCGGTGTTCGCTTCGTTGTGGATGTCGGGCGTTGTCCACGCCGCGCGTTCGAAGTGGTCGAACAGGCCGATGGTTTCTTGTTCCGGTTTGGGGTTTTGCAGGGCGACTACGGGGTTGGTGATTTGGCTCAGGGTGTGGGCCACCAGGCCGGACACCTGAAACTCCGGTAGTGCGCTGGGTTCGTCCCAGGCACGCGAGGTCTCGGGGCGGTCTAGGAATTTCAGTGTGGTCTCGGCGGTTGCGAGGAAACAGCTACGGGTTTGGGACATGATGTGGGGTCCTCTACTAATTGACGGAGACGTGGACGTGGTTGGTGTGGTCGGCGTTGGGATTCCCGTTGGTTCCCGAGTACGCCTGCCAGCCGGATGCTGGTGACCAGAATTGGCGGTACCAGATCACGTATTGTACGGATAGGGCGTCCGCGTGCGTGACATACCAGCCGGCGAGGTTGTCGCCGTAGGTTTTTTCGTCTCCGTAGGCGTCGTAGTTTTGAAATCCGCTTGAGTTGGCCGAAAAGTCACAGGCGCGACCCTTGCCGTGTTCTCCGCTGGATTCGTTGCGGAAGCAAGAGACGTAGCGGTCGAAGCCCGCGTTTTGGGTCTCACGTAGAACGTGCAGGGTGCGGGGTGTCAGGCAGCCTGACGTGGTGGGGTCGGATTCGGAACATGATTCCGGTCCACTGGTGGTGACGGGATTGGGCGCTCCTGCTCCCCCACCTCCGGAAGGGCCGTTGGAAGGTTGGTAGGACAGCTCTTCGAGGAGGTCCTCGAGGTCCTTCTCGGCTTCTTCTGCCTCCTTGAGAGCCTTTTCGGCCTGCTCAATCTGCTCTTCGTAGGCATCGGTCTGATCTTCCAATCGTTGCACCAGTTCCGCGTTCTTCTTGACCGTTTCGGCTCGCTGTTCGCCTAGGAAGTCGGTATACGCGAGGGCTTCAAGAGCATTGTCGGAATCATCGGACGTCAGTACCGAGGCGGTGTCGACAAGGTCGTCGCGCATGTAGATCTCGTAGGCGAATTCGCCGAGCTCTTCGCGCATGCCTTCCAATTCGGACTTGGTTTGCTCGATTTCATCTTCCAAGTCGTCGGCGTTGTTTTCCGCCTCTTCCAGGTCTTCTTCCGCTTCGGTCACTGCCGTCGCCGCTTCGGCCAACTGCGTGCGCACTTCGTCGATGTCGGTGTCCTGTGCGTCAGCGGGTAGCGCCGAGGTCAAACTGAGAAGGAGGACGGCGGCGAGTCCGGAGGCGGTCGCGGTTTTGTTCACAATCAAACCTTTCCGAGGGGCGCGGTGTTCAGTTCGATGGAGCGAAGTGTCCATACGCCTGGGAAACGGGTGGGAGTTAGACGTTTACCTCGGCCACAACCGGGGCGTGGTCGGAGGCGCCTTTTCCCTTTCGCTCATTCCGGTCCACGTAGACGTCTGTGACCGCGGTGCGTAGCGCTTCGTTCGCCAGGATGAGGTCGATCCTCAAACCTCTGTTTTTGGGGAAATCCAGGTTTCGATAATCCCAGAAGGTAAACGGCTTACCGTGTTTGAGGGCCCTGGGTATGATATCGGTCAATCCGTGCCCTGTTATGTCGGCTAGGGCCGCTCGTTCCGGTTCACTGACATGCGTGGTGCCTTTCCATTCGGAACGGTCCCACACGTCGTCGTCGGTGGGGCAGACGTTCATGTCTCCGGTGATGGCGAAGGGACGTTCGTCGTCGACGACGACCTCGCCGAGTGTCTGGAGAAAGTCGAGTTTATAACGGTAATGCGGATCGTCGACATCACGGCCGTTCGGGACGTACACCGACCAGATCCGCAGTGGGCCACACGTGGCCGCGATCGCCCGAGGTTCGATCTCGTCCTTGAAGGTGGGCTGCCGGGGTAGATTCCGTTGCACGTCGTCAAGTCCAACTCGAGAGATGATCGCGACGCCGTTCCACCGTCCGGTTCCGTGCGCGGCTACCTCATAGCCCAGTTCTCGCAGCGATTCGACCGGTACGTCGTCAGTCGCACATTTGAGTTCCTGCAGGCACAGGACGTCGCAGTCGTTGGCGCTCAGCCAGGCGTGTACGCGATCGATCCGCGCGTTGATGGAGTTGACGTTCCAAGTTGCGATGCGCATATTGGTTACCTTAATGGTCGGTCGGCCGAAACCGGTGCTTCTGCAGCGACGGTAGGCGTGCGCGTCGACGCCAAGGACAGGAGGGTGAACCCCACGCACACCGTGAAGGCCGGCAGTGCGACCCCGGAGTCGTTGACCGCGAAGCCTATGATCGAGGCGATCGACAGCCCAATCATAGCGGCGTGAACCGACGGACGAGTCGGCTGGCCCCGTTTCCACACAATGACAATGGCCGCGACCAGGGCTGCGATAACGACGGCGGTCAACGGAGTGTTCGTCACGGTACCGATGGCGGCGGCCATTTTCCTCTCGAGGATCGCCCCCGCGTCTCCGGAAACAACCGAACCGATGAACCGCCCGAGGTGGGATTGTGAGGACGCTGGGCGTAGATAATCGAGGAATCCCGCCAACGTTATGACCGCGAGCGCCAGTCCACCTGCCATGGTAAGGACGGAGAGGGATAGGCGACGCCCCCATACCAGCCAGCAGGTGAGAGTCAGGGAGGCGACGAGGGTGATGGTGCCGCCGACGTTCCGGCCGAGACTTGGTGCGCCTACGGTCGCGATGGTGGCCAGCGAGAGGATTGTGGGGCCGAGGTAGGTGATCCACTTCGTTGACAGATTGCCGATTCGAATTCTGTCCCATGGGACGAAGGCGATGAGGAGTACGTTTGCGGCGGCGAAGACGGCGAAGGTGTAGTTCCCGATTCCGGTGAATCGGGCCCCTGATTGGGCGGTGTAGCCCATTGGGGTGTGCAGTGCCCATGTGGCTCCGGAGAACTGGTCGACGAGCACGAGGAGCACTGTCAGCGACGCCAGTAGTATCGCGGGTCGGGCGCCGCGTCGTAGCCAGGGCGTCTGGGTGGCCGCTACCAGTATTGCGACGACCGACAGGATGATGGCCCACAAGGTCAGGTTCGGGTGGCCGGTCCGCCACCACGGTGGGATGGCCGCGATGAGGGCGGCTAGTGGAAATGTCGCGACGGCGACGCAAAGGGCCTCGCCCAGACGGTTACGTCGTCTCCGCAGGACCATCCAGGTGGCGGCGCCGACCGCTATGATTCCGATGACGGTCAGGGTGTTGAAGTAGTGCGGCATTGCTTTTGCCACCGCCGCTGAGGCCTGAGCTTCGTCTACCCCGATGTCAACGGCGTCTGATGAGGTCAGATCGGTATTGGTGTCCACTGACACGGGCCGTCCCGACATGACCGCTGGAACGTCGGTATCGATGGAGTCCAGCAGTGTTGGTGCCAGATCGACGATTTGAAGGTAACCGTCGCGTCCGGTGGTCGGTGAGGACAACTGTCCGTTGTCGATGCCTTTTCCATGGAACATGACCGGGTGGAGTCGGCTGGGGTATGAGGTGTCCGATACGCCCGACAGCAGCAGGCGCCATGATTCGTCGAGTTCGGCGACGGTGTCGGCCAGGACTTGATCGACGTCGGCCGCCGCCTGGTGGCGCAGGTCGTCCGCGGTCGGTTCCTCGTCTTCGGGGATCGGAGGGGTCGCGTGGGCGTCGTCGTTTCCGATGTCGTCGAAGTCGACCTCGGTGTCGGTCTGGTCGGATTCGTAGGAGTCGGAGACGGTGATTCCCGGGTCGACTACAACGACGGAGCAGGTGTCGGTGGCTTCGGATATGTCGGACAGTTCGCTGCTGTAGTAGTCGATTCGTCCTTCGGGGTCGGCGGCCACCAGGGCGGCTCCGGGGCCGATGGCGGCTACGCATTGTTCGTTCTCGTGAGCCGCGTCGGCGAGCGAACCGAGGCGAGCGCCGTAGTTGTAGGCGGTATTGGTGTCTTTAAGCTGCTCGTACCAGGGCAGATACCATGATCCGTCGTTGTTGCGCGCGGGTTCGGGGAGACGCGATTGTGCGGTGCACGACGTGTCGCGCGGGTTGAGTCCACCGGCTCGGGCACCGGCGGAGATACTGACCCAGGCCGCTTCGGGGCAGGTCCACGATCCGATGGTGCGTACGCTCATTGAGCCTGACGCGCCTTCTCCGGCGAGGTCCCACATGGCCGGGGTTCTGGATTCGTCGATATCCGACCAGGTCAGCCCTGGTACTCCGAAGAGGAGTACTCCTTCGGCGTCCGCTTCGTCTCCGTCGTCGGAGTCCTGCGCCCATGCGGTCGGAGCTGCGAAGGTCAGCATTGCGGCAACCAGTGCAGCGACACTGAACAGCCGAATCCACCGGCGCGAGGCTCCGTGATTTGTTTCCCACTTGTGTTTTGGGATTGACACCGCAAACATAATGACAGTCTATGGCGTCGGTCATTGTTCACCGTTCGTCCCTCACACCACACCGACGCAGCTCACCCGCGGACCGGGTCCCGCGCTAGGCTGGCAGGCATGTTTACCGTAGCCACCGTCAATGTCAATGGGATTCGAGCGGCCGCAAAAAAGGGAATGGTGGATTGGTTGACCACCGTCGATGCCGATGTGGTCCTGCTTCAGGAGGTTCGGGCCGAGGATCACCAGATTCCTTCGATCATCCGTGAAGCCGGGCAATGGCACTGGCAGGTGGCGCCGTCGCAGACGGCCAAGGGTCGGGCCGGCGTTGGAATTCTCACCCGTAATGCTGATTCGGAGGCGCGGATCGGCTTCGGTTCGGAAGAGTTCGACGTGGCCGGACGCTATATGGAGATCGATCTGCCATCGGTGACGATCGGCAGCCTGTACCTTCCTTCGGGTGAAACGGACACACCGCGACAGGACGAAAAGTACCGTTTCCTGGAGCAGTTCGGTGAGTACGTGGAGAGTCGGCGTCGCGAGATGGAGGCCGAGGGGCGACATTTCCTCATCGGCGGGGACTGGAACATCGCGCACACTCAAGCGGACCTGAAGAATTGGAAGGGCAATAAGAAGAGCTCGGGGTTTCTGCCGGAGGAACGTGCTTGGCTGGATCGACTCTTTGACGAACGCGGCTTTGTGGATGTGGTTCGTCGACTGCATCCGGACGTAGAAGGCCCGTACTCGTGGTGGTCGTATCGAGGCCGGGCGTTCGACAACGACACCGGATGGAGGATCGACTATCACGCTGTCGATCAGGCCCTGGCCAAGCAGGCCGTCACAGCTTGGGTGGACCGTGCTCCCAGCCACGACACTCGGTGGTCCGATCATGCGCCGGTACTGGTGAGCTACGACCTCTAGCGATATACGGGTTACTTCGATCCGTCGCCGCTTGGAGTGACCGTGGGTGGAGTCGGCTGTTTTGGCCCTGCCCGCGGTTGCTGGCATCATTGATTCGGTGAGCTTGATTGACTATTTGCCAAATGAACCGACACCGGACAATGTTTTCTCCGCTTTCAGCGAGTGGGCCGCTGATGCGGGCATCGAACTGTACCCCCATCAGGAGGAGGCTCTCCTCAACGTCGTCTCGGGAAACAACATCGTGGTGTCCACCCCGACCGGTTCAGGCAAGTCGCTGGTCGCGTCGGCCGCTCACTTTCATGCTTTGGCGACCAACGGAGTGTCGTTCTATACCGCTCCCATTAAAGCGCTCGTGTCGGAGAAGTTCTTCGACATGTGTGAGCAGTTCGGTTCGGACAACGTCGGAATGTTGACCGGTGACGCTTCGGTCAACCCGGATGCTCCGGTGATTTGCGCGACCGCGGAGGTCGTTGCGAATCTGGCTCTCCGTGAGGCCGACAAATTGGATTGCGCGTCCCTGGTGGCCGACGAGTTCCATTTCTATGCCGAACCCGACCGCGGTTGGGCCTGGCAGGTCCCCCTTCTGTTGCTACCTCAAACTCAATTCACCCTCATGTCGGCGACGCTAGGCGACACCAGTGGTTTTGAACGGCAGTTGGACGAGTTGACCGGACGGGAAAGCGTCACGATCACCGGCGCCACGCGACCGGTGCCCCTGGAATACGACTGGAAGACGACACCGCTGCACGAAACGGTGGAAAACCTGGTCAATCATGAACAGGCCCCGGCGTACGTGGTGCATTTCGCTCAGGCGGCGGCCTTGGAGACCGCGTCCAGTCTGGCCAGCCTTAAACTCGTGTCCAAGGAGGAGAAAGCCGCGATCGGCGAAGCCTTGGGCGGATTTAGGTTTACCACTAAGTTCGGTAAGACCTTGGCGCGACTGGTTCGGGCGGGTATCGGCGTGCACCACGCCGGAATGTTGCCGAAGTATCGACGTTTGGTAGAGAAACTGACTCAGCAGGGGCTTTTGAAGGTTGTCTGCGGCACCGACACCTTGGGTGTGGGGATCAACGTGCCGATCCGAACCGTGGTCTTCACCGGACTCAGCAAGTTCGATGGACGGCGGCAACGTCGCCTACGCAGCCGCGAGTTTCACCAGATCGCCGGGCGGGCGGGACGTGCCGGGTACGACACGGTCGGCTACGTCATCTGTCAAGCGCCCGAACACGTCATCGAGAACGAAAAAGCGCTGGCGAAAGCCGGCGATAACCCGAAGAAACGGCGGAAGGTGCAACGTAAGAAACCGCCCGAAGGTTTTGTGTCGTGGAGCGAGGACACCTTTGACAAGTTGATCGATTCTCCGCCGGAGACGTTGCAGTCGCGCATGAAGATCAACCACTCGATTCTATTGAACCTTCTGGAGCGCGACGGAGACGCCTTCGACAACGTCCGCTCGCTCATCGAATCATCACATTCCACTACGGTGGAAAAACTGCGCTTGAAACGGACCGCCTTGACCATAGCCCGTTCGATGCGAGAGGCCGGAATCATTACCACCGGCGACGACGGGGTGCGGTTGACCACCGACGTTCCAGAACACTTCGCCTTGAACGAACCACTCGCACCGTTCGCATTGGCGGCACTCGAGCTGCTTGATCCCGAGGCGGACGATTACGCGATGGACATCGTGTCGGTCGTTGAGGCCACCCTGGAAGGGCCGGGCCAAATTCTCAAGGCACAGCGTGACCGTGCCCGTGGCGAGTCGATTGACGCGATGAAGGCCGACGGAGTCGATTACTACGATCGAATGAACGCTTTGGAGGACGTGGAGTACCCGCAGCCGCTTCTGGAAAAGCTGGAACCGGCGTTCGAAGCGTACCAAGCGGCCAACCCGTGGACCGGTGACTACCACTTGCAACCCAAGTCCATCCTGCGCGAGCTGTGGGAAAACCACATGACGTTCGGAGAGTACATTTCGACCTATCGAATCTCGCGTTCGGAAGGCCTCCTCCTCCGGTACCTGACCAGTGCTTATAAAGCCTTGGTGCAAACCTTGCCGGAATCGGTGAGCGGGGAGGAGATCGATGAATTGACCGATTGGCTGGGCGAGGTCATTCGTCAGACCGACTCCTCCTTGATCAATGAATGGGAACAACTGACCAACCCCGCCGAGGTGACGGAAGATCTCGATCCGGGACGCCCCGCGAGTGCTTTCACCGATAACGAGCGCGCCTTCACCATCGCCATTCGAAATCTCGCCTGGCGTCACGTGGAATTGGCCGCTTCCGACCGACCCAACGCTCTTGCCGAACTGGGTACGGGGTGGACCGAGACCAAGTGGGACGAGGCGCTGGAGAAGTACTTCGCCGCCCACGATGACATCAATGTCGATCAGGACGCACGCTCACCTCAGTTTCAGTCCATCGAACGAAACGGGCGGGAATGGGTAGTACGTCAGGTCGTGGACGATTCGGACAAGGATCGGGACTGGGCGATCGTGTTGCGTGTCGATCTGGACGCGTCGGACGACGCCGGTGAAGTCGTCGCGGACGTTGAGGACTTCTCGGACAAGGCCATGGGTGGGTTTTAGGCCTTAGTCTCGGCTCGGGATTTCGATACGGACCTCGTCGCCGTCGACGACGGTCGCCGCTCCTGCGGTGTAGGAGTTGATGAGCTCGCGAGCCGTCTTTTCGTCGGCGGCGGCGAGGTGGAAGGTGACGACGTTGGAATAGGTGACGTCCTGCAGATCGATGTCATCGTGAGAACGCAGGCGCCCTTCGAGACTGCCGGCAAGGTCGTGGTTGACGGTAACGTGCAGCTGCGACCAGTAGCGGATTTCATGGACGGTGGCGGTGTCGAGAGCGCTTGAGACCGCTCGGCCGTAGGCACGCACAAGACCGCCGGCTCCGAGCTTGACGCCCCCGAAGTATCTGGTCACGATGGCAAGTGTGTCGGTCATATGATGGCCGTTCAGCATTTCCAACATCGGAGCGCCGGCGGTGCCCGACGGCTCACCGTCATCGGAGGAACGCGAAATCAAACCGTCCGCCGTGACGAATGCGGTGCAATTGTGGTTCGCGTTCCAATGATCTTTGCGATGCTGCTCAATGAAAGCCCGGGCGTCGGGTTCACCGTCGATGCGCTTGAGGAAGCAGATGAATCGAGACTTGTTGATCACTATTTCGGTTTGTACGTCAGTGGCGATGGTGAACACAAGTACCAATTGTAAGGCGGTTGCGAGGGGTCTGTCGGAAGTAGGGGAACAACCGTGTCAGTCAACCTCCGACAGACCCCTACGGCCCTTAGCCGACCGAAACGGCCTGAGCCGTCTCGGTTCGAGCGGGAATGTAGTAGGTTTCGGACGCCGACTGGGCGGGTGTCGTATGTGTCTCGGCTTCAACGAGAACCGCGTCAGCCAATGCGGCCTCTTCGACGCGGCGCACCCGGCGCACCGTGTACGTCGTGGTGACCATAACGACCCAGGCTCCATTGAGGAGAATCAAGCCCCAGTCGTAGCCCATGAAGGACGACACCAACAGTATTCCGGCGCCGCTCCCCAACAGCAGCAGACTGGAAGGGTGAGTGGCCTCGAGCCTATGAGACTGCACCAGAATATACTGCACGATGTAAATGATGGCGCCGAGGAACTGCAGGGCTATGCGCACGTCAAAATCGAACATAATGGTCTCCGGTGTGATGGTCGTGTATCTGGGAAGGACGATTTCATGGCTCGAGGTGAAATCGACCGAAGTAAAGAAAGGGAACCGCATCCCGTGCCTTCGAATGTAAATCAGGCATTAGGGTGTTTCAAGGGAAAAACCCTTACCATCCAGCTTGAATTTACGAACTAAATTGTTAAGTGCTAACTTAAGGGAGAGGAGGTTCCCAGTGATTGACTTGAGGCGACTGCACGTGTTGCGGGAAGTGGCGCATCATGGCACGGTGTCCGCGGCCGCAAAGGCTCTCCATATGTCCACTTCAGCGGCATCACAACAGATTAGGTTGCTATCGAAAGATCTAGGTGTGTCCCTGCTTGAGCCGCACGGCCGCAGGGTTCGACTCACCTCTGCGGCTCAGGTTTTGATCGCACATGTCGATGCGATTGAAGCCATGTGGCGCTTGGCGGAGGCTGAGATTCAAGCCACAGAGGGCGAACCGTCCGGTCTGCTTCGGCTGTGCGGATTCCCCACTGCGATCGCCACCCTGCTGGCGCCTTTGGTGGAGAGGGCTAAAGAATCTCTGCCGTCCATGGAGCTACGACTGCGTGAAGCCGAAGCTCCGGAAAGCTTCGATCTCCTTTTCGCGGGCGACGCCGACCTGGCGGTCGTCGAATCGACTCCGGACAATCCACCCCCCGAAGACATCCGATTCGATTCACAGGTCATCTTCCACGACCCGTTCGACTTGGTCGTGCCCCACGCCCATCCACTGGCGGAGTCGCACTCGGTGGATATGCGTGCGGTGGAACGCGAACCCTGGGTCCTGGGCGTGCCCGGATCGGAACATCGGCGGCACGTACTAACCGCCTGTGCGAATGCGGGATTCCGTCCGACCATCTATGGAGAGGCGCGCGAATGGTCGGTCATCGCCACCATGATCGCCCACGGTCTAGGAGTCGGTCTGATTCCCCGACTGATCGACCTGCCGCCGCACCTGAAGTTGGTACGAATCCCGGTGGCCGGACCGTACACGCCTTTTCGGCATTTCCTGGCCGTCACCTTGCGCGGTGGCCGCGACCGTCCGGCGGTAGCCGCCGTCTTGGATCTCTTGGACAACTTCGTCCGCGAGGCCGAGGTCATCGGACCGGTGGAAAATCCCTGAGCTCTGCGCCGTAATGTGCCCTGAGGCGTCTAGTATGACGCCATGACCAACCTCAAGAATGCCCCCGACACCCAACCGCTGCACCTGAGGGTCCACGGTGGAGCACCGCTGACCGGCGCGATTGATGTCAAGAGTTCCAAGAACGCGGGAGTCGCTCTGTTGTGCGCGGCCCTCCTGAATCGCGGTCGGACCGTGCTTCGAAGGGTGGCACGCATTGAGGAAGTGCATCGCATTCTGCGGGTGCTCGCGAGCATGGGCGTGGAATACGAGTGGCTGGGAACCCAGGGCGATATCGACATCAGCGTTCCCGACGAACTCGATCTGGAGAACATCGACGTCGATGCGGCCCGACGGACCCGTTCGATCATTATGTTCCTCGGGCCTTTGCTGCACCATCGTCCGGAGTTCTCGTTGCCGTTCGCGGGTGGCTGCGAATTGGGAGACCGAACGGTGGAGCCGCACTTGGCCGCCTTGCGTCATTTCGGTTTGGACGTCACCTGCACTCAGGGCAGTTACCAGGCGACGGTTAAGAAGGACGCACAGGCGCGCGATAAGACGATCGTCTTGACCGAACGGGGAGACACCGTCACCGAAAACGCGATCATGGCCGCGGCCCTCCATCCCGCCACGACCGTAATACGCAATGCTTCCTGCAACTACATGGTCCAGGATCTCTGCTTCTATCTCCGCCGACTAGGAGTGCACATTGACGGAATCGGCACCACGACGGTAACAATTACCGGACGCGACGAGATCAACACCAATGTGGACTACTCCCCCTCGGAAGATCCCATTGAAGCGATGAGCCTCATTTCGGCCGCCATCGTCACCGAATCGGAGTTCACCATTCGGCGTTGCCCGATCGAATTTCTGGAAATCGAGTTGGCCGTACTCACAGAGATGGGGTTGCGATTCGATACCACGCCAGAGTACGCCGCCGCCAACGGTCGAACGCGGCTCACTGATATCAGTGTATTTCAATCGGATCTCTATGCTCCGACCGACAAGATCCACCCCATGCCGTTCCCCGGGCTCAATATCGACAACCTCCCGTTCTTTGCCCTGATTGCCGCGTGCGCACACGGTCCAACCCTGGTTCATGACTGGGTCTATGAGAACCGCGCTATCTATCTGACCGAGCTCACCCGGTTGGGAGCCCAGGTACAGCTGCTTGATCCACACCGCGTGAGTGTCACCGGCCCTACCCGGTGGTTGAACAATGAAATCATCTGCCCACCGGCCCTGCGTCCCGCCGTCGTCCTCCTACTAGCGATGTTGAGCGCCAATGGGACCTCTGAACTTCGGCATATCAACGTCATTCGCCGCGGATACGAACAGCTGGCCAATCGTCTCGTCACCATCGGCGCCCGCATAGAACCGTTCACCTAGGGATTTGGTAGCGGCTGTGCCGCTGCCTGTTTGTTTTTTGCAGATTGGGTTGCGGGAAATGAGAGAGGATGAGGTAGAATACCTCGAAGGCGATATATATTGTATATTTAAGGAGAAAGCAGTGTTGAAAACGGCCATTCTGGGTTTTCTCAGAGACTACCCCTTGCACGGATACGACCTCAAGCAGCGCGTCGCCGCCCTGGCCGGCCACGTGCGTCCCATCGCGGACGGCACCCTCTACCCCACGATTAAACGACTAGAGGACAACGGCCTGCTCACACGCCGCACCGCCCCCGGGACCGTCTCCGCACCTCGACACATGCTGGAAATCACGCAAGCCGGTACCGACCAACTGAGACGCTGGCTTCGAGATCCGACGCCGGTGTTCATCACCGATGACAATCGCTGGTACATTCTTCTGGCGTTTCTGCATCATCTCGATAACCCGGCCGAGCAAGCCATAGTCCTACGTCAACGGCTTGACTTCCTCAGAGGCGAGCCAACCCTGTTCTATGACCGGAATGGCAACGCCGTCCCCAACGACGAGGTCGACGGTCCATTCCGCGCTGGGCTGGTGAAAATCCACCGCTCGGGAAACGGCGTTGAACGCGAGTGGCTCGAACAGCTTGCCACCGAACTCGAACGCCGCGCCGGGCTCGTCTCTACGCCCAAACAGAGTTAGCGGTCCCCTGACTAGGTCGAGCGAAGAATGATGATCACGGTGAAGATGACGATCAAAATGGCCACGATGGCCGCCGTTACCAACACCGCCGGTTCTTGATGCAGCGGCCGCTTTCCGGATCGCGGCGGCCCCTGCGGAGAGGCCGACTGCATGGGAGGAGGGGCCGGCATGGGGTTCCCAGGTGCCGCAGCGGGCATCTGACCGCCTCCCGGGGGCATACCCGCACCGGGAGACTGCGGCATCGCCGGAGGCGCCGACGCTTGCGGTGTACCGCCGGAAACCGGTCCGGCGGGTGCGGAGGACGGCGGTGGCGGTGCCGACGACGCGCGGACCGCTCCTTCGGCCACGACCGTCTCCGGTTGTTCAAACGCTTGCGCCGGAACTCCCAGCTTTTCGTGAATCAGCTGCGAGATCATCGGGATGCGGGAGGAACCGCCCACAAGAAAGATGTTGACCAGGTCCTGCGGCCGCAGACGGGCGGCCGAGATCGCCCGACCCAGGCAGTCCACCGTCTCCGCCAACTTCGGCCGAGCCGCCCGTTCAAACTCCGACCGGGTCAGGTGGGCATCGATCTCCAAGGCCGGCAAATGTATCTCCGCATTATTCGAACGCGACAGGTTCTCCTTCGCAGCGCGAACATCCTCGTACAACAAACGCCGATACCGTCGATGACTCTGATCGGTGGGATTGGTCAACGCCTCCCACTCTTCCGGCTGCTGCACGCCGTACACCGATCCCAGGTGCTCCACGATAGCGTGGTCCAGATCGAGGCCGCCGATGTCGCTGACGCCCTCCTCGGCCAGTACTTCGAAACCGGTTTGCGTCCGGCGTACGACAGTGGCGTCGAATGTTCCCCCACCGAGGTCGTAGATGGCAAGAGAACGCCCCGGCGCAATCTCGGTGCCGAGAACCGTCGTAAAGTAGGACGCCGCGGCGACCGGCTCGGGAATCAACGTAGGGGGCTGGAACCCGGCCTGCACGGCCGCTTCCGACAAGATCGTGCGCCGACGCTGTCCCCAGCGAGCCGGATGGGTCACGCGTACCTCAGCGGGACGCTGGCCCAGTTGCCGGGTCGATTCCGACGCGATCTCACTCAGAACGTGGGCTATGGCGTCCGCTACCTGAATTTCATTGAGCCCAAGAAAAATGGACCCGTCATCGATCCGGCGCTTGGGATTGGGTTCAAAACGTGAAGGGTCCGAATTCGCCGCGCGTTCGGCCGCGCGCCCCACGAGAATCTGGTCGTCACTATTACAAAAAAGCGCACTGGGAAGGATCGGATGTCCATCGATCAAAAGCGAGCGCGTACGTCCGTCGGGTGCGCGCAGCACCGCGACGCTGTTTGAGGTTCCAAAGTCCATCCCGATAACATGCATGTCTCTCTTCTCTCCTTCGCTCGTTTCAAGATACTGGTTCCTCGCGACGGCTCCACACCCTCCCTGCTGCGACGAGGTGAGATCACCGGGAGCGGCAGTGCGGCCCGTCACCGGTGTCAGCGTTCGTGTCAGAATGTGAGCGGTCCTTGGTGCTCCGGTCGTGCGGCCGGATTGTCGGGGGCCCGTTCGTCGACGTTTGCGTGGGAAAGTGGGTTGCGATGTCCGGGGTGCCGGTGGCTCAGTCGACTCGGAGGGAACGTTTTGCCTGGGTGGTGTATGACTGGGCTAATCAGCCGTTCATTACCACCGTGATGACGGTACTGGGCACTTTTTATCTGTCGCGCTTGGCGTCGAACGCCGCGGGGTGTGGTTCTGGTGAGTGTTCCAATGTGGAAGTGTCCTTTTTCGGTTTGCCGGTTCCCATCGGGTCTTTGTGGGCGTATACGACGTCGATCAGCGTGCTGTTGACGGTGGTTTTGCAGCCGGTGGTAGGCGCTCGGGCGGATCGTTCTTCGCATAAACGGTGGATGTTGGCCGGTTTCGCGGCGGTGGGTTCGCTGGCGGTGGCGTCGTTGTTGTTGCTGGGTCCGGATTCGACACGGTATCAGGTGATGATCGTATTGATCATTGTGGCGAACGTCAGTTATGGATGTTCGATCGTCGTGTACAACTCTTTCCTACCTCTCCTGGTAGGAGCTGACGGGCGTGACCGCTTGTCGGCTACGGCGTGGGCTTGGGCGTATTTGGCGGCGGCGGTGTTTTTGACGTTGAACGTTCTGTCCATTAATTTCGCCGCGCAATTGGGGATCGACGAGTTCACCGCGATTCAATGGGGCATGGCGGCCACCGGCCTGTGGTGGGCCGGGTGGACGATTGTGGTGATCCGGGGTCTGCGGGACCGACCGGTTCCCACACAGGCGGCCGGGTCGACGTGGGCCCAGTTGAAGTCGACGTTCGTGCAGTTGCGGGCGACTCCGGCCACGTTGTTGTTCTTGGCGGCGTTTTTGCTTTACAGTGACGGGATTTCGACGGTGCTGGTCATGGTGTCGTCGTATGCGGATCTGGAGTTGAACTTGGACAGCTCCACGGTTACGTTGGCGATTCTGCTGGTGCAGTTTGTGAATTTCGCCGGAGCGTATACGATGCGGTTCATCGCCTCGCGGGTAGGCGCCTACCGTACTGTTCTGGGTGGTTTGGCGGGTTGGACCTTGGTGGTGGTCGGTGCGTTCTGGCTGCCGGTGGGTGAGGTGTATCCGTTCTTTCTCTTGGGTGTGGCGCTCGGTCTGGTCATGGGTGGTACGCAGGCACTGTCGCGTTCGCTGTTCACTCAGCTGATTCCTTCCGGGAGGGAGGCCGCGTATTTCGGGATTTATCAGATCGCCGACCGGGGAACGTCGTGGATCGGTCCTTTGATGCTGGGGGTTGTGGTGCAATCCACCGGTAGTATGCGAGTGGGGATATTGGGTATCGCGGTCTTTTTCGTCGTCGGTTTTGTCCTATTGTCCCTGGTCCCGATGCGACGCGCGATCGTGGCGGCGGGTAATGAGGTGCCCAGTCGGATTTAGAGAAGCTACGAATCTTCTCACACGGTTGGGCGATAGACTTGGTTTTTGGGCCAAGGCCCGCCAAACTTGACCGGTGGGTCATATGGCCGGGTGGGTAGTATCCTGAACAGTCGGGATCAGTTGCCGGGGTCACGTGTACCTCGGCGACGCGGTGGAAACAATTCCACGGTCTGTGTTGTTGTATTGAAGCGGCGGGTTATGGCTGCCGTAGGGTGCGTACGCGCCGAATCGGATCCATTGACCAGCGGTTGTAGTGGCCCATCAGCGCCGTTGGGTGCGGATGCCGATACAAGCAATGCTCGAAGGGAAAGTGCAGGGGAATATGAGCGAACGTATGCTGAGAGGCTCCCGTCTCGGCGCGGTCAGCTATGAGTCGGACCGAAACACTGAATTGGCTCCCCGACAGAGCCGTGATTACGTATGCCCGAAAGGTCACCGTTTCGAGGTGCCTTTCGCTGCCGACGCTGAGATTCCGACGACGTGGGAGTGCCGCCTCGACGGTTCTTCCGCCAAGCTGGTTGACGGTAATGAACCGGAGGCGAAGAAGGCCAAGCCGCCGCGCACGCACTGGGACATGTTGCTGGAACGGCGTTCCATGGAGGAGTTGGAAGACATTCTCGATGAGCGTCTGGAGCAAATGCGCGCTCGTCGCGGCGAAGTGTAAACCGTATCGACGTGAGTGCCCGGGTATCGACTGATACCCGGGTTTTTCACGTTCAACGGTCGGTCATCGCCGTGGGCCGGAGTCATCGTCCGGGGGTTCGATGTCGCCTTCGATGACATGTCGTTCTTCGGGGTCCTTTGGTGCGGTGGAGCCGTCATGTTCGGAGATCACCTCTCCGTCGATGACGTCGTCGTTTTCCGTCCCGGCCGACGGCGTGGGTTGTTTCGGGGTGAAACGCTTGACCAGGGGCTTGAACAAGCCGCGAGTGGGCGGAAGGATCAGGGCGAGGCCGACGAGGTCGGTGACGAACCCGGGTAGAAGCAGCAGGAGTGCTCCCGCGACGGCGGAGCCGTTGGGTAGCGGACCCATGTGAACCGGAGCTTGTCGACCTTCCGCTTTTTGTGCGGCTCGGAATTCCTCCCGCATCGCCTCCATCGACCGCCGCCCCAGTGAACCGAGGACGACTGCCCCTATCACAGAGGTTCCCAGCAATGCCAGGACGCTCCAGCCGGGCCCGATGCTGACCACCAGTACGAAGAAGGCCAGAAATTCGGCGATCACCCACCCGGCGATCACGGCACGGATGGCGAACGGAGCACGTTGAGGCTGCTGCCCCGACGGGGATTGTGGGTTCATGAGCGTCGTCCTTGCGGTCTCAATTGTTGCGTTCGATGGGACCAGCCCCATCGGCTGACATTGCGAACCGCCTCCCACGCGATTCGCGGCGTCATTTTCGACGTTCCCCGCCGCCGTTCGGTGAAGACGATCGGTATCTCCACTATGCGCTGGCCCGCCTGCACCGCGCGGCGCGTCAGGTCGATCTGAAAGCAGTATCCCACTGATTCAACTGTATCCAGATTCAGGGCGTACAAGGAGTCGGTACGCCAGGCGCGAAATCCGGCGGTGACGTCTTTGGTGGAGATTCCCAGCATGCCCCGCGTATAGACGCTGGCGGCGCGCGACAATCCCCGGCGGTGCCATGGCCAGTGCAATACTCCCCCGCCGGGAACATAGCGCGATCCGATCGCCACATCCGACCCGGCGAGCGCTCTGAACAGCCGCGGGAGATCGGCGGGATTGTGAGAGCCGTCGGCGTCCATTTGGGCGACCTGGTGGTAGTCGTGTGCGACGGCCCAGGCGAAACCGGCGAGGTACGCTCCCGCAAGGCCGGTTTTCTCGCTTCGGTGCAGGACGTGAACGGCGGGATCGGCGGCGGAGAGGCGGTCGGCAAGGCGTCCGGTTCCGTCCGGCGAGTTGTCGTCGACGATCAGCACGTCGACGTTGTGCGCGTTTCGACGTGTCCGTCGCACGATCGGTTCGAGGGTAGCGGTTTCGTTATAGGTGGGGATGATTACCAAACGTCTCATTCCGGTACGGCCTCACGTCGACGGTGCTGGATATTGTGGACGACGGCCCAGCTTAGCAAGGCAATCCCGCCGACGATGAGAACCACTTCGGGGATTTGCCCAAGCTTGGTGGCCGGTGTGGTGTGTTGGGACGTGGTGAGTTGGCGTTCGAGGATGGCGTGGGTGTTGAAGGCCGCGGGATCGTGGACGGCTCCGGTGTGGTCGACAAAGGCGGATACGCCGACCGTGGAGGCCATGAGCGAGTCTCGGCCGTGTTCAATGGCGCGAAGCCGTACCATGGCCAGTTGCTGGGTGGCTTCCGCGTTGTCAAAGGTGGCGTTGTTCGTTTGAACGGCGAGGATCTCGGAGCCGTTGCGCACGGAATCGGTGACCAGGCCGTCGTAGGCGATCTCGAAGCAGATGATTCCGGATACGACGGTATCGTCGACGTTGACGTGAGCGGGGCCTTCTCCCGGCCGGAAACCGTTGACACCGTCGATTCCCTCCGCCATCCGGTCGTCGATCCACGAGGCGACGGTCCGGAAGAAGTCCTTATAAGGAACGTATTCGGCGAACGGCACCGGATGCTGTTTGGTGTAGGAGTCCGATACCCCGGTTTGGGGTTCCCACACCACCGAGGTGTTGGTCAGTGATCCGTCGTCGTCGGTGACGATGGCCCCGAAGAAGATGGGAGCGTCTATCGTGTCGGCGGCGTCTTGAATGATCTCAGCGGCGTCGGGGTTCTGAAACGGGTCGATATCCGAGGCGTTTTCCGGCCAGATCACCATGTCGGGTTGTGGGCTGTCCCCTTGTTCCACACGATCGGCGAGATCCAGGGTGCCACGCACGTGATTATCCAGTACGGCACGTCGCTGGGCGTTGAAGTCAAGGCCGATACGCGGGACGTTTCCCTGTACCACGGCGACGTTGACGGTATCTCCCCCGGGTTCCTGAGCGAGGTTGGGTAGGACCAGGCCACCGGCGATCAGGGCCGCGCTTACGGCCAGGGGCGCGACGATACGCCGACGCCAGAGGAGCAGCAGGAGGTAACCGGCGATAATCGCGACGATGAAGCTGACGATCGGTGCACCGGCCAGCCAGGCGTAGTTGACCAGAGGCCCGTCGGCTTGGCTGAAGGCCAGACGTCCCCATGGGAATCCCCCGAAGGGTTGCCGGTCGCGTAGAGCTTCTTGACCACTCCAGCCCAGCGCGATCGCCAACGGCCAGAGCGCCACGTGCCGGTCGATCAGTCGACTGGACGCGGCGAGCGCGGCTCCGAGGAGGCCGATGAAGAGTGCTTGGAGTGCGCTGAGAAATATCCAGGGCCACTGTCCGACTTGGGTGGACGACCAGGCAAGCAGCGGAAGGAAGAAGGCCATTCCGGCGAGGAATCCGATTCCCAGTCCCGCTCGAGCGCGGTGGCGGTGGACCGCGATGCTCAGTCCCATGACGGGTATGACGGCTAGGGGCCAAAGTCCGTACGGTGGAAAGGCGAGCACTCCGACGAGCCCGGCGACGATCGCTACCCCGATGGCGACGGCGAGGTTCAGGCGCCGGCCCAGTGCGCCGGTCGTAGTGCAACGGTTGACCAGTCTCCGGAGTGTACGCGGCGGGGAGGCCGGTTCGGTTGGAGCGTCGTTCGAGGCGAGGTTGTTGGCCATGGTGTCCTTCTGCCGGGTGTTGGAGTGTTGTTCGACAAGGATACAGGCAGGGTGCGGAGCGGCGGTATGACTGTCGTTCAGAAACCGTTGAGGCAGGAAAAAGGGGCGTAGCTTGAGAGCGCTACGCCCCTGATACACGGGTTTCTCCCAGTCCCTGTGTGTGGTGAACGGAGACTTTCAGCCGTGACCTTCGGACCAGTGCGCAGCCGCCTGGCTGACTGACGTCGCACTGTTGTCTAGGGGCCCCGTCTGTCCGTGACCCTTCACCTTCGGCGACCGCTCGCCCGCTCCGCCGAACCACGCGCGCTGGACCTGGCCGCTGGTGGCGGTGCGGCCGGCGCCGCCACCTCTGTCCAGTTTGCGTGGAAGCAAAGCAAGTCGAGTCGCCCCCGACGTTCGCTGCTGACCGGGTGTCTGGTCCGAATGACAGCAACGAGGACGTCTTCAACGGTAAGGCAGAAGTCTACTCTACGTTGAAGCGGGTCGGCCTCTCAGCTTAACAGCAGATGCCGCACAAGCTGACATAACTGTAATTTTCGAGGTTGGCTCAGTTCATGAATCACTTCGCCGGCGGCCACGGTGACCTGACACGTCGGTTCGGGTGTGCGTGGATCACTCCATTCGGTGAGAGTGTCGTCCGTCAAGTTCCACACCGCGAAGTCCGCTTGGAATCCGGGGGCGAGTACGCCGACGTCGTCGCGTCCCACCGCACGCCAGCCGCCGCGTGTCGCCGCGGCGAAGGAAGCCTCCGCGGAGAGACTCTGTGAGGAATTGTGGTGGTGGGTTCCGGCTCGTACGCCTCCCCACGGGTCGATGTCGGTGACGGGTGAATCCGAACCGAACGCCAAGGGAATTCCCACTCCGTACATATGCGACCAGGGGTTCGCCGCCAGGGCCCGTTTTTCGCCCATACGAGTGGCGTACATCGAGCTCTTCCCTCCCCAGGTGGCGTCGAAGGCCGGTTGCACCGATGCGTGTAGTCCATAATGCACCATGGCCGCCGCGTTGGACTCACTCAACAGTTCGACGTGTTCGATGCGGTGACGATAGGTTCTCAAGTCGGCAATGTCGACCTTCTCAGCGGCACGATCGAATCCGGCCAGTACGGTGTCGATGGCGGCGTCGCCGATCGCGTGGAATGCGGCCGGCATTTCGAAACGGTGACAATTGACGATATGGTCACCGACCTGTTCGGCCGAGTAGTACAAGGTGCCTCGTTCCCCCGGCGCATCGGCGTAGTCATCGCGGAGCGCGGCGGTGCGAGCCCCCACGGATCCGTCGACCGACAGATCACCTCCGCAACCGTAGGCCCCCAAATCACGAGCCCGCTCGGCGGCATTGAGTTCTCCCCACCAACCGAAAACCTCCGGGAGGTCCGGGCGACGCCCCAGCGCGATCAGATCGGTGAATTCCGTTTCCTTGTATGGATCGGAGTCGATGGGGATGAAGTGTTCCACCAGTGCGGTGATCCCCAAAGAAGCGGCATGACGCAGAGCCGCTTCGGAGATCGCACGGCGGGCTTCGGGACCGATCGAAGCATTGGCTCGTGCGCGTGCCTGGCGGTGGGCTTGCCGGGTGAGCACTCCGCTGGAGTCAAAGCCGTCGTAGTCGACCAGGCTCGGGTGGGCTTCGAGGAGTCCGGCCGACGCGATTCCACTGTGGCCGCAAGTACGTGACAGGTACACCTGACGTCCTTCGCCGGCGCGCTCGAGCTCCACAGCGGTCGGCAGTTCCGGGTCGTCCCAGGTGGTTTCATCCCAACCGTGCGCAATGATCACCGCGTCGGCCGGGATCGTGCGCGCATATCGGTTCAAGCGATCCATGAGATCCGGGCCGTTTCGCGCGCCGGTGGGATCGAATCCGGTCAGGCGCGCCCCGGTTCCGGCGACATGGGCGTGTGAATCGACGAACGACGGGGTGATAACCGTGTCGGGGCAGTCCACGACCCGATCGGCGGCCGGGGCGTCGGCGGCGTCCCCCACCCAGGTGATCATGCCGTCGTTGACTGTAAGCGCATTCGCTCCGGGGGCCGCTGCAGTATAAACGCTGCGGGCCCTCCACAGCGTGGTAGATGTCGTCATGACACTATTGTGCCAGGATTCCCTCAGTCGACAGAACCGTCGTCGCCGTCAAGGGAAACAACCGCATCATATCCCCCAGCAAGACCTCTTCTCGCGTCACCGCACGGATCCACTGCGCGAGGTGCTCGTTTTCGTCTTCTGCCGGAACACCCTTCCGTACGAGGCACACGATCATCGTCAAACGTGCACCCTCGTCGCATGATGGAACTGTGAACGGCAGTCGCAATCGGCCTCTCGAAGAGGGTCGCTAGCCCATACCTCCCGATCGAACGCCTTCCACGGCAACAACGACTTCACGACCGTCCCGGGACCGTCGCAATCGTGCATCGCGATTCCGTACCGCTTGGGGACCGTTGCCATCATAGTGCCGCGAGCCGATTCCCGTCCCGTCGCCGACGAACATGGCGCACACGGCCCGGGAATCTCACTCGTCTACCGGATGCAGGACGCGGTGGAGAAAGGAGTTCGCCCGCTCCGTTCGCGGATTCGTCAATACGTCGGCCGGCGGGCCTTGTTCGGCGATGACCCCGTCGGACAGGAAGAGCACGCGATCCGCGACTTCCTTGGCAAACTCCATCTCATGTGTCACCACGAGCATGGTCATTCCCTCATCAGCCAGATGACGCATGACGGCCAGAACCTCTCCCACCAACTCCGGATCCAGAGCGGAGGTGGGTTCGTCGAACAGCATCAGGCGTGGTTCCATCGCCAGCGCTCGGGCGATCCCGACGCGCTGCTGCTGTCCGCCCGACAACTGCGCGGGTTTCGCCGACTCCTTGCCTTCAATGCCCACTTCAGAGAGCCGCCGTCGCGCGTTCTCCTCCGCCTCGCGACGAGAACGTCCCAATACGCGGCGCTGCGGCAGCACGATATTGTCCAGAATAGTGAGGTGAGAGAACAGATTGAATTGCTGGAACACCATTCCGATATCGCGTCGGGCCGCGTCAAGGTCCACGTCGCGATCGGTCATGAGATGCCCGGCCGCCTCAACGCTGCCGGAAGTCGGCGTCTCCAGTAGATTGACGCAACGCAGGAGAGTGGATTTTCCCGAACCCGACGGCCCGATCAGGCATACGACCTCGCCTTCGTCGATGTCGGCATGTACACCTCTGAGCACTTCCAGGTCACCGTAACGTTTGTGCAGTTGGTTAATGCGAACCAGTGGTGTGCTCATAAACGTGTTCCCTTGTTTTCCATACGACGCGCCACGATCGACAACGGCACGGTGATCAGCAGATACAGCACGCCGCCCAGCAACAACGGGGTGGCGTTGGCCGTTGAGGTCAATTCCTCGCGGGCGAACTTCGACAGTTCCATCGTCGTCGCCGTCACTCCGACAACGTAGACCAAGGACGAGTCCTTGGTCAGCATGACGAATTCATTCGTCAGCGGCGGGATGACGATGCGAACCGCTTGAGGGAGCACGATCGACGTCATCGTTCGCATGTGGCTCATTCCCAACGACCGGGCCGCCTCGATTTGACCGGCCGGAACCGCCTGGATACCGGCACGAACAGTTTCAGCGATATAGGCCGACGACGTCAATCCAAGGCCCAAGGCGACTTGACCGTAGATTCCGCCGGGGTAATCCATTCCCGGAAAGGCTTGGGGCAAACCGAATGCCACCAAGAACAACACCAGCAGGGCGGGCAACCCACGGAACAGTTCGATATAGGCACCGGCGAACCACCGGTACACCGCCACCTCGGAAATCCGCATCACGGCCATAACGACCCCGACGATCATTCCGAAGATGAAGGCCAGCACCGTATAGGCAATGGTGTTGAAAAAAGCCTGCCATACGGCGGGAAACATTCCAGCGGCGATGTCAACTCGGAAGAACGATTCGGTGATGTCCTTCCAGTCCGCCACCCACGCCAAGACGAGTACGACGATGATGAACAGGCCGTACTGAAGCCCACGGACTAGTGCGCGACGTTGACGTGGCAATAGGCGACGATGCGCGACAGTCTCGACACTCATGCTATTCGTCCAGCTGCCCCTCGTATTCGACACCGATCCATTGCTCGTAGATCTCGCCGTACTCGCCCGATTCCAACGCCTCCGCGATCATCTCGTTCGCATCGTCGAGCAGTTCATCGTCGTCTGAGTCGACCGCGAAGCCATAGTATTCGTCCGTCGCGATTTCCTCGGCGATGGCAAAATCGTTGCCCTCGGCCACGGCTTCCCAATTGAACAGATCGGCTATCGACGCGTCGATGCTTCCGGCCGACATGGAATTGGCGACCGTACCCATGTCGTCGTACTTGACCACCTCGAATCCGTATTCCTCCGCGACGGACTCGGCATACGCCTCCCCCGTCGAAGCGGACTGCACTCCGACCTTTTTTCCATCCAAATCGTCCAGAGATGCGATGTCGGATCCGTCCTCAACCGCCAGAGCTTGGTCGGCCCGGAAATACGGGTCCGACATACCCAGGTTTTCTTCACGCTCATCATTGATGGTGATTCCGGCTGCGGCGATATCGCAGCGACCGGCGTTGAACGCAGCACCCGATTCAATGGCGGCGAAATCGAGTTCCACCCACGCGAGATCCTTGTCCAGGCGATCAGCCAGCAACTGCATCATATCGGCGTCAAAGCCGACGATCTCGTTTCCCTCGCGCATTTCAAACGGCTCAAAAGGCACGTTGGTGCATACAGTGAGATCATTGCTTGAATCGTCGCCGCACGCCCCAAGGGCGGTCACAGCCAGGGCCGCAGCTGCGAACGTAGCGGCCGCACGTGGAAAAGTCATCCTCAATCTCCTAATAACTATTCTATAGATGTTTTAATTATGCATTTTGCTGAGGCATCATCGCAAATTCTGGTCTATAGTGTGGCCCGCATCGCGGACAAATGTGGACGATTCGGATGGATGAACGGTGCCACCGTGAGGTCACTACCTCGATGTCGATATATATTGTATTACTTTGCCAGACAGTGTCACACCCCAATGAGACAATGAGGGCCATGTTGATGCTTATTGACGCAGCCGGTCTCTGGTACCGCTCGTACTACGCGCTACCCGGTTCCATCACCGCACCTGACGGGCGCCGTTCCGGAGCGGTCCGTGGTTTTCTCGACGGCTTGGCCACCCTCGTACGTGATTACTCGCCGGACCGCCTGATCTGCTGCCTGGAAGGCAATTGGCGGCCACAATGGCGTGTCGAGCTTATCGATACCTACAAGACCGCTCGAGTGGGAAGCGACGGCGGCGAAGACACTCCGGACGGACTCGACGACCAGGTTCAAGCCATCACCGATATTCTGCGCAGCTGGGGAATCGCCACCGCCGAACATCCCGATTACGAGGCCGACGATGTCATCGCCACCCTGCGCCATAACACCGATGACGAGGTCGTGGTCGTCACCGGCGACCGCGACCTCTTTCAACTGGTGGACGACACCGCGCGGTCCAGTGTTGTGTACTTGTTGCGAGGTATCAGCAAAGCGCGCCGGTACCGGGCCGAAGACGTGGAAGAAAAATTCGGTGTCTCCCCAGCGGAATATGTGGAGTTCGCCATCCTGCGAGGTGACGCTTCGGACGGCCTCCCCGGAGTGACGGGAATCGGTGACAAAGGTGCGGCCACGATCGTCAATCGGCATCCCAGTCTCGATTCCGTCGTGGCTGCCGCGGAGCAAGGCGAGCTCAAGGGTCGGCAGAACAGCGCCGTCCTCGAATCCTCCGACTACCTGCGACGCGCCGAACAGGTGACCCGGTGCGTCAGCGATGTCGCCCTGCCAGAGGTAGCCGGAACAATTCCCCGGCGACCGACCGATTCCAGGCAGCTGGCCGCTCTCACCGAGGAATGGGGAATTCAACTATCAGTTGACCGTCTCGCCGCTGCCTTCGGTGGCGGTGGAACCTGACATGGCCTTGATATTCCCTCACCCTGCCACCGCATGCCTCGTCGCCCCTGGTCACGATTCGTCGGGCGACTCGGCGTTCGGCGTACTGGGGACGATGAACACCCCCGGCTCGGCATTATGGAATGCGGTGCGGGCGATCAGTCGTAGCAGCATCCGGAAGTGGTCGGCTCGTGTCAGTGGATCCAGCTCGACGTCACTATCCGATCGGGACGCCATGCCGAAGCATTCCAGCAAATCCTGATAGGCCGCCTCCGTATCGTCGCCCCATCCCTCTGCGACTCGGAGGTTACGCCCCAGAAGCCAGTTGGCGGTCAAATGAATGATCGATTGATCGCTCAGGTAATCCCTGGCCAATGCCACAGCATGACGACTACGGTCAAGATGCACGTGGTTGGCGTGACTGCCGTCGGGATCGTTGTAGGCGTGTAGTACCACTCCGAAATGGCAGCGAAAAACGGCCACGGCCGCGAGGTACCTGAGTCGTAGATGGGACGCGACGCTCGGGCGCCAGTGCGCGTTGAAATCCACGTATTGGCTACCCCAACTGATCCGGGACAGATCCACCGCCAGTCCAAACCGATGCCAGCCCGGTTTACAGACTTTGACGCCAACGTCACCCAGCCATGTCAGGGGATAGGAACGGCCCGAGGGGTGAAAGCGACGTCCCAAATCGTCCAAGTCGCGTGCTACACGGCCCAGTTGCCGCCAGGCGTTCGGATGAAATCGTTCGGCATGGCGCTCACCATGGACCCCGATAAGCCCGTTCCAGTCGATCCGGTGGCACAGTTGCCAGTTGCTTCTTTCGACATAATTGTGACTGACATGTTCCGATTCGCATTCTCCAGAGCCCCAGGGGTCGTTGAACGTCTGATGTGCCATGAGAGACCTCACGCTTCCTGGACGCTGAGGTGATCGTGACTCACCGTCAGATATCGCCGGGGCCAGCCGTTTACCGGCAAGAGCCGAATGGCCGGATCGGTCGACTCCACCATCGATACTCCACCGTCGATACTTGGCAGTACGAGTTCGTCCCCTATCGATCGCCGTTCAGGGTGTGAATATGTGCGCTGCGTCGTCGTACGGCCAAGGCGGCCAAGATGCACAGTGCTACCCCCGTCCGCCGTGGGGACAACGATCGCATGATTTCCGTTCGCATCCGCGGCGGACGACACGTGGCGCATTTCGGCGGGATCCTTGTGAATCACTCTTCTTCGCCACGACCGACCTGCGTCGGTGGTGGCGAGTTGGTAGACCCTCGTCACCGTTTGCGTGTCGCCCTGCAGACAGCCGGCCACAACAACTCCGGCACGACCGCGTCCATTATGATGAGCCGCCACTACATAGCTCTGACGCAAGGGAAAGGACCCCAGGGAAATCGTCGACGGCGGTTGCCCTGGACGCCAACGCACCAGCACGGGAATACTTTGCCACTGTCGATACCGTCTCGATTCCCCTGCGTCGGGATCGGCCTCCCCCGCCAGCCGTTGCCAATGGGCGGGAAGGGTTTCGGGCGCATCAATCGACCGATGCCATTCACCTTTGTTCCAGCTGAATCCGGCGATCCAGAGCTCGGAATCGGACCCCGATACATCGGTGACAATGACGTTGTCGTTGAAATCGACAACGGTTTCGTCCCGTATTTCGATTCGGCCGAGGGAACGGCGTGCGGTATGCACGCGCACGGTTCCAACGGAAGTCTGGCTGAGTAGGTAGATCACGTTACCGGCGGCCGTGACCGCCCGAACGGTAGACGGAGGTACCGCCGCCGGCACCGGCGATACACTGTAGACCAGGCTGGAGGAGGCCGTCAGCGCCGCGAACGCGGAAGACAACACTCCTCGCCGCGTGACGGTAGTGGTCCACATTGTTCCTCCTACGCTGCGTTAACATGATTGGTACACATCGTAGAAGTTACAAGGCGAATATTGCGCGCAAACGAGATTATTCATCCTCAATGCGGAAATAATCCCAAATTGCGCGACAAAGCCTCAATGTCGCGATATACGGTCCTGTCACTGCCGGAGCGAGGGTCAGTACCGACCCCACCTCCTACAGGTCGGCGACCACACCTCGTTTCATCGCGTCCACCGCATCGAAGGCCGATTTCGCCAGTTTCTGTGCACTGTCGGTTTCGATCGTCCGTGCGGCTTCACCAACCTGGTGCAGGAGGTCGAGAGTACGACGCGTCCACCGCACGAAATCTCCACCGGGCATGGCCTTCGGCCCTTCGAACGACCGCAACGCGTCGGCCAGATCCTCCCCGGAGGCCCAGCGGTACATCGGCCACGCGATCCCACGTTGCGGCCGCGAGGTCAACTCCAATCCCCGAGCGCGCTCCAGGCGGCTGATGGTGTCGTACCGTCGCAGCGTCGCCGCTAGAGGCTCTTCGATGATCCCGGGTGCTGCGACGTAGAAGTCCTCCTCCTCAAACCGGGATTCGTACATCACCGTGGAGGCGAGCGCCGCCAGCGCCGGAGGTTCCAGGCCTTCCCAGACCCCGTCGTGCAGGCACTGTGCGACGAGGAGGTCGGCTTCGTTGAAGAGGTTGCGTAGCAGACGGCCCCTATCGGTGACCGTGACGTCTCCCTCGCCGGTCACGTTCAGGTAGTCCAGTTCCATCAGTACGGAGCGGACGTTGGTGAACTGGCGTGCCAGAGAGTTTTCCCGCTTCTGCGCTTTGCGCTGCAGGTTTTGTCGCTCGGAGCGCAGTTTCCACCACCGACTCGCGTGATAGGAGTGCTGTCCCGTATCGGGGCAGTTGTGGCACGGGTGTCGTTTGATCTCTTTGCGCAGTCCATCGATCTTCGGGTCGTGGCTTTTGCCTGCCCGTCGTGTGGGGCGCGGTTTGTCGCTCGTTTCTTCCCGTAGAGCCGCGGCCAATTCGTTTCGATCGTCTACGTTAGAACGTCGGAATCCTTTTCTCACCCGCATTCGACCGTTAACCAGGACATCGGTCAACCGTTTCAGGGCGTAGGCGGTGGCTCGCCCGTCGGTGGTCAGGAAGATGGCCTCGGCTCCGCGATTGCGGCGTGGGCGGGTGTGTTCCAAATACACCGCCCATCCCGAGCGGCGGCCCGCGCCGAGCCATACGATGTCGCCGCGTTTCAATCCGGACATATCGGCTTTCATCGCGTCACGCAATTGGCCTTTGCGTTTCTTCTGAGCGGCCCGTTCGAGGCGTGACAGTTCCTTCGTCAATTCGAAATAGGACAGGAAGTCGCCCTTTTCGCACTCCGCTCCGGCGGCCTCCTGATCGACTTTGCGTCCCAGTGCACGTGCCTTTTCCGCGATATGAACGGCGTGAGCATCGGATTGATATTGCGCGAACGAGGACGCCAGCACGGCGTCGGCGCGCTTCAGTCCTGCCGTGGCGATGAGGTTGACCGCCATGTTGTAGGAGGGAGCGAAGGAGGAATCGAGTGGGTAGGTTCTCTTCGTCGCCAGGCCCGCGACCTGTTTGGGTGCGATGTCGGGGCTCCACAGCGTGACCGCGTGGCCTTCGACGTCGATGCCGCGACGTCCGGCACGACCGGTCAATTGGGTGTATTGTCCAGGCGTCAACATCACGTGGTCGGTGCCGTCGTATTTGATCAGACGTTCCAGGACTACTGTCCGGGCCGGCATGTTGATCCCCAGTGCCAGGGTTTCGGTCGCGAAGACGACTTTGACCTCGCCGCGTTCGAAGAGGGCTTCCACCACCTCTTTGAAGACCGGAAGCAGTCCGGCGTGGTGTGCGGCGAAGCCGGCCGCCAAGCCGTCGACCCAGCGTTTGAAACCCACCGCATGCAGATCGCCGGGTTCGATATGAGCCGTGGCGGCGGTGGCGTAATCACGTATCGCCTGGGCTTCGGACGGCGTTGTCAGTTGAATCCCCGACCGTACGCATTCCTCCACCGCGGCATCGCACCCCACGCGGGAGAAAATGAAGTATATCGCCGGCAACAGGTCCGACCGGTCCAGGCGTTCGACCACGCGCGCACGATCGACGTGTCGACGGCGCCGGTGCTGGCGCCATTCCCGCTCCTGTTGTCGGGCGATCTTCTTGGTGAGGCCCGGGTTGAGGCGATTGGCCTGCGAATCGTCGAAGAGATCGAGGAGTGTGTTGCCGACCAGCATGTGTTGTGACAGTGGAACCGGGCGGGTCTCCGAGACGACGGTCTTGGTGACCGGCCGCACCGAATCCAACCACGCGCCGAATTCCTCGGCGTTGGACACGGTCGCCGACAGGCTGACGACCGTCACCGAGGGAGGGAGTTCGATCATGATTTCTTCCCATACCGCTCCACGAAAGCGGTCGGCCAGGTAGTGAACCTCGTCCATGACCACGTATCCGAGGTTGTTGAGGGTATACGAACCCGCGTAGATCATGTTGCGCAGGACTTCGGTGGTCATGACAACGATCGGGGCTTCCCCGTTGATCACGGTGTCACCGGTCAGGAGGCCGACCTGGTCCTCACCGTGTTCGTCGCATAGATCGTTGAACTTCTGATTGGACAATGCTTTGATGGGGGTGGTGTAGAAGCACTTACGTCCTTCCGCCAGGGCCAGATAAACGGCGAACTCCCCTACGATCGTCTTACCGGCTCCTGTGGGGGCACATACCAGGACGCCGTGTCCACTTTCCATCGTGCGGCAGGCATCGACCTGAAACTCGTCGAGCGGAAAGGAGACACCGGCGCTGAAACGCTCCGTCCGGGGAAAACGGCGATTGTTCGCGCTGTCACGATAACGTTCGGCGGGACTTCGTTCATCTGAGGCCATATCTCAAGAGTAAAGCATGATTATGACATTGTGATAACAGCGTGATGGTGCGGTTACCCGCTTGTGACCGCTACTACAGGAGACGGTAGCGTATTGGTGTGCATAGGGATTGGCCACATTTTCGCAAACAGATGGACGGAATGGCTTTCGACGCCGTCCTTTTCGACTTCCAGGGCACGTTGGCGACCTTGGAGCCGCTGACACGTGCCGTATCACTCGCCGCCGAAGCATGCGGGGAGAATATGAGCTCACTGAAGGCCATGGTGATCGCCGATGCCATAGGAGCGCAAGGCTGGGTCGGATCCGGATCCGCTCCGCGCGTCCGCCCCGATTTCGCGGCCGCCTGGGCCGAAAGGGACCTCGACCCCGATTGCCACCGCTTGGCGTATTCGCACTTGGCTCAACAGGCACACGGGGTCAGCGCACCGTTGGCCGAGGCACTGTACGAACGCCTCGCTTCGCCGGAGGGCTGGGTGGCGTTCGCCGATGCCGCTTCCACTCTGATGACTCTCAAAGCACAGGGTTTCCCCATCGCCCTGGTCTCGAACGTCGGATTCGATCTGCGCCCGATCGCAGAGTACCTGGGACTCGACCGTTTCATTGACGAGTGGATACTGTCGTACGAAATCGGGCACTGCAAACCCGACGAGAAGATCTTCTACGCCGCCTGTCATCAACTGGGAGTCGATCCCAAACGCGTACTCATGGTCGGTGACGCCATGGCCGATGCCGGAGCGACCCGGGTCGGTGCTCGCACGTACTTGGTCTCCGAGGCCGACCCCGGTGGAATCGTCGGACTCGGATCCGTGCTGAAGCTCGTTCGTTCAGAAAGCTGATCGCCGCCGACCGGTATTCGCCGGCGGCGATCACTCGACTAAGTAATGTCGTCGAAATCAATCGGACGTCCGAGACGATTGCGTCGAACGTTCGATCCGTCCTCGGACTCGTCCGACTGTTCGTTCAGATCGGATTCCGGGGTCGATTCCTGACTGGGGGCCACCGGATCGGCCGTACCGATGTCACTGGCTTCATCATCGTCCCACTGCTCGTCACGCGCCGCCCGTCGTCTGTCGTTGATAAACGCCACACCACAGGCCATGAGATACAGAATCAACATGCATATCGCGAGCGCGGTCATACCGAACGGATCGGGCGTGGGGGTGAAAACCGCGGTGAACAAAAAGCTCATGAACACCACGATGCGCCACCAGCCCAGCATGCGTTTGGCCGATATAACACCGATGACGTTCAGCATCAACATGATCAATGGGAATTCGAAACCCAGGCCGAACACCAGCATGACCGCGACGTAGAAGCCAATATACTTCTGCAGGTCAATGGTGATGTCAAAGGCACCGTTCAAAATCATGATGAATTGCAGACCGTGCTTCACCACGAAGTAGGCCAGAACCACACCACCAAGGAACAGTGGGGTGGCTATGGCGATGAAGGCATAGGCGTACTTACGTTCATTCCGGTGCAAGCCGGGGGCGAGGAACGCCCAGAGCTGATACAACCACACCGGGGCGGTCGCGATCAGGCCCAGATACAGTGAGATCTTCAGCCAGATCGTGATGTGGTCGATCGGAGAGCCCAGGTTGAATTGACACAGCGAGGCCTCGTCATCACTCAAATCAGATTTAACCTCGCAATAGGGCTGCGAGAGAAAGGTGATGACGTCCTGGGCGAAGTACATCCCGACTGCGGTGCCGACCAATATGGCCAATACCGCACCCAGCAGACGACGACGAAAGTCTTGAATATGCTCCATGAGGGTCATATCGCCTGTGGCGGCCCTTTGGAACGTTGTTTTCCGCCCTCCCTTACGAGGCCAGAGTTTCACCATGGGTGGCGTGCCTCGTTCTAGTAAGTCTTTTTCCGGTCGGGTTGCTCGCTCTTATCTTGGACGTGTTCGCCCTCGACCGTGCCCGACAGCGGCTCCCGACTGTGTTTGGGCTCAGCCGAATCATCGGCTTCCGAGTCAGGATTGTGAGACTCGGACTTCATCTGCTCGGTTTCCGACTTCAGAATCCGCATGGAGCGACCTAGACCGCGGGCCATGCCCGGAAGCTTCTTCGAACCGAACAACAGAAGTAGCACCACGACCAGCACGATAATGTGCCACGGCTTGAGAGCTCCCATACTGCGTTCCCCTTCAAATGACTTACGTCTGTTGATCTTGGTGGTTACTACTTAAGTGTAGCCGCCCGCAGGACACCACCGCCAAAGCAATCGGCTTGGCTTCTGCAAGGATGCCTGGTGTAACGGAATACGTCAACGTTCCACGGTCATATATTAAGAATCTTTATCACTTTGTGGCTCACGAGACCGTGCGCGAAATGTTCTGCGCCCGCTGCGCCACGTCCTGCGCTTCGGTCGCGAGCGACTCACCGCGTGCGGCCACCGCCTCTCCGCGCTGTTTCAGTTCGTCCACGCTCGTCACGTGGCGTTGCATGCGGTCCATACGAATCGTGAGGTCCTTGCGCTTGGACAGCACCGCCAGGGCTTTCATCCCGACAGCCAATAGGCCGAGAAAGACCAAACCACCTGAAATCACCCAAATCATAGCGCCATTCTATCCTCCGTCAATATTGCTCGAGCGCTGCCCGAGCTTGGGAGACGATCGTGTTACGCAGTGACTCCGGTGAGAGCACTGTCACATGACCGGCGTAGCTGGAGATCAGCCGCACCGCCCAGGCTTCGTCGTATACACGTAGGGCGATATGGCGACGTCCGTCAAGCATCCCCAGGTCCCGACAGTAGAAGTCCTCGGCCAGACTCATGGCATCGCCATCGAGAAGCAGCTCGACTTCCGACAGGTCTTCCCAGAACGGTGCCCATTCCTGCCGGGACCTGCGGTGTTCGCCGATTCGCTCGTCAAGAATCGTCATCGCGTCGATCCGGTCGAGCCGAAAATGCCGTATCGCGTCAGCGGAGCGGCACCATGCCTGTAGATAGGCATGACCGTCGACCATGTCCATCGATATCGGTTCGACGACACGTTCACTGGTGGTGTCTCGGCTGGCGGTGTAATAGGTGATGCGGGCGGCGCGCCCGGAGGCCACCAGTTCGCGGCCCGCCTCGACGTTGTCCTCGATGACCGGATCGCGGAAATCCGCGTGGGCTCGTACCCCTCCCGCGGCCGTGGCAATCTTGTGCGACGCCGATTCGATGGACTCCACATCCTCGACCCCGGGGGTGGACGCTAGCGCCTGCAGAGCCACCGTAAGAGCCAATGCTTCGCGTTGCGAGAGACGAACGGGCCGCGACAGCCCGGCGTCAAAGCGTACGCGGGCCTGGTCGGCGTCAATGACGATATCGACGAGGTCCCCGGGGCTATAGCCGGGAAGACCGCACAGGAACAGCAACATCAGATCGGACCGGAGTTGCTCGACGCTGATGGAGAAATCGTGCGCGGCCTGCCGCAGGTCGACCCCGTCGGGGCGGGCCGACAAGTACGGCAGGAGGTTGAACAGACGCGCCAATCGGTCGGTCGAACGAGTCATACGATCTCCTCTCCCGCGATTCGCTGCAGGCAGTATACGGTTGCTTTCACCAAATCCTGTGGTTCCCGCACTGTCACGTCGGGCCCGAACGACGCCAGCATGGCCGCGGTCGTCTCCGTATCACTGAACTCGAAGGCCAGCACGTCGCCTTCGGCGGTGCGCGGCCCCACCTTTATCGCCAATCGACGCAATGCCCAGGCCGTTTGAGGGCGTACTACGACCTCGGCGAGACGGGTCGGTGCGGCCGGTTCCGCCGCTTGGGCGATAAACGACAGTACGTCGACGTCAGCCGGTGGTTCGAAGGACGACTCATTTCCCACGGCCCTCACCTCGCCGACGATACGACTGAGTTTGAAACAGCGGCGAGCGCGCCGGTCGAGATCCCAGCCGGCCACGTACCAGCGGCCCTTCCATGCGGCACTGCCCCAAGGCTGCAGGCGTCGGCGGGCCGCTTCGGCGTTGCCGCGCGAGTGGTAGTCAAAGATGACTTGGCGATGATCGGTAGCGGCTTCCAAGAGAGTGACCAGGTTGGTGTCGTCGGACAGTCGAGGTTGCACCCTGCCGTGGGTGCCGTTGAGTCCGACGTGTATACCGGCGGCCTTGAGTTTGCGGAGGGCCCCGTGACCGGTTTCGCGCAGCTGGGGCTGCTGCCAGAGATTGATGGCCGTGGCAACGGCGGCCGCTTCAGGAGCGGTGAACTCCAGTTCAGGCAGTTCGAACTCGTCGCGGGCCAGTCGATAACCGGGCTCGGATTCATCCTGATAAGGATCGGTACCAGTCTGAACGGGGAATCCCAGACGACGTAGTTCGGCCTTATCACGTTCGAATTTGCGTTGAAACGCTTCCCGTTGTTTGCGATCGTCGGGATTGTGTTCGTAGCCCGGCACGGTTCGGGATATCGTTGAGGCGGTTTGGAACCGCCTAGTCGACAGCAGGCAGAATACCAGGTTAATGAGTCGTTCAGTACGATCGTTCGCCACTGATATAGAGTAACCGTTGGTCGCCTCGGCCGCTTGGGGTGGGCTGTTCCCGGAGTGCAACGTTCGCGGTGCTAGCGTGAATGCCGTGATCAGATGGCGATATGGAACAGTGACGGGAATTCGAGGTGCCTGGAACGGTTGCACGGAGTTGGAGGTAACCGTAGAGGCACGCCAGGGTGAGGACTCCTATCAGGCCAAAGGGCTGGCCTACAACGATATGGTCGGTATTCCTCAGGTCGGCGACCGATTGTTGTTGAACTGCAATGCCTTGTCCAAAGGGTTGGGGACGGGCGGCTATGCCTTGGTGGTCGCCATTCCGGATCGATTGCCCGACGACGTCGACCGGCCCGGTCATATCGTCAAAGCACGCTATACGCCTCTGCAGTCGATGCGCTTGGGGGTCGACGAGGACGACTCCCCCTGGCGTGAAGCGGTGGAAGCGACGCGTGACCTGGCCGGAATGCCGGTGATCACCGCCGACCTGCATTCAGCACTGGCGCCGATACTGGCCGGAATCCACTTCAGCCGCCCCACCGCGAAGGTGGCGTATATCATGACCGACGGCGGTTCGCTACCTGCCTGGTTTTCGAAGGCTCTCGACCAGTTGTCCGACTATCTGTGTGGAACCATCACCGCCGGGCAGTGCTTTGGCGGGCAATGGGAGGCTACGAACGTGCACAATGGTCTCATCGCCGCCAAAGCCGTGGCGGATGCGGACATCGCCATAGTGGCGCAGGGACCGGGCAATCTGGGTACCGGTACGATCTGGGGCTTCTCAGGTACGGAGACCGGTGAAGCGGTCAATGCCGCCTCGGTACTACACGGCCGCCCGGTGGCCTCCTTGCGTATCTCGGAAGGCGACGCTCGCGAACGGCATTGGGGAATCAGCCACCATTCTATGACCTCGTACGGCAAAGTCGCCCTAGCAGGGGCTACCGTTCCCGTTCCGCGTGATATCCCGGCGGAATTGCAGTCAAAGGTGCGCGATCAGTTGGCACAGTTGCCAGACCGCCACCGACAGGTCGAAGTTTCGTGTGACGGTCTGGAGGAGGAGTTGAAACGGCTTCCCGTCCGCCTATCCACAATGGGTAGAGGCATGGATTCCGACCGGATCTACTTCCTGGCCGCGGCGGCCGCCGGGCGGTGCGCCGCGGACATGCTGGCCGACGACTGACCCGATCCGCGCGGTACGCCTCGCGCGGATCGGTTTCCCCCGAGGCGATCACATGGAGGCAATGAGCTTGTCCACACGTTCATCACGCGAGCGGAACGGGTCCTTACACAGCACTGTGCGCTGAGCCTGGTCGTTAAGTTTCAAATGCACCCAGTCCACGGTAAAGTCACGCCGTTTCTCCTGGGCGGCGCGAATGAATTCACCACGCAATCGCGCCCGGGTCGATTCTGGTGGCTTTGCCTTCGCTTCGAATACCTGAACCTCCTGGGTGAACCGCTTAGCCTGTCCACGTTGTTCCATCAAGCTCTGCAGACCACGCCCCCGCCTAATGTCGTGATAGGCGAGGTCCAGTTGAGCGACTCGAGGCGACGACAGGTCAACATCACGTTTGGCGCAGTACCGGTCGATCAACAACCGTTTGGCGACCCAGTCGATCTCGGTTTCCACCAACGACAGATTGTCGGTCTCGACCGCTTCCAGCACTCGGCCCCAGAGGTCAAGTACCTTCTTGGTGACTTCGTCGCCCCCGCGTGCGGCCACGAATTCGGAAGCCTTGGCGAAGTATTCCTTCTGAATGTCGAGAGCGGACGCCTCCCGCCCCGAACTCAACCGGATGGGTTTACGTCCCGTGGGGTCATGGCTGATCTCGCGGATGGCACGGATGGGGTTCTCCAGGCTGAGATCGCGCATCGTCACGCCCGTCTCAATCATCCGCAACACCAAATCAGCCGTCCCCACCTTGAGCATGGTGGTCATTTCATTGATATTCGAATCCCCCACGATGACGTGCAGCCGTCGATACCGTTCCGCATCCGCATGGGGCTCGTCGCGAGTGTTGATGATGGGACGCGAACGCGTCGTCGCCGACGATACGCCCTCCCAGATATGTTCCGCACGTTGTGACAGGCAGAACTTGGCGCCTCTGGGAGTCTGCAACACCTTCCCAGCCCCGCAAATCAGTTGCCGTGTCACCAAAAACGGGATCAGCACTTCGGCCAGCCGCGCGAATTCCCCGTGTCTACTCACCAAGTAGTTCTCATGGCACCCATAGGAATTGCCAGCCGAATCGGTGTTGTTCTTAAACAGGTAGATGTCACCGGCGATACCCTCGTCGTGAAGACGCTTCTCGGCGTCAATCATCAGTCCTTCCAGGATGCGTTCCCCTGCTCGATCATGACGCACCAAGTCGGAGACCGAGTCGCACTCGGGGGTGGCGTATTCCGGATGGGAACCGACATCGAGGTAGAGACGGGCTCCATTGCGGAGAAAAACGTTGGAGGAACGTCCCCAGGAGACGACGCGCCGAAAAAGATATCGAGCGACTTCGTCGGGCGATAGGCGCCGCTGTCCACGAAACGTGCACGTCACGCCGTATTCTGTCTCAATGCCATAAATTCGCCTGTCCATGTCATGAGGCTACACCTCATGGCGACAAAAGAACAGCGTTCCGGCCTCGCACATTCCAAATGGAGGACAATCGAAAACCCCCGGCATTACCATGTTTCATCGAATGGGGTGGGATTGTCCTACACACGACAATCCCACCCAAAACCTACTCCGATTCAGACGACTCGTCCGATTCGTCCTCCTGCTCGGGCATCAACGCTTCCAGAGCCGCGCCCTGGATACGGCGGAACGTCCGCGCCGGCTTAGAGCGTTCCAGCATGGCCACTTCGAGAACATCCTTATTCAGCTCACGTTGTGTCCCGTTCTCACCGCCGGCGGCCAAGGCGCGTGTGGCCAAGGCGAAGGCCTCACGCACGGGCGCATTGATGTCGTGGTTACCTTCCAACACCTCCACCAGTTGCTCGGCCTGGCCGCCCATTGCCAAGTATCCCGGCTCATGATTGATGAATCCGTCGAACGTCAGTCGATACAGTTCATCGTCTTCAGGGCGCCGACCGACACCGGCCACACACAGCTCAACCTCAAACGGTTTCGTCTGTTCGGTGAAGATCGCTCCCAGGGTTTGCGCGTAAGCCTTCGCCAACGACACGGCGGTGACGTCACGCCGATCGTAGGAGTACCCACGAAGATCCGCCATACGGACACCGGCGGTACGCAGGTTTTCGAACTCAATGTACTTTCCCACCGCCGCGAATCCGATCCGGTCGTAGAGTTCATAGAGCTTGTACAGTGCCGTAGAGACGTTCTCGGCCACCATCAACACCCCGTCCGCACAGGACAGGGCGATCACATTACGGCCCCGCGAAATGTTCTTGCGCGCGTATTCGGACCGATCGCGCATGATCTGTTCGGGACTGGTGTAAAACTGCATCGCCATAGTTGTTTCTCCTTTTCAATGAATGCTTCCAACCTCGACACACCGTGCTCACCGAACGCGCGTATCCATCACGCGTTCCGGCTTCAGGCTGCAATGATGAGCCCGAACATCGCCATTCTCAGTCGTGACACGCACGGCCCTCGTTGCACAGCCCCTCGCCGCTAGGAAACACTCATCTAAGCCTCATCACTGGTACGACGGGAAACAATGTCGGCGGCGATCGCGGCCACTTCGTCCTCGTCTACACGATCCGTGCCGTCCGCGGTCGCGGACATGACCACCGGGTACAACTTCCGTATCGGATCGGGCCCGCCTGTGGCCGAATCATCGTCGGCGGCGTCGTAGAGCGCCTCCACCGCAATCTTGACCGCCTCCTCGCGTTCCATTCCACGCCGGAAGGTCTTTTTCAACGACGATTTGGCGAATACGGAACCGGAACCGATGGAATCGAAGTCCCGTTCTTGATACACTCCACCGACTACGTCAAAGGAGAAGATCTTCCCGCTCGTATCGGGGTCCTCGGCATCCAGGTCAAACCCGGCAAACAGCGGCACGACCGCCAATCCCTGCAATGCGATTCCCAAGTTCGAACGCAACATGGTGGCCAAGCGGTTGGCCTTGCCCTCTAGAGTGAGCGGTCGACCTTCGATCTTCTCGTAGTGTTCCAGTTCGGTCTGGTAGAGACGCACCATCTCCAAGCCGATGCCCGCGGTACCGGCGATTCCGATCAGAGAGTGGAAATCAGCCGGAAAGACCTTTTCAATGTCGCGGCTGGAGATATAGTTCCCCATCGTGGCACGACGATCTCCCGCCATGACCACTCCTCCGCGGCATCGCATGGAAACGATCGTGGTCGCGTGCGCGGAAAAGTCGGAATGATTCCCATCGGGAAGTGACATTTTGCCGGGCACCAACTCCGGGGCGGTTTGAGAAATAAAATCGGTAAACGAGGATGTCGCCGCATTCATAAAATGCGCCGGAATCCTATCTGGAAAAGCATGGTCGGTCACATTGCCCCCTCAGCTGAAAGGTAGTGAAATCGTTGAAATCTCTGTGCACTCGAGTAGCCGTCGCCGTGACGCACGATAGCCGTTCAATCCGCTCCGGCGACCCGATGGTCACCCTATTACCCGCTGCGTTCGCGGTCCTCGTGGGGTGCAAGGTAGTGTGCTCGGAAAGGCAATCCGAAACGAAGTGGTTTCATAACGTGCCCATATTAATTCCCTCGTCCGCACCATATCCAGTGGACGATAATGTCGGACGGCAACAGTGGACACATTCATCATGGCGGTTGAGCATGACCTTTCGTTTCATGCGTTCAGGCCACGCCCTTCCACCTCTTATTGACCACCCTTTTGGACGAATGATCGAACGAATTCCTCAGAGTTCGTTTCCAAGACATCGTCGATCTCGTCCAGGAGGTCGTCCACTTCCTCATTCAATTCTTCTTGCCGTTCCGTGGCATCGGATTCAGCGGTGGCTTCCGTTGTTTCCTCAGTCTCCTCAGAACGGGAACGCTGCGAGTGCGATTGCCCGCCAGATTCTTTGGCTGCCATGGTGGCCCCCTTCTTTCCTTACGCCCAACAACCCGAAGATTCAACCGTGCCGAATGAGGCGTATCTTAACTCCCGTAACGAAACCTGCGGCATATCGTTAAAACGTTGTACCATACTCCCCCTATTCCTTGCCAGTGATGATGTCGAGCAGTTCCTCCGCCGATTCGCAGCGCTCAAACAGCTCCTGCACGTGCTCGGCCGTTCCTCGGGTCGGTTCTGACATCGGGATGCGGACCAAAGAATCACGCCCGACGTCAAAAATCACCGAATCCCAGGAAGCGGCCACCACCTGGGCGGGGAATTTCTCCAAACACCGCCCTCGGAAGAAGGCCCGCGTATCGGCAGGGGGTTCCGCCATTGCGTGCTGGATATCGGCATCACTGGCCAGGCGTTTCATCGCCCCCCGAGCGACCAAACGGTGATAAAGCCCCTTGTCCCGGCGTACGTCGTGGTACTGCAGGTCGATAGCCTGAAGCTTAGCGGCATTCCAATCGAGGTTCTCCCGACTCCGATACCGGTTCAAAAGCTTGAGTTTGGCCGGCCAGTCCAGTATGTCGGCACATTCGAAGGGGTCGTTCTCCAACTTCGCCAGCACTTCACCCCACAGACGCAGGACTTCGGCGGTCTGTTCGTCGGGAGAGTCGCCGCAGAACGCCACGGCTTCCGAATGGAAACGCTGCTGTAGTTCTACGGCGGTCACCTGCGAACCGTTGCGCAGTTCGATCTTGTGCTTCAAGCTGGGGTCATGGCTGACGGCGCGTAGTTCGGCCACCGGTTCGGCGACCGCCAAGGATCCGTCGAGCACACCGGCCTCGATCATCGCCAGAATCAACGACGTCGTTCCCAGTTTCAAGAAGATGGCCGTCTCCGACATATTCGCGTCGCCGATGATGACGTGCAAACGCCGATAACGATCGGCATCGGCATGTGGCTCATCCCGGGTATTGATAATCGGACGCTTCAACGTCGTCTCGAGGCCGACCTCGACCTCAAAGAAATCCGAACGTTGCGTGATTTGAAAGCCCGGTTCGGACGCGTCCTGCCCGATACCGACACGACCCGCACCCGCGAAAACCTGTCTGGTGACCAGAAACGGGGTCAGATGGGCGACAATGTCGCTAAACGGCACCGAACGATCCATCAGAAAGTTCTCATGGCAGCCGTACGACGCGCCTTTATTGTCAGTGTTGTTCTTATAGAGAGTAATGGGACTGACCCCTGGAGTCGAGGCCGCTCGTTCGGCCGCGGCCGCCAGGGTCTCCTCCCCTGCCTTGTCATAGAGCAGCGCGTCCCAGGGGTTGGTGACTTCGGGGGTGGAGTACTCAGGGTGGGCATGGTCGACGTAAAACCGAGCTCCGTTGGTCAAGATGACATTGGCCAAACCGGTATCGTCGTCGGCCAAATTCTCGGCCGGATCGTGCAGCGCTCCGTTGTAGGTAAAGCCGCGCGCGTCCCGGAGTGGGGTCTCCTCTTCATAATCCCAGCGCGCTCGTGAACCTCGTGCCAATTCCGGATGTGACGCATAAGCATTGACAATCTGGGATGACGTCATCATTGGATTCGCGCCCGGTTGGCCGGGCACACTGATCCCGTACTCGACCTCGGTACCCATTATCCGTCGCACAGACATATTACAACCAATCTAATTGTCAATACTCAATCAACGCAGGGCCGATCGACACTACACCGAGGTTGGATAGTCGTCAGTGGACCGGTGGTCCGGCAACCGGCCGGACCACCTCTGCCCTACAGGTATTGACCAGTGTTACTCACGGTGTCGATGCTACGGCCCGAATCGGAATCCTTACCCGATACCAGGGTACGGATGTAGACGATCCGCTCACCCTTCTTACCCGAAATCCTTGCCCAATCATCCGGGTTGGTGGTGTTCGGTAGATCCTCGTTCTCCCTGAATTCATCCACTGTGGCTTGAATGAGATGCTGTAGCCGCACCCCTTTCGCCTCATTGGTCAGGAAGTCCTTAATGGCCATTTTCTTGGCCCGTGCGACGATGTTTTCAATCATGGCACCGGAGTTGAAGTCCTTGAAGTAAAGGACTTCTTTGTCGCCGTCGGCGTAGGTCACCTCGAGGAAACGGTTTTCCTCCTCATCGGAGTACATTCTCTCGACTACGGCTTGAATCATCGACTGCACGGTCGATTCACGATCCTTGTCGTGTTCGGCCAGATCGTCGACATGCAAGGGCAGTTCGGAGGTGATGTACTTGGAGAAGATGTCCCGGGCCGATTCGGCGTCGGGACGCTCGATCTTGATCTTGACGTCAAGACGCCCGGGCCGCAAAATCGCCGGGTCGATCATGTCCTCACGGTTGGACGCCCCAATGACGATCACATTTTCCAACCCTTCCACACCATCGATCTCACTCAACAGTTGTGGAACGATCGTGTTCTCCACATCCGACGACACTCCGGAACCTCGGGTGCGGAAAATGGAGTCCATTTCATCGAAGAATACGATGACCGGCATACCTTCCGATGCCTTTTCCCGAGCACGTTGGAATACCAGGCGAATATGACGCTCGGTCTCACCAACGTACTTGTTGAGCAGCTCGGGGCCCTTGATGTTGAGAAAGTAACTCTTCGCCGAACCCGCACCGGTCGTGTCGACGACCTTCTTCGCCAATGAATTGGCCACCGCCTTGGCGATCAGAGTCTTACCACACCCGGGAGGCCCGTACAGCAGAACGCCTTTCGGAGGACGAAGCTGGTGCTCGGTGAACAATTCCGCGTGCAAGAACGGCAATTCCACCGCGTCGCGAATCAGTTCGATCTGCCCGCCGAGGCCACCGATATCGTAGTAGTCGACATCCGGTACCTCTTCCAGAACCAGCTGCTCGACTTCACTCTTCTGAATACGTTCGTACGCATAGCCCGCTCGCGGTTCCATCATGACCGCGTCACCGGCGCGCAACGGCTGATTCATCAACGCGTCGGAAAGCAGAACCACCTGCTCTTCATCCGCGTGAGTGGTGACCAAAGCGCGATCGGCCACGCCACTCTCCGGATCGGGCAACAGCTCCTTAATGGACGCCACGTCACCCGTGCGCTCATAATCAAGTACCTCAACAACATTCATAGCGTCGTTGAGAAGCACTTCCTGACCGCGCTCGATTTTATCGACATCGATCGACGGTGCCAGGGTTACCCGAAACTTCCTCCCCGACGTGAAGATGTCGGCCAGGCCGTCCTCGACGGCGCGAAGGAAAACCCCGTATCCCGATGGAGGTTGCGCCAATCGATCGATCTCTTCCTTCAAGTTCACGATCTGATCGCGCGCTTCCTTCAACGTGGCGACCAAACGATCATTCTGCTCAGTCAAACGATCCACCTGAGCCTGGGCGGAGCTAAGTCGTTCCTCCAGCAGCTGGACGTGTCTGGGTGATTCTCTCAGTTGCGTACGTGCGGCGGCTAGTTCTTCCTGTAGCTCTTCGACCTGCTGAGACAGGTCTTCGTCGCTCAGTGTCCGGCCGTGTTCCTGTCGTTGGTCATCATTATTGCGTGCCACGGGTCACACCTCCCACGTGAGGGTACTTGCTTCCACCCTAACGGATCGAAGAACTAAATAGTAGTCTGTCGCACTGACATTGGCTAGATACTTTTCAGCAATTATTCTAGAGACTATGCCTAATGACGCTGAAGAGTTGGAAGTTCTCATCGATCAAGACGCCTGCACGGGCGATGGATTGTGCGTTCAATACGCCACTGAGGTGTTTGAATTCGACATTGACGGGCTAGCCTACGTCAAAGGTTCCGACGGGGAACTGCAAACGGCTCCAGGGCAAACGGTGCCGGTACCACATCGCCTCAAACTAGATGTCATAAATGCGGCGCACGACTGTCCGGGGGAATGCATATACGTGCGCCATCACTCCGATGGGGAGCAAGTCGCCGGACCCGAATAAAGGAATTGTCGGGATTCTCCCTGTGCAATGAATAAAGAACTTAACAACTCAATGAATGGCCGTCGAATGCTCACAATGGTTCGACGGCCACCGGTAAAACGACGGCAAAACCAATGCCGTCACCTGTACGAATTGGTCGGGATTTCGAATTTTGGCTCCGCTATTCCGCCTGCCGTGCCTTACGTTCCCGCAGTGCCTGCTGCCCCTTGGAAGGTTTAAACTTTCGTCTGGGTGCCTGAGTTCCCGGGGCCAGTTTCCGAGCGGTCACCAGGAATGCGGTATGCGCGATCATGCGATGATCAGGGCGAACGGCCAAACCTTCCAGGTGCCATCCGCGTACCATCGATTCCCAGGCTTCGGGCTCGGTAAAGGTTTTACGCTCGCGTATCGCCTCCACAAAATCCGACATCTGGGTCGTAGTGGCCACATATCCGATCAGAACACCACCAGGACGCAGGATGGACTCCGCCTTCTCGAGGACCTCCCACGGCGACAGCATGTCCAACACGACCCGGTCTACATCGCTCACTTCGGCCTCGGCGACGTCGCCCACGGCCAGAGTCCAATTCTCGGGCTTGCGACCGTGCCACCCCACAACGTTCTCCTCCGCGATACGGGCAAAGTCGTCCCGCATCTCCCAGGAGTACACATGCCCCTCCGGACCGACGGACCGCAGTAGCCAATTCGTCAACGCACCCGATCCGGCCCCGGCCTCCACAACTCGAGTTCCGGGGGCGATATCGCCATGGATCAAGATCTGCGAGATGTCCTTTGGGTAAATAACCTGCGCCCCACGCCGCATCGAAAGCCCGTAGTCGGGCAACAAAGGCTTGAGGGCCAGATAGGCGGTACCTCCGGACGACGTCACCGCGGTTCCGTCGGGCTGACCGATCAATTTGTCATGATCAATACTTCCTCGGTGAGTGTGGAATTGTCCGCCCTCTTTCAAGGTGATCGTTGACTTACGCCCCTTCGCGTCAGTCAATTGGACACGGTCGCCTTCGCGCAGCATAAGCTACCTTTCTGGTGTGGGAATAAGCATCGGCTCGAGCCGGGGAGCCACAGGCTGGACAATAGATCATACGCCAGAATCCGCCCGGCACATAGAAGCCGCCGGTAACATCCGTAAACAATTCAGGCTACAGTGCGACCTCTGCCGTTAACAGCCGAGCCCTTCCCGCCTTTCCGCACGTCACTCCCGCTGATTCAACCGAGCGAGTACATCGTCGCCATGCAATACGCCAACCAATCGCTCGCCGTCGATCACCCAGTAATAATCACCCGTTCCCTCCGCGAGCGTCCGCAACAGCCCCTGACCTTGAGCGTCGACGTCGACGGTGGACATCTCAGCTGCCGGATGGAGCAGGCCGGACAGCTTAATGTCGGCGATCCGTTCGGGTGCGACCGCCGCGGCAGCCGCGTCATCGACGACACCGACGGGTTCGGACCCGTTCATGACCACGATCGTTCGCCCTTGAGCGGTACGAGCGGCCTGCTCCAGAGTGACGTCGGAATCCACCGATACGATCGGCCTGAGGAGTTCGCGGACATTGAGACGTTGAACGAGGCGACCTCGTCGCGAATAGGCGATGGCTCCACCCGCTCCGCGCCACAGATCGGCTCCCACCAGTACCACTATGACAAGCCCAAGCAATGAGAACTCGGCGGCCACGTATAGCCAGAGCCCCGCCAGAGCGGTGGCGACGGCGATTCCACGCCCGATCCATCCGGCGATTCGGTAGCCGGACCATTCGTCCTTTGTGATTCCCCAAATCAATGCCTGAATGGCTTTGCCTCCGTCGAGCGGTAGGCCCGGCAACAGATTATAGGCGGCAACCAACAGGTTGGCGAGCGACATTTGCAGGACTAGGAGCCAGGTCAAGCTTCCCGGTTCGTTCATCGACGTAATGATCAGGAACGATAGCCCAATGATGACCGACATGACCGGACCCGCCAGTGCGATCAATGCCGACTGCAACGGTTTGGGCGCGTCTCGCGACATTTCGGTAGCCCCACCAAGAGCGTCTAGGGTGATCGAGCGAACTTCGATGGCAAACGCTCGTGCCGTGACGGCATGGGCTACCTCGTGGAGAAAGACGCTGACGAGCAAGGAAACGGCAAAGGCCGCTGCATAGGCGTACGACTGTCCCAAGGTGACGTTCAGGAGTGTCCCGCGCACCACTGGTCCATAGAGAACAATGATCAGTAGGGCCAGAATGAACCAGCTGAACCCGATGGTGATGGGAATGTTTCGAACGCGCGCGACGGTCAGGCCCGACCGTCGCAGGGAGGTGAGTGCAGACATCGGTGTCAATCGTAGCCGTAGCGGTGCGATTACGATGCCGGCGCCTCCTGGGACGAGAATGCCGGAGCTCACGTGTACGGTCACCGGTCGCTACGGTTTCTGCGCCCGATGGCCTACCCTAGGACGATGTCGCATGCACGCCGTCCTTCGCAATTGTCACCGTCGCGCGCCAACGATTTTCAACAATGCCCTCTTTTGTATCGCTATCGAAGCGTCGACCGCCTTCCCGAACCGCCGTCGACGGCGCAGGTCGCGGGAACGCTGGTCCATTCGGCTCTGGAAGACCTGTTTCGTAGCGCCCCGGGGGAACGGACTCCGGAAACGGCGTTGCAGGCTGTGGCAACGCGATGGAAGTCAATGCAGGACTCCTTGGACCTCAATGAACTGTTTCCGTCCGCGGGTGAACTCGACGAATGGAAACGCAAGGTTCGAGGACACATCGAAACGTACTTTCGTCTGGAAGCTCCCGACCGGCTACGCGCCGAGTCCCTCGAACGCCTGGTCACCACGCAATTGGACGGTGACACACCGGCCAAGGGATTCATAGATCGCGTGGAAGTCAACGACGACGGAATGGTGCGGCTGACCGACTATAAGACCGGCAAATGCCCACCGCCGCGATTTCAGGACAAGGCATTGTTTCAAATGCGCTTCTATGCCTTGGTGTGGTGGCGGGTGGAAGGCACGATCCCTGCTACGCTGCGCTTGGTGTATTTGGGAGACGGTAAGATCCTCGACCATCGCCCCAGCTCAGTTGAATTGGAGGATTTCGAGTCCGAGGTGGCCCGGCTCTGGAAGGACATCAGCGCGGCAATCGACACGGGTATATTTCCTCCTCGGAAATCCCGTTTGTGTGATTGGTGCCATTTTCAGCAGTACTGCCCGGAGTTCGGCGGGAACGAGTTGCCCTACCCGCTGACCACCGTCCTCGCTTAGCTCCTCTTACGGAACGACGCCAATATCATTCGCAGGTAGGAGCTATCGGCTGTATTCGGTCCTTACAGTTGAACGGTGAGGATTTCTGCTGTACCGAGTCGTTTCAACCACTGGATTCGAACAAGACCACTCCAGAGCGACATTGTATTCGCTACCGTCATCTGGGCGTTTATGGCATCGTTGATGTTCATCGCCAGTAGCACCAACGACACGGCTCCCTATGACTTCACCTGGTGGTCACTACCGCAGCTGGCACTGGGATTGGTGCCCATCGCGCTACGCCGCGTGAACATGCTGGCAGCGGTATCGCTTTTGATCGTCGCTACGGCGTTCAGTGCGTTCACCAGCTGGGATTTTATAGCCGCCGACGGAACGGCTTATCTGATCCTCACCTATACCGCTGCCGTACATTTGACTCCGCGATGGTCGATCGTTACCGGTTTGATCGTCTGGATCACCGCTACGGCTTGGATATTCGTGGTCAACGGGTTCTGGGATCCTACGTCAAGCGCCTATGCGATGGTGGCGGTCAACTGGGCAATGGGAATAACCTCGTACTTCATTGGATGGATCGTCCGATACCGAAAACAGCGGTTGCATGAGCTCACCGAACGGACTCATATCGCCGAAGCAACCCAAGCGGCGTTGGCGGAACAGGCCGTCGGCGACGAACGGCGACGTATCGCGCGCGAATTGCACGATGTAGTAGCGCACCATTTGGCCGTTATCGGGGTTATGGCCGAAGGTGCACGACGCTCCTTCGACTCTCAACCCGACAAGTCCAAAGAGGCGCTCGATACCGTTTCCGAAACCGCACGTGAAGCCCTCAACCAAATGCGCTCGCTGTTGACGGTGTTGCGAAGTTCCGAAGAGCCGGAAACCCAGCCTCTCCCGACATTGGACTCCATTCGAAGTTTGGTCGCACAGAACCGGGAAGCCGGACTCCCACTGAAATATACGGTCAAAGGCGATTACTTCGATCTACACCAGGGAGCCAGCCTGGCGGTCTATCGGATCGTCCAGGAAGCGCTGACCAACATCATCAAGCACGTGGGACACAATGCGCAGTCCGAGGTCATCCTCTCTTACGAACCACAGCAACTGTCGGTACGGATCATCAATGACGTCGGAGACGGTGCTCATTCCCCGCAGCGTGCCGGAGGGCACGGAATCATCGGCATGCGGGAACGCGCACACTTGTACGGGGGAACTCTGTCAGCCGAGGTTGACGACCACGGCGGTTTTGCCGTTACGGCCACGTTTCCCCGCGCCCATGCTCAAGACCCGGCTACCCTGGCGAAAGCGGAACAACTATGACCGACACCGAGACGATCTCAGTCGTACTTGCGGACGATCAACAACTCCTGCGAGCCGGTTTCAACCTCGTCCTAGGCGCCGAACCGGACATCACCATCGTAGGAGAGGCCGATGATGGAGTCGAAGCACTCGAACTGGTCCACGCCAAACAGCCTGACATCGTTCTGATGGACATCCGCATGCCGCGCAAGGACGGCGTCACGGCCACGGCCGACATTATCGCGTCCAAAGTATCGACTCGGGTCCTGGTACTCACCACTTTTGACTACGACGACTACGTCATCGGAGCCTTGCGTGCGGGCGCGTCCGGTTTTCTCACCAAAGACGCACGACCCGACGACCTGATTCAGGCGTTGCGAACCGTACATCACGGCGGTTCGGTGGTGTCTCCCCATATCCTCAGTGGCCTTCTCGGCCGTCTTAGCGAAACAGAACGACATCAGCTGGCAGCAAATGACAACAATCTGACATCACTGACGTCACGCGAACGTGAGGTTCTCGTCCATATAGCCCAAGGTTTGACCAACGCGGAGATCGCTCAGAGGTTGGTCGTCAGCGAAACGACAGTTAAAACGCACGTCGGCCACATTCTCGCTAAACTCGAAGCACGCGACCGCGTCCAGGCCGTCATCATCGCCTACGAATCCGGCTTGGTACAACCAGGGCGCTAAGGCCTCCTACCACAGGAGGAGTGACAAAACCGTACGCCAAGACGATGTGCTTTCACTCTACGGCCCATACGATTGAGTCATCTAAAAAGCCGTTGTACGGTCAATGTGACATCATGTATGATGTCATTAAGTTTTGAGATAGCATCACATTGCGCTATCTCGTTGATGCCCATCAGCAAGAGAGAGTGAAACCAATGACGTCCAACTCCCCCGCTGCCTCTGCCACGGATGTGTGGAAGGTCTACGGGTCTGGAGAGACCCAAGTCAATGCCCTACAAGAAATCAACGTTGAGTTTCAAACGGGTGCATTCACCGCCATCATGGGGCCCTCGGGTTCTGGAAAATCCACCCTCATGCACTGCCTAGCGGGACTCGACAGCACGAATCGCGGCACCATCTCCATCGGCGAAACCGTCATCACCGGGATGAAGGACAAGGAGCTGACCAAACTTCGTCGCGAAAAGATCGGCTTCATCTTTCAGCAGTTCAATCTTCTCCCGACCCTGACGGCGTACGAGAACATCACGCTCCCGGCTGCCATCGCCGGCCACCCCAACGACAATGACTGGGTCAATCAGATCACCAAGACCCTCGACCTCGACAGCCGGCTGGAACACAAACCCACCGAGCTGTCGGGAGGACAGCAACAGCGCGTTGCCTGCGCACGCGCTCTAGCGACCCGACCCGAGGTCATCTTCGCCGATGAACCTACCGGTAACCTCGATACCCACTCGGGAACCGAAGTTCTCAACTTCCTCCGGGAATCGGTCGACACCTTTGGACAGACCATTGTGATGGTCACCCACGATCCAGCGGCGGCCTCGTATGCCGACCGTGTCGTCTTCTTGGCCGACGGCCACATCGTCGACGACATGGCCGATCCGACCGCCGACTCCGTCATCGACAAGATGCGGCACTTTGAGCAGCTCGTAGCTCAAGACGCCAGTGCGGCGACCGGGCATGAGAGCGAGGCCAACTAAATGCTACGAGCGTCACTGAAGGGGATGGCCAAACGTAAGGGCCGAGTCGTTCTGACCTCGATCGCCATTGTTCTGGGCACCATGTTCGTGTCCGCGTCGATGGTCCTGACCGCGTCGCTGAACAAATCACTCACCACAATGTTCTCCGATATCTATTCGGAGGCGGACTACGTGGTACAGCACGCCGAAGCCAACCCCACGGGCGCCTCCGCCGACGGCGCACCGGTTACCCCGAGCCAGTACATTCCAGCGTCCACGTTGGAAGAGATCCGTCAACTTGACGGAGTGGAAACCGCCACCGGTGACATCAGCGCAATGGTGACGGCACGCGATGCCGACGGTAAAACCCTCGGTGGAATGCAGCCGACCATGGGCTTCAATTGGGAGTCGATCGCGGACTTCATGGAGCTCGACAAGGGGAACGCTCCCAGTGCTGACGATGAAATCATCGTCAGCAACAAATTTCTCAAAGACGCCGGCCTGGAACTTGGCGATACGAGTGATATCAGCACCATGTCGACCGAGCGCGAGCCCTACACGGTCGTTGGAACGTACGACATGCCCGGCAACCGCGACAGCTTCCTGGGTGAGACTCAAGTAGCGTTTACCACGTCGGCCGCTCAAAGCCTCATGGCTCAAGACCGGGATGCCTACATGAGCATCACCGTCATCGGCGACGCGGACAAGGAAGCGTTGGAAAACGCGGCCGGTTCGGACTTCGAAGTCCTTACCTCCGCCGAAGCCGACGAACAGAACGCCGAAGGACTCCAGATGTTCGGCGACATCATCGGATACATCTTCTTCGGCTTCGGCGTTATCGCCATCATCGTCTCAGTATTCCTTATCATCAATACCTTTACGATCGTAGTAGCACAACGCCAGAAAGAATTGGCTCTCATGCGGGCCATGGGCGCTACCCGCGGTCAGGCGACGCGATCGATCCTTCTCGAGGCCCTCATCGTCGGGATCATCGGTTCCTTGATCGGTTACGCCCTAGGGATCGGCTTGGGTGTAGGCCTGTCCGCAATCGTGGGCAACACTCTCTTTGAGGGCCTGCCGGTTTCCATGGTCATTCCGGCAAGCTCCACCAGTGCCATCGTCATCGGTGTCATTGTGACGCTCCTAGCGGCGTTCGGGCCGGCACGTCGTGCTGGCAAGGTACCGCCGGTAGCGGCTATGCGTGACGCAGCAAACCCACCGAAGCCGTTGCGGGGCATCACTATCGTGGGAAGCATCGTCACTCTCATCGGAGTGGGCTTGATGTTCGGCGGACTCAACGGCATGTTCGAAGGCAATACGCTCGCCGCGACATTCGCCGGCGTTGCCATCACCTTCATCGGCAGCATTCTGTTGACGCCTATTCTCGCGACCCCGTTGGTGTCCGTTCTTGGACGTCTGTTCGGAGTCGGCATCACCGCAAAGCTTGGTCGGCTCAACGCCTCCCGCAGTCCGCGTCGAACCGCCATCACGGCCTCGGCACTCATGATCTCCATTGCCTTGGTAACGGCGATCGCCTCTATCGTGTCGAGTCTCAAAGCGACCAGCGAGGACTACTTCAGTGAAACGCTACAGTCCGACCTGATCGTTAGCCAAGCCTCGATGGCCGCCATGCCGACGGGTATTCCCGCCGATATCAACGAGGGCCTGTCCGACATCGACGGGGTAGAATCCGTCGCCGATATGTACACCAGCCACGACACCAAAGTCGATGGCAAGGACTCCGATTGGGCGTTCAATTCGACGGGAGACATCGAGGACACCTTCGGGATTCTCGGAATCACCGTCGATGAAGGCAGCTTGAGTGACTTCGACCGTGATTCGGTCCTCATTGGGGAAGACATCGCCGATGAAGAGAACCTTGAAGTCGGCGATACGGTGACACTGACACTCTTCGACGGTACCGAGGCCGACCTGACCGTAACCGCCGTAACGTCGTCTGAAAACTGGGGTGGCTCCTGGTGGATGAGCCCGGAACTGTCGGAACATTTCCAACTCACCAAACCGTTCCAAACCTTCATCGAGGTATCGGACGATGCCTCTGTGAGTGCGGTTCAGGATGAGATAGACACCCTCTTGGCCGATGAACAGGAACTGACCGTCACCAATAACGCGGAGTTCATCGACGAGCAGACGGGGATGCTCGACAACGTCATCATCGCCGTCCAGGTGCTCATGGGGCTCGCGGTCCTTATCGCCATCATCGGCGTCATCAACACGCTGGTCCTTTCCGTTCTGGAACGTACCCGGGAGCTCGGAATGCTGCGAGCGATCGGTATGACCCGACCACAGATTCGACGGATGGTAACGGCGGAGAGCATCATCATCTGTCTATTCGGGGCGATACTCGGACTGGCGGTCGGCATCGGCCTCGGCTATGTCATCCAGCAGGGCCTGAAGGACGAAGGCATAACCGTCTTCGCCCTGCCGTGGGGGTTGATGATCACTTACCTCATCGCTGCTCTGGTCGTTGGATTCATTGCGGCACTGGCACCCGCCGCCCGAGCAGCCAAGCTCAACATGCTCCAGGCGATCACCACAGAGTAGATCCGCCATAGGCTTTACACAGAAAGGAAACCGGGGTCGGCATACCCATGCCGACCCCGATATTGCGTCTACTGGACGTTACCTAACCCTTTTCGGTCAGACGCTTGGAGCGACGTCGTTCGGCCTCACTTTCGAGCTGTTCCATCGCTTCCAGCTCCACGCCCTTGGTTTCAGGTACATAGCGTAGTACAAAGAGGAACGACAGAACCGCGAACGCGGCGTACAAGCCATAGGCCAGGCCAAGACTGATCGTTACCAACTCCGGGAACGTCGTGGTGATCAACCAGTTCGAGGCCCACTGTGCCGCAGCCGCCACGGCCAAGGCCGAGGCACGAATACGGTTGGGGAACATCTCCCCCAAAAGCACCCATACGATCGGCCCCCAGGAAAACGCGAACCCGACGACAAAGACATTAGCCGCGATGAGAGCAATCGGTCCCGCGGTATCGCCCAGATTCGGGTCACCGTTCACCACTGGTGCGGTGGAGAATATGTAACTCATCGTTCCCAGTGACAGAGCCATGATCACCGAACCGGTCAGCAGCAGTATCTTTCGACCAACCTTATCGATCAGCGCAATGGCGATGATCGTAGCGACCACATTGGTTACCGAAGTAATGACGGACGTCAAGAAGGAATCAGATTCGCTGAACCCGACTGCCTGCCACAGCGTATTGGAGTAATAGAAGATGACGTTAATGCCAACGAACTGCTGGAACACCGAAAGGAGAATCCCGATCCATACAATCGGCATCAGGCCAAGCCGACTGCCGCGAATATCGGCGAATCGAGGCGGCGTCTCCGAATGCAGCGATTCTCGAATACTGTCGACCTTTGCGTCAACGTCACCACCAACGTATTTGGCCAGTACCTTTTTGGCTTGACGAAACTTGTTCTTGGAGACCAGGTAACGGGGAGACTCTGGAATTTGAAGCGCCATGACGAAATAGAGGAACGCCGGTATCGATTCGGCGGCGAACATCCATCGCCATGCCGTACCGCCCCAAGGCACCGCCTCATTGGCTCCGCCGGCCGCCTGAGCGATGACGTAATTGACCAATAGAGCGGCAAAAATACCGATGACGATAGCCATCTGTTGCAGGCTCCCCAGGCGTCCACGGATATTCGCCGGAGCGATCTCGGCAATATAAGCCGGCGCGATAACACTGGCCGCACCGACCGCCAGTCCTCCAAGTACACGCCATGCCACCAGATCCAACGGTCCTGTTGCCAATGCCGAACCGAACGACGAAATGAAGAACATCGTCGCCGCCACCATCATGACCCGGGTACGCCCAACCTTATTCGCCAGGGCCCCTGCAAACCACGCTCCGAACGCACAACCGATAAGGGCTGACGAAACCACGAACCCGAGGGCCACCGACGAAATCCCAAAGGTCTCTTCCAGGGCATCGACCGTACCGTTAATCACACTGGTGTCGTATCCGAATAGAAATCCGCCTAGTGCAGCGGCCATCGCCACGAACACCGTAGCGACAGGAGAAGCATGAACGCCCCCTGTCAGTTCTCCCGAGTCCTTCGTCATCTACCCTTCTCCAACCTCAACAACGGTTCGGATCATCAGTACGATTGAGCTTACGTGCTCGCCTACCGGTAGCACTCAATTTCCGACATTATCGTCCAGCTGTACTTCTAGCGCCCGCAATACCGCCGCAATGGACAAATACATCCCGATCGTCATGGTCAGTTCGACCTGTTCCTGCTCGTCGTAGTATTGCTCGAGAACTCTGCTGTCGAACTTCGCGTCGACCACCATATAGTCGACATACCCCAGGATCACTCGGTCCCGGTCGGCAAACAGGGAGCTCGCCCGCCACTCGTCGAGGGCGTTCAGTTGCTCCTCGCTCACACCCGCGTGTCGCGCTTCCGGGGAATGGTGCGCCCATTCGTAGTCGGAGCCACGCAGTCTCGCTACCCGACAAATAGCCAGTTCACGATCTCTCTGAGGACATTTCGCCTCAAAGCGGAGGGACTGCACCAACTCCAGATACTTTTCCAGTACCGCCGGAGCCGGTGCAAGAGCGCGGTGGAGATTAATCGGTTTTCTGCCGAGTTTCCTGTACAGACGCTCCATTTCCGATGGAAAAGGCGTACCTCGGAGTCGAGATATATCTTCTTTATCGTTCATGTATAGTGGTATACCTAACATGTGAAGTAAAATACGGGTTCTGTATTGATATGCGACAATAATCCTAACGGGATCAAATTGACAACGTAGCCTGCAATGAAGGAGGCTCCATGAGTTCGTTTTTCAGCCTACTTGGCGCGATCGCCCTTGCGGTCCTACTGCTAAGCGTAGTAGGAGTAGCGTTTTTGGTAGTCGGTGGCGCCTTTGCACTCGCGCTTGGAGCCTATCGAGTCCGTGAAATGCTGACGTAGTCAACGGCCCGCGGGCCCCTCACGCCTGCAATCCCTCATCTCTCGACTTCAGTACGTTCCTCGACGTCTGCTGCAATCAAGATTTCCAGCTCCCGGTCCGATTCAGTCAGTACCTTCAAGTACCCCGATGGCGTTGCCACCACATAGCCCTCCATAACGGACCCGTCGGACAGTTCAATCTCTTCCAGAGGCACCCACGGTGCGCGTACTAGAGCCGCCAGCACAAAGATGATCGCCAAGGAAATGCGCCAGATATGACTCGACAGGAAGCGCAAAACCTTCTCCGGCGTATCCAGAGGGCCATAGAACAACACCAAAACAGATGCGGTCAGCACGAAGCTGACAACCGGCAACCAAATTTGCCCGAAACTGATCCAGAGCGAAACGAGCAGCATAAACAGGATAACGATAAAGGCAAAATTACCGGACGTATCCCGCCGCGGAATCCAACCGAGTCGTGCCTGGTGCCCCATGGCCAATGGAAAGAGGAGCGCGATAAACACACCGTTGCTCAAGCGCTCGGCAAGCATCGTTCCAAATAGCAAACTCGGGACGTCGTCAACTCCGATCGTCTCCGAAACCGCAAACGCCACGTCCCACTGATAGTCGACAACCGCGAACAAACGTAGAAGCAGAAACAGGGCGCCCGCACCGGTAACCGACAACGTCATTTTCCAAGCGCCTGTTGTACCATCAGCCGCACCAGAAGAAGTCGTCCGATCGTCTACCGTCGCACCGTTGCTAGAACCACCCACAGAAACACCTTATGTACCGATCGCCCAGTTTGCAGAAGAATACGATGCTTCTCCGGACTTATTCGGTAATGTAGTGCGCATAGGCGTAGATCTAGACGACGTTTCACAGTCGACCATCGGCCAAGCGTCGTCGCCGTGTATAGTCATGATCGCCTACGGGCAGGCATTCAACACTTCAACGAAACGGATGCCATCACAACCCCACAGGAATCATGCATTTCAGTGTCTCATTTGTTCTTCTTCGCCGTCTGCGTGTACCGCAATTTGATGCAATCGTTCCATTTCACCGGACGATGCGTGATCACTCATCGCGTCGACGTACGCAATGGAAGCGCGCCTCGTTTCCTTGACCTTCTTCCGGTCCAACTCTATCCACTCACTCTGTGACCGATGTTGATCAGAAGCGCTCGCCGCCGCACGCATATCACTGTCAGGAGGCATCTGACGAATCGTGTCACTAAACCACTCATGTTCCGCGCGAAGGGTTGCGACCACAATCCCCGCAAGGATAACGATCGTTCCGACCGCTATAAACACCACGGCCAATACTTCGTTATTATCCGGCAGTTGCGTCGACATTGAGGTCAAAGCGTGCAGCACGACCGCACTAAAGAACAGGAGAACCGCGACACCAACCCGGTTTGCTACCGTCTTATGTGGGTTCTGCATCCAATACACAACACCCATGGCTGCGACTACTGCAAATGTAAAGTGTGCCCACGGCATAGCTACGAATCCATGGAATAGGAAATCGTCAAATACCGTCCGCAGGACTTCAGAACCGGAGTTCCCGGTTGCTACCGAATCCCTGAATACCACATTGGATTCCTCCCAGCCTCGGCCAGCGCTGAAGCCGACCGCTACCAAGAGTGCACAGACGACGCCACCCACGTATCGTTTAAACAGAACAGGGATCACCGCAGCCAACAACACGACCCCCAGGAGTTTAGCCGCTTCCTCAGGCACTGCGGTCGATATCGCCTCCGCATTGGTTCCAAACACCGGAGCTACCCAGTCGGCCATCGCCTCCACAACAGGACGCGACAAGATCAAGGATGCAAATACACCCCATCCCAAAGCGCCGAACCGAATCGATGTGGGCACCTCAGAATATACGTCGATACGACCTACCAGCCACGCTATAGCACATGCCCAGGCAGCCCAAATACCAAAAGCAAAAAAGGCGAACCCGCTAATCTCGCTGTCAAGGAATGTTGGGTACCACTCGCCTACCGCTATCAAGGCAGTGATCAGCAAAAGTATCGTAAACACCCAAAACGCGGGGCGTCGTGGTTGCAGTAGCTTTGTCTTTCTGGTCGGTCGTCGTCCCCATATATGGACCATTCCCGCCGGATGTGCACTCGCCATGATGACCTCACAGCTCAATCGCAACCGCTGATTACCTTAAAGTTCATAGTACCGCTTCACGTAAGCAAACCTGCAGATAACGTAAATACACGCATACGATTCCGACGACTACGCTGATTTAGCCCGCGACCAGCCAAGCACCCTGAATACTAAAGTTCTGGGGCACCGTCACCGTAAGTGCTCCCGAATTGGTTTAAACCACACAAAACAATACAAAGCGACATCTGAAACACACAAAAAGGAGAAGGGGGAAAAGCCACCACAACAGTGACCTCTCCCCCTTCTCCTCACATAAAATAAAATTGTTTGGCAGCGACCTACTCTCCCACACCCCCACGAGTGCAGTACCATCAGCGCAGAAAGCCTTAACCACCAGGTTCGGAATGGAACTGAGTGTACCCCTCCCGCACACACCACCAAACAAAAACACACAGGCCAACACACCCAGGAACACAAACCCCAGCATGTTGCCTCAGAATCATATAATGCACGTGAGCATCCCACACCAACCACCAACGCAGCCAGCATGAACAATCGCTTCTACCCCAACCAACCCCCACAAAAGGGAAATATTAGTTAAGCTCTCGGCCATTAGTACCGGTCCACTCCACAAGTCACCCTGCTTCCATACCCGGCCTATCAACCCCATCATCTCTAGGGAACCTCACCAACAAACCAATGTTGACGGAGATCTCATCTCGAAGCACGCTTCCCACTTAGATGCTTTCAGCGGTTATCGCTCCCGAACGTAGCCAACCAGCCATGCCCCTGGCGGAACAACTGGCACACCAGCGGTTCGTCCATCCCGGTCCTCTCGTACTAGGGACAGCCCCTCATCAAATCTCCAACGCGCGCGGCGGATAGGGACCGAACTGTCTCACGACGTTCTAAACCCAGCTCGCGTGCCGCTTTAATGGGCGAACAGCCCAACCCTTGGGACCAACTCCAGCCCCAGGATGCGACGAGCCGACATCGAGGTGCCAAACCATCCCGTCGATACGGACTCTTGGGGAAGATCAGCCTGTTATCCCCGGGGTACCTTTTATCCGTTGAGCGACACCACACCCGTACGTTGATGCCGGATCACTAGCCCCAACTTTCGTTCCTGCTCGACCCGTCAGTCTCACAGTCAAGCACCCTTATACGCTTACACTCACCAACTGGTTTCCAACCAGCCCGAGGGCACCATTGAACGCCTCCGTTACCATTTAGGAGGCAACCGCCCCAGTTAAACTACCCACCAGGCACTGTCCCCCAACCCGATCAGGGCCGAAGGTTAGACACACCATCAAACCAGAGCAGTATTTCACCAACGACTCCACCAACACTAGCGTGCCAGCTTCCCAGTCTCCTGCCTATCCTACACAAACCAAACAGTGCACCAATACCAAGCTATAGTAAAGGTCCCGGGGTCTTTCCGTCCTGCCGCGCGAAACGAGCATCTTTACTCGTACTGCAATTTCGCCGAGCATATGGTTGAGACAGCAAGGGAATCGTTACGCCATTCGTGCAGGTCGGAACTTACCCGACAAGGAATTTCGCTACCTTAGGATGGTTATAGTTACCACCGCCGTTTACTGGCGCTTCAATTCACCACGACACCCCACAGGGCTAATGGATCCTCTTAACGTTCCAGCACCGGGCAGGCGTCAGTCCATATACCTCACCTCACGGCTTCGCATGGACCTATGTTTTTAGTAAACAGTCGTTCCCCACCAGACTCTGCAACCCCCACCAGCTCACAGTCGCTTGACTACACCAGTAAGGGCCCTCCTTCTCCCGAAGTTACGGAGGCAATTTGCCGAATTCCTTAACCATACATCACTCGAACGCCTCAGTATACTCTACCTGACCACCAGTGTCGGTTTAGGGTACGGGCCGAACAACACTCGCTAGAGGCTTTTCTCGACACCACGGAATCACAGAATTCAACCCAACGGTCTACGCATCAGCGCTCACCCACACCCACTCAAGGGCCATTGCTCGGATTTACCTAAACAACGGGCTACCACCTTNCCCCGCCTCATCCACCAGACGGTACTGCTATCCCCATGCGTCACCCCATCACTACACTACCAACAGAAAGGACCCCAACCAGATCAAAACAGCCAAGAAGCAAAACCCCTCAACCATCCGTCACCAGCCGGTTAGCATAACTGCCTTCGCACAACACGCATCACTCGGGTACCGGAATATCAACCGGTCAACCATCGACTACGCCTCACGGCCTCGCCTTAGGACCCGACTAACCCAGAGCGGAACAACCGTCCTCTGGAACCCTTAGTCAAACGGCGGACTAGATTCTCACTAGCCTTACGCTACTCATGCCTGCATTCTCACTCGCACACACTCCACGGACACACCCCAACGGGCTAGCTCACGCTTCCGCTTCCCCGCATGCACGACGCTCCCCTACCCACACACAACCACCAACGTGGCCACATGCGCTACGGCTTCGGCGGTGCACTTCAGCCCCGCTACATTATCGGCGCTCAACCACTCGACCAGTGAGCTATTACGCACTCTTTCAAGGATGGCTGCTTCTAAGCCAACCTCCTGGCTGTCAACGCGATCAAACATCCTTTTCCACTCAGCACACCCTTAGGGGCCTTAGCCGGTAATCAGGGCTGTTTCCCTCTCGACCCTTGATCTTTTCACCAACAGTCTCACTGCCAACACCACACAACAGCATTCGAAGTTTAACTCGAGTCAGTAACCAACACGGCCCATTCCCGAATCAGAGCCCTACCACCATCACATGAACATGTTGACGCTGTACCTAAATACATTTCGGGGAGAACCAGCTATCACGGAGTTTGATTGGCCTTTCACCCCTACCCACACCTCATCCCCCCAATTTGCAACTTAGGTGGGTTCGGGCCTCCACACGCTCTTACACGCGCTTCACCCTGGACATGGGTAGATCACCCCGCTTCGGGTCTAAAACACACAACTCTACGCCCTCTTCAGACTCGCTTTCGCTCCGGCTACCCCACAACAGGTTAACCTCGCTGCACACCTTAACTCGCAGGCTCATTCTTCAAAAGGCACGCCATCACCCACACCCACCAAAAGACAGGCAACAGGCTCTGACGGCTTACAGGCACACGGTTTCAAGCACTCTTTCACTCCCCTCCCGGGGTACTTTTCACCATTCCCTCACGGTACTCATCCACTATCGGTCACCAAACACGTTTAGGCTTACCAGACGGTCCTGGCAGATTCACACAAGGCTCCACGAACCCCGCACTACTCGAGCATCACACCAACACATGCACACCAGCCTTCACCTACAGGACTCTCACCCACTCCGGTTGACCATCCCAAGCCATTCAGCTAACCAGCACACACACGCACGCCCCCGGTAGAAGACGACCAGCGCAACCTCACAACCCCGCAACCGCAACAGCTACCGCCTCTTCACACGATCACAGTTTAGCCTCCATCCGCTTTCGCTCGCCACTACTCACGAAATCACTATTGTTTTCTCCAACAGGTACTAAGATGTTTCACTTCCCCGCACACCACCAACTGGCCTATACATTCAACCAGCAGCAACCGACCACCAAGCCGGCTAGGTTACCCCATTCGGAAACCCTGGGATCAANGCCCTGTTGACAACTCCCCCAGGAATATCGCAGCCTCACACGTCCTTCATCGGCATCATTCGGCACCAAGGCATCCACCATGCGCCCTACACAACTTAACCAACACACACCCACACACACCACACACGACAAAGCAGCCCGCTCATGCACCACCACGAAGACACAACCCCGCAACAGCCACACCAACACACCACCCACGCGCCACAGCACATGTAGGCACAAGTCAGTCAGGATAGAAACATAAAGACACTCACGCACACTATACAAATCTCAAACAACACACCAGCCAATGCACACGCACACAACACGCACCACACCAACCAACACATCACCACCACACCATCCACAACAGACAACACAGCAGCAATCCGCCAGCCAATGCACACACGCCACACACGCTCAACATCAACCCGCTCCAAGGCCTATCGCCTCAGAACCCAAACAGGGTGCCACACCAACACCAGAACCACCAACACAGCACCCCCAGCACCACCATCAAACAACAGTGACAACAAGAAACACCACACCAGCAAACACCAGCATCAATGCGTAAATAGACAGTCAACGAGTAAACGACACACCATAAAAAACAATCAGTCCACATCCAAAACAGCACAACAACAAACGACACTCGCCGCTCGCGCCAACCAACACCACAATCAACAACCACTAACCAAACCAATGATCACCAATCATCAACTGCACACAGCATCAGCCAGACCATTCCAGACAATAAAGAAACCACCAACTACTCACCACCAGTCAGACTCAACCAACCAGCAGCACACCATCAGACACCCAAAAGCACCCAACAGCAACTTCATCAGCAATCCCTCAACAGACTCCTTAGAAAGGAGGTGATCCAGCCGCACCTTCCGGTACGGCTACCTTGTTACGACTTCGTCCTAATCGCCAGCCCCACCTTCGACCACTCCCCCCAGCAAAAACCGGTTAGGCCGCAGGCTTCGGGTGTTGCCAACTTTCATGACGTGACGGGCGGTGTGTACAAGGCCCGGGAACGCATTCACCGCAGCGTTGCTGATCTGCGATTACTAGCGACTCCACCTTCATCGAGCCGAGTTGCAGACTCGAATCCGAACCACGACCGGCTTTACAGAGATTCGCTCCACCTCACAGCTTCGCTACCCGCTGTACCGGCCAATGTAGCATGCGTGAAGCCCTGGACATAAGGGGCATGATGACTTGACCTCATCCCCACCCTCCTCCGGTTTAACACCGGCAGTCTCCCGCAAGTCCCCAGCCGAACTGCTGGCAATACAGGATAAGGGTTGCGCTCGTTGCGGGACTTAACCCAACATCTCACGACACGAGCTGACGACAGCCATGCACCACCTGTCACCCAGTCCGAAGAAACCCACATCTCTGCAGGCGTCCGGGTGATGTCAAACCCAGGTAAGGTTCTTCGCGTTGCATCGAATTAATCCGCATGCTCCGCCGCTTGTGCGGGCCCCCGTCAATTCCTTTGAGTTTTAGCCTTGCGACCGTACTCCCCAGGCGGGGCGCTTAATGCGTTAGCTACGGCACAGAACCCACAAAAGAGCCCCACACCTAGCGCCCACCGTTTACAGCATGGACTACCAGGGTATCTAATCCTGTTCGCTCCCCACGCTTTCGCTCCTCAGCGTCAGAACAAGCCCAGAGATCCGCCTTCGCCACCGGTGTTCCTCCACATATCTGCGCATTCCACCGCTACACGTAGAATTCCAATCTCCCCTACTTGCCTCAAGCCTGCCCGTATCCACCGCAAAACAATGATTAAGTCACTGCCTTTCACGACAGACGCAACAAGCCGCCTACGAGCCCTTTACGCCCAATAAATCCGGACAACGCTCGCGCCCTACGTCTTACCGCGGCTGCTGGCACGTAGTTAGCCGGCACTTATTCAAACACTACCGTCAACAGACAACAAGCCTGCCTTCGCCATGAATAAAAGGAGTTTACAATCCGAAAACCGTCATCCTCCACGCGACGTCGCTGCATCAGGGTTCCCCCCATTGTGCAATATTCCCCACTGCTGCCTCCCGTAGGAGTCTGGGCCGTATCTCAGTCCCAATGTGACCGACCGCCCTCTCAGGCCGGCTACCCGTCACCGCCTTGGTAGGCCATCACCCCACCAACAAACTGATAGGCCGCAAGCCCCTCTCCAGCCGAAAAAACTTTCCACACACCACCATGCGATGACATGTCATATCCAGTATTAGCTGCCGTTTCCAGCAGTTATCCCAAAGCCAGAGGCAGGTTACTTACGTGTTACTCACCCGTTCGCCACTCGAGTACCCAGCAAGCTGGGCCTTTCCGTTCGACTTGCATGTGTGAAGCACGCCGCCAGCGTTCGTCCTGAGCCAGGATCAAACTCTCCAACAAAAACCAAAAACAAAAATGTTAAGGCAAATGCCGAAAACTCAACCTGACCACAATAATCCAAAAAATATCGGAATAAAGAAATCAACAGTCATACAAACCAACCAAACAACACCACCACCATGCCCAAACAGACACAACAACAGCATCATCCAGCCAGCCCGCACGCTGACTATCCAAACACCCTGTTCAGTTCTCAAACAACACGCCACAACCAACAACACCACAAAACAGCATCACCAGCCGAAGCAACCCAAAAAACCCTAACAGAACCGGCACACGCCCCAACAAGCAGCCAAACAGCCACAAAGGACACGCACCAACGACACCGCAACACACCACACAAGGCATGCCACAGCACAACCGTTAAAGCATCAGGAACACCCGCACATCTGATAGCGAACCGCGCCACACCTTAGAACCAAAAGTTCAAGTGGTTGTCGTCGGGACTTCGACTATCCGCTCACCGGCCTCGACCCTCCCGGTCTCGTCCGTTCCCTCGCGGGCAACAACCAATATACACACCCCCAAACCCCACCGTCAACCGGGGGTACCCCCACAACAAAACACCAGGTTACAAGCATTCAAATGATCGCAACCCAATGCATGAAGCTGTAGCAACGGCTCAAGGATTCGACACCCTCTTCGAATCAGCCCGGGACACGGTGGCCGTTGATAGTCTTCCGTTACATGCAGTAGTCAAGGCATACATTCAAACGATAGGAAGTGGTCACCGAATGGCCGTCACTCGAAACGCCCGCACCCGCTGGACCGGCACTCTAAAGGACGGTGGAGGCACCACCAGTTTCGTGTCGTCAGAGATTCCCGACGCCGACGTCACGTGGGCCTCTCGCGCTAATGACCCGGACGGAAAAACGAGTCCTGAAGAGCTTATCGCCGCCGCTCATGCAACGTGCTACTCGATGGCTTTGTCGAATGGTCTGGAGGGCGCTGGATACACGCCCGGCGAAATCGACACGCAGGCATCGGTAGACTTTACTCCGGGAACGGGTATCACCGGCATCACGTTGGTTACTGAAGCAACGGTGCCCGACCTTGGACTGGACGAGTTCACCAAGATCGCCGAAGCAACCAAGGACAACTGCCCGGTAAGCCAGGCTTTGAAGGCAGTGCCTATATCGCTTCAAGCGACACTGCGTTAAGATCGCAGCTAATACTAAAAACGCACCATTTATGTGCAGGTGAGTGATTTTATACGTATTGTCACCGAACAAGAATACCTAAGGCGCTAGTTTGGCCGCTGCTGTGGTCAAACTAGCCGTTTCGTATGGTTTGCAATTCGTTCGCTCATACGTTTGCCATGATGTTTCGCGTTGCCGAATGCAACGTCCGAGCGCTCATTAAGCCTGGACGAACATGCCCATTATCTATGCAGAGTGAGGAGGTCGAGATCGCCATGACTACCGCTGAAAGCACCGGTCGGCGTTTCCGTGCCTATACTGACCGCCATCTGGACGAGCTACTACAACGGGCCCCTATGACAGCCGAACAGCGGCTCCGCACGCGGGCAGTTTCCTCAGTGCTGCCATTCCGCACCAACGCTTACGTGGTGGATGAGCTCATCGACTGGGAAAACCCCTTCGATGACCCTATGTTCCGACTGGTATTTCCACAAGAAGACATGCTTCCGGCGGAGGACGTCGATCGCATGGCTGCTCTTCTCAAAGAGGAAGTTCCCAAGAAGGAACTCATTGGGGCCGCCAATGAGATTCGATTCCGCCTCAATCCACACCCTGCCGGTCAAGTCGCCCTGAACGTTCCTAAGAACAAACAGGACACTCAGGATGACGTCGAAGGCATCCAGCACAAGTACGATGAGACGGTGCTGTTCTTCCCCCAACAAGGGCAGACGTGCCACGCTTACTGCACGTACTGCTTCCGTTGGGCGCAGTTCGTTGGTATCGCCGACCTGAAGATCGCCAACAACGATGTAGAAGAGATGACCGGCTACGTGGCACGTCATCCCGAGGTCAGCAGTGTCTTGATGACCGGTGGCGACCCAATGATCATGGGAGAGCCGGTTCTCAGCCGCTACATCAACCCTCTGCTCGAAATGGACCATGTCGAATCCATCCGTATCGGTTCCAAGGCCCTGGCATACTGGCCACAGCGCTTCGTCACCGACCCGGACGCCGACGCGACTCTTCGTCTGTTCGAGAAGGTCGTAAAATCGGGCAAGAACCTCGCGTTCATGGCACACTTCTCCCACCACAAGGAGATGGAGCCGGAAATCGTCCAGACGGCGATCAAGCGCATTCTGGAAACGGGAGCGACGATCCGCACCCAGGCACCGCTCATTCGCACCATCAACGATTCCGCGGACCAATGGGCGCAAATGTGGCGGACGCAGCACAAGATGGGCATGATCCCGTATTACATGTTCATTGAACGCGATACGGGGCCGCAGGATTACTTCTCGGTTCCACTATGGCGCGCTTGGGAAGTCTACCGGGAAGCGTTCAGTCACGTGTCCGGTCTCTGCCGGACCGTACGTGGACCGTCGATGTCCGCGACTCCAGGAAAGATCACTGTAGACGGTGTCACCGAAATCAACGGTGAGAAGGTCTACGCACTCCGCATGTTGCAGGCACGGAACCCCGAGTTGGTGGGTAAGCCGTTCTTCGCTCAGTACAACGAAGACGCGGTTTGGGTCGACCACTTGAAACCTGCCTTCGCAGACAAGTTCCCCTGGGAATAAGTCAATCTCGGTGAATGGTCACTCGCCATTGCGAATCTGCGTGTCGACTGGCCATTCACACTTTTTCAACTCGACGTCCTTTTGCTCAAATATGAGGGCTACAGCCCAGTTCCCGTGAAATCGCGCGCGCCGCGTCCCTTACATAGGACACCAGGTCCATTCGAGACTGTCCATTTTCACAAGTTCGTTCGATCGCCCCGGTAATCGCGATGGCGCCGATCACAATCCCCTGTCGATCTCGGATCGGGGCGGCGATGCTGGTTTCGCCGACGACGTACTCCTCGATTTCCTCCGCCCAACCCTGCGCCCGGATCCGCTTACCTTCGTCTGCGAGCGCCGACCGGTCCGCAACGGTCTGTGGAGTATATTCCGCGAACTCTTCCACGATTTCCTCCACCGGCGTACCTCCGTAGGCGAGAAGTACCTTTCCAATCGCGGTAGCGTTAAGAGGCAGCAGCTCCCCCACTGTCAGGGTTTGGTGACTGTCGTCTGGCCGGAAGACGTGGTGTACGACCAATGCTTGGTCATGATGTGGAGTTGCGATACGCACGCTTTCACCGCTTCGAGTCGCAAGTGAATCGGACCAGTTCAAAGCTTTGGTGCGGAGTTCGTTTCCGTCTAGGTAGCGGGCCCCGACGTGGAGCACCGCCGGCCCTAGGCCGTACCGGGAGGTTTCGGGGTCTTGGTCGATGAAATCCGCCGACTGTAGAGTGCGCAATATTCCAATCGCCGTAGGCTTTGGCAAATCGAGATTGTTCGCGATTTCCGCCAGACTGTATGGACGGCTGCCCTTGGCGAGCAGCTTCAGCACCTCGGCCGCGCGTTCAATCGATTGAATATGTTTCGCCACGCTTCTACCCTAACCTTGTGAGTCGTCCTTCGTTCGCCACTGTCGAATGCGTGTGCGCTGTGTCGTGTACACCTGAATACTTTAGGTTCATATTGGCGCACCATTGTCGGTGGTGTTCTGTTTCCGTAGTGCATTCGTTGCCGAATAGTGACCTGTCGGGGTTGCCGCCCCGACAGAACATGAATTAATATCAACGAAGTGCGTTCGACATTATCGAATAACGTTCGGTTTTATTAATCATTTGGTGATTCCTTAACGATCGTTCCGGTGAAGCCGAACCCAACATCATCCAACGACAAAGGAGTGGTCGGAGATGGAATATCTCGCCGAGTTCATCGGCACGGCAATGCTGGTTCTGCTGGGTAATGGCGTAGTGGCCGGTGTCGTCTTGAAGAAGTCTAAAGCCGAGGCGGCCGGCTGGGTCGTCATTACCCTGGGATGGGGTTTGGCCGTCGCACTGGCCGTTTACTCGGTCGGGCACGTCAGCGGCGCTCATATCAATCCTGCCGTCACCATCGGCTTGGCCTCGGTGGGGCAGTTCGAATGGTCGATGGTCCCCGGTTATCTGGCCGCTCAGCTCGCCGGTGGTGCCTTTGGTGCGCTGCTGGTTTATATGCATTACCTCAAGCACTGGGCCGTGACCGACGATTCGGACGCCAAACTCGCCGCCTACAGCACGAGCCCGGCCATCAAATCCACCCCTGCCAATTTCATCAGCGAATTCATCGGTACCTTCGTTCTCGTCTTTGGAGTACTGGCGATCGGAGCCAATGGATCCGCGTTGGGGTCGGTCGAGGTCAACCTGCAGGAGGCCTACTCGACCGGTATGGCCCCACTGTTGACCGGTCTTCTCGTGGTCGCCATCGGAATGAGCTTGGGCGGTCCCACCGGATATGCCATTAACCCCGCACGCGACCTCGGCCCACGCATCATGCACGCTGTACTTCCCATCTCCGGCAAAGGCAGTTCAGAGTGGGCGTACGCCTGGATTCCAGTCGTAGCCCCCATTACCGGCGGAGTCGTGGGCGCACTAGCCTGGCAGGCCACCGGATTTGGATTCTAAGCATCACGCTCAACGTTGAGAGGACAATAACAACACATGTCACAGCAGTACATCGCCGCGATTGATCAGGGCACCTCGTCAAGCCGCTGCATTATCTTCGACCATGCGGGAACTATCGTAGCGGTCGACCAGAAGGAACACCGCCAAATCTATCCGCAGCCCGGATGGGTCGAGCACGACGCGGTGGAAATCCGCGACAATGTCGATGAGGTCGTCGAGGGGGCGCTGACCAAGAGCGGCATCGCTAAAGAGCAGGTAGCCGCCATTGGCATTACCAATCAACGTGAAACGACCGTCATCTGGGACAAAGAAACCGGCGAGCCCGTCTACAACGCGATCGTCTGGTTGGACACCCGCACCGATGACATCGTGCACGAACTCTCCGGCGACGAGGGAGCCGATCGCTTTCGTGACAAGTGCGGGCTTCCCCTCGCCACATACTTCTCAGGTCCCAAGATCCGGTGGCTGCTTGACAATGTCGAGGGCCTGCGCGAGCGCGCCGAACGTGGCGAGGTTCTGTTCGGGACCATGGACACGTGGGTGATCTGGAACCTCACCGGCGGGGTGCACGCCATCGATGTCTCCAACGCCAGCCGAACCATGCTGATGGATTTGGGAAGCCTGGATTGGGACCAAGAGATCCTGGACCAGATGGGAATTCCCGCCGCGATCCTTCCCGAAATCCGCTCGTCCTCGGAGATCTACGGCGAGGCGAAGGGGCCACTGTCAGGTGTTCCAGTCGCCTCCGCACTGGGTGACCAACAAGCGGCGTTGTTCGGGCAAACCTGTTTTGCTCCGGGTGAGGCCAAGTCCACCTACGGAACCGGTACGTTCATGCTGCTCAACACCGGTGAGCGTCCCGTCATGGAAGCTCGGGGCTCTCTGACCACTGTGGCGTACCAGTTGGGCGACGCTCCCGCTACCTACGCCCTGGAGGGTTCGATTGCCGTTACGGGAGCCCTGGTGCAATGGCTGCGTGACAACCTGGGATTGATCTCGTCGGCACCCGAAATCGAGACGCTGGCACGGACGGTGGAGGACAACGGCGGTTGCTATGTCGTTCCGGCGTTCTCCGGCCTGTTCGCCCCGCATTGGCGCGATGACGCACGCGGCGTCATCGTCGGCTTGACCGGCTATATCGAGAAGGGCCACATCGCACGTGCAGCTTTGGAGGCCGCCGTGTGGCAGACCCGAGAGGTAGCGGATGCCATGCAGGACGAGTCCGGCGTCTCACTGTCCGAGCTCCGCGTCGACGGCGGCATGACCGCCAACAATCTCTTGATGCAGGACTTGGCGGACGTTTTGGACGTTCCCGTCATTCGTCCGATGGTCGCCGAAACGACGTGCCTTGGGGCCGCCTATGCCGCCGGGCTCGCCGTCGGGTACTGGGACAGTGTCGAATCCCTACGCGAGAACTGGCACAAGGCGGCCGAATGGTCGCCGGACATGGATTCTCGGGAACGCGATCACGAATACCACCAGTGGAAGAAGGCCGTATCCCGGACGTTGGACTGGGTCGAGCGCGATTAGCAGCCGCCGATTTTAAGTCTGATATCGCCCGGTCGATTTTCCGGTAGGTGGGCGGTGGAGATTCACCATCGCCGTCCACCCACGGAGATGAGAATATTCTGCGGATCCGTGCGAGTCCGCTGACAACACCCACGGGAAAGTCGTTCACGAACTTCGCTCCGGTGTGACCCGTTGCCCGGTTCGCGTGCCCGGTCCCGTATTTCCGCTAGAACACCACTTCAGGAGGAGTCGATTATGGAATCTGATCAGCATCAACGGGTACGTGATCAACAGCGTGAGGTTTTTCGTTCCGGCCTGGGCCATGGAACGTTCGACGTATTGGTGATCGGGGGTGGGATTCTGGGGCTGTCGACGGCATGGACGGCGGCTCGTTCCGGCCTTCGGGTCGCCGTAGTGGACCGGGGCGATTTCGCCGGCGCGACTTCGTCGGCGTCTTCCAAACTGGTGCACGGCGGTCTCCGCTATATGGCGATGGGACAGGTCGGATTGGTTCGGGAGAATCATCAGGCTCGTCGGGAATTGGCCGATCATCTGGCACCGCACTTGGTTCGTCCCATGCCGTTCATGGTCCCGCTCTATCGGGGCGGACCGCACGGAAAGGCGGCCATCGGAGCCGGGGTGCTCCTGTATTCGGCCCTGTCGCGGTTCGGCGACGGCATGGGGCGTCTTGTCTCACCGACTAAATCACGCTCCACGGTTCCCGCTCTGCGCACGGATGGTCTCAAAGGTTCGGGGAAGTATTGGGATCATCAAATGAACGACGGCCGTCTCGCGATCTCGGTGGCACAGGCAGCGGTGGAATCCGGGGCCGTTCTCTTGAACCACACCGAGGTGGTGGGACTGCGCAGTTCCAATGGACGGGTGTGTGGTGCGGATTTGCGTGACCGACTCGATGAATCAGAGTTCGGCGTTTCAGCCGCCACGGTGGTCAATACGTCGGGCCCATGGGTGGATCATCTCCGTCGTATGGAGGACGCATCGGCACAACCGAGCGTGCGACTGTCCAAGGGCGCTCACGTGGTCGTCAAACAGAAGGATCCGTGGAAAGCGGCGGTCACCACTCCGATCGACGATGTGCGGGTCTCCTTTGCCATTCCTTGGGAAGGGCACCTCCTTCTGGGTACGACCGACGAGGAATACGAGGGCGACCCCGGTCAGGTGCGCGCCACTGACGACGACGTCGACCAGATTCTCAGCGAGGCGTCCTTTTCATTGATGGGACAGCAACTGTCCCGAGACGACATCACGTACCGTTTTGCGGGCCTGCGAGTGCTGCCACTGGGCGACGGCGATACGAAGAGCGCTTCACGCGAGACGGTGGTCTCCGTCGGCTCCAAGGGCATGATCAGCGTGGCCGGCGGAAAGTGGACTACTTTCGTTCACATCGGTCATAAAATCGTCGAAGCGGTGCGTGCACAGTTGCCCGGGGTAGGACCTATCGTTCCTCCGACTCCACTCCCGGGTGCCGCACAGCCCGGTTTGGTCAGTCGCGTGATTCGTGCGGCTCATCCGCAACTGCCCGAGGCGACGGTGCGGCATTTGTCGCGCCATTACGGTTCACAGAGTCACCGCGTACTGGCTTTGGCAGAGTCTGACCCACGTCTATTGGAACCGATCCACCCCGACGGCCCGGATATTTGGGCGCAGGTCGTGTGGGCGATTCGCCACGAGTGGGCGCACAGCGTCGAGGACGTGCTGCGGCGGCGCACGACCGTCACGGTTCGTGGCCTGGACACCCAGGCGGTTCGCCAGGACGTGGAACGGATGATCGCCGCGGATTCCTTGATAGGCGTCTAAATACTTCCGTCGGGACCGGTCGGTCGGATCGGTCCCGATCTACGTCTACGGTCGAACGGCACAGTCGAAGAGTCCGCTCAGATCGTAATTGTCGAGCGTGTCGCAGCGGCGCAGCTTTAGCTCGGCGTCGAGATCGACATCCGACGGCACCGCTACCACGTGGGCACCCGCCGACATCGCCGACCGCAGTCCGGTGGACGAATCCTCCACGACGACGCACTGTTCGACGTCCACCTCCAGCAGTCGTGCCGCCGTAGCGTACGGCTCGGGGTGGGGTTTGGGATGTGTCACCTCCGTCGAGGTAATGGTGTGGTCGAAATAGTGCCGCCCGATATGCGGCAACAGGTGCTCGGTAAGGGCGCGATTGGTAGACGTCACGAGAGCCTGTTTGATTCCCGCCGCGCAGGCTTGATCCAGTAGCGCCTGTGCCCCGGGTTTATGTTCCACACCGGCGTCGAACCGGGCACTGATCTTGTCGTTCATGAGGGTACGAATGTCGTCGGCACGCTCGGGCCCAAGACCTATGACGTCGAGAATGATCGGGACGCTGTGGTGTTCTGCGGCACCGATCAGACTGTTTCGGATGTCGGTGGTCATGGTCTGTCCGTATGCGGCGAGGATTTCAATGATGACCTCGTCCCAGAGCGGTTCGGTATCGACGAGGGTACCGTCCATGTCCCAGAGGATCGCCTGCGGATAATCGTTCACATCCTCGAGGATACGTGCTCGGTGGGACAGGTCGAACCGTCGCGTGAGTTGATTCATGCCCGTACTCCGTCCTTCACACCTCAGCGGCTTGAATTCGACCATTCTGTCAAGCCAAGCCGGCTCGGTGGTGTTTTCGGCACAGAACCGTGTAACTGTCCATGTCCCCGATCTCGACGACGTCGCCCTGGAAAACCATCACACCGTCGCGCACCCGCGCATTGTGCGTACCGCGAGCGCCGCACCAGCAGCGCACGGGCACCGGTAGCTCTTCGACCCGATCGGCAAGTTCGAGGAGGCGTGCCGAAGCCGGGAAGAGACGTCCGAGGAAGTCGGTTTTCAGCCCAAAGGCGTAAACGTTGATTTTAAGGCCGTCCACGGCGTCGGCGAGATGATTGATTTGTTTCGGCGCGTTCAGAAACTGCACCTCGTCGACGACGACGTATTCGGGCTGCAGTTCGGCCAGTTGATCGTAAATATCGAGGTCGGGGGCGACCTCCCGGGCCTCATGAGAGAGCCCGATGCGACTGGAGATCATCCCGCTCCCACTGCGATCAAGACAGGTGTACAGCACACCGTTGCCTCCCAGAGAGTGATGGTACTGGAGGGCCAGGGTGGATTTTCCGGCGTCCATCACGCCGAGATACGCGACTAGTTCATACGACACGATTGGCTATTGTGACCTGCCCGGATGATGCGCATCCGGGCAGGGGTGCTGCAGCGTGTTCGACGACTCCGTCTACTTGGCGTTGAAGTAACTGGCTTCCGGGTGGTGCAGGATCACCGCGTCGGTCGACTGCTCCGGGTGCAGTTGATCGCCCTCGGACAATTGCACCCCAATGCGATCCGCACCGAGGATGTCGACCAGGACGGCCCGGTCGGCGAGATTGGGACACGCGGGGTACCCGAATGAATATCGGCAGCCTGCGTACTCGGTGCGGAACATGCCTCCGATGGATTCCGGGTCTGAGTCGGCGACGGCTCCTCCTTGCGGGTATTGCCACTCACCCCGCACCCGGGCGTGCCAGTATTCGGCCAGTGCTTCGGTCAACTGCACGGTGAGGCCGTGAACTTCCAGGTAGTCGCGGTACTCGTCGTTTTCGAACAGCTTGTTGGTGTAGTCGCTGACTTGGCTGCCCAAGGTCACCAGTTGCATGGCGATCACGTCGAGATCGTCACCGTCTTTGGGGTGGAAGAAGTCGGAGAGGCAAAGACGCTTGTCGTGACGTTGACGTGGGAAGTCGAAGCGCGCGATCTGCTTGTCTCGATCCTCGTCGAGGACGACGACGGAGTTGCCCTCGGCGTAGGCGGGATAATACCCGTACACGATCTGTGGATCCAGAACATTGTCGGCGGCCAGTCGCTCCAGCCAGTAACGCAGTCGCGGCCGGCCCTCGGTCTCGACCAGTTCCTCGTATCCGGGCCCCTCTGTGCCCCGGGTGCCTTTCAGACCCCATTGCCCGAGGAACGTGGCGCGTTCGTCGAGGAAGGCGGCGTAATCGGCTTGTGGGAGGCCCTTGACGATGCGGTTCCCCCAGAACGGCGGTCGGGGTACCGGGTTGTCCAGGCTCGTATCGGAGCGAACAGTCGTGTCGTCGAGGGACGGTAGCTGCTCACGCTTGAGATTCTTGGTCCGTTCTCGGCGTCGCCGACGTGCCGCGATTTTGGCTTTCTGTTCCTCGGTGAGGATCTCACCGATATCGCCGCGCTGGTGTGCCATAAGCCGGTCCATGAGTTCCAGACCCTCGAAGGCGTCACGGGCATAATGGACCTCACCGTCGTCGAAGTTCTCCCGCAGGTCGTCTTCAACGTACGAACGCGTCAGTGCGGCACCGCCTAGAAGAACCGGCCAACGGCCCGCGAGCCCACGGGCGGTGAGTTCGGCCAGGTTGTCTCGCATGATGACGGTGGATTTGACCAGCAACCCGCTCATCCCGATCGCATCCGCCCCGTGCTGTTCGGCGGCGTCGATGATATCGCCGATGGGCTGTTTGATACCGAGGTTGACGACGCTGTATCCGTTGTTGGACAGGATAATGTCGACGAGGTTCTTCCCAATATCGTGGACGTCGCCTCGTACGGTGGCCAGGACGATCGTGCCCTTTCCGTCGGCGTCGTCCTGCTCCATGTGGGGTTCGAGCTGTGCGACGGCGGTTTTCATGGTTTCAGCGCTCTGCAGTACGAACGGCAGTTGCATTTGACCGGAGCCGAAACGATCACCGACGATCTTCATGCCTTCCAGAAGGTGCCGGTTGATGATGTCGAGCGCGGAATGACGACTCAAGGCGGCGTCGAGGTCCTGCTCGAGACCGTCTTTATTACCGTCGATGATGCGCTGAGCGAGACGTTCTTCCAGAGGAAGCGCGTTCAGCGCCTCTGCCCGCGCCGCCTTGGAGCCCTTGGTGGTCACCCCGTCGAATAGTTCAATCAGCTGTTGTAGTGGGTCGTAGTCCTCGCCACGCCGATCGTAGACGAGGTCGAGAGCGACTTCTTTTTGTTCGTCGGGGATTTGGCCCATGGGGAGAATCTTCGTGGAATGCACGATCGCGGAGTTCAATCCAGCGCTGACGCACTCGTGCAGGAAGACCGAATTGAGCACCTGTCGAGCCGCCGGGTTCACTCCAAAGGAGATGTTGGAAATCCCCAGAGTGAAATTGATGCCCGGATACCGTCGTGCGATCTCCGTTATAGCGGCGATCGTCTCCAAGCCGTCGCGGCGGGTCTCCTCTTGACCCGTGGTTACGGGGAAGGTCAGGGCGTCGATGAAGATGTCCTCAACGTTCATTCCCCAGGTGCCTGTGAGTTCGGAGATCAGCCTTTCGGCAACCCGGACCTTCCAGTCCCGGTCACGGGCCTGACCGTCCTCATCGATGCAGAGAGCGACAACGGCCGCCCCATGCTCGGCCACGATCGGCATAATCCGTTGGAAGCGCGACTCGGGTCCGTCACCGTCTTCAAAATTGACCGAGTTGATGACACAGCGACCACCCAACTGCTCGAGACCCGCCTCGATCACGGCCGGCTCCGTGGAGTCCAGCATGATCGGCAGGGTGGAGGCGGTGGAAAAGCGCCCGGCCAATTCGGCCATATCCACCGTGCCGTCCCGTCCGACGTAGTCGACACAGAGATCGAGCAGGTGCGATCCGCCCTGATTTTGTTCCCGAGCTATGTCGACACAGGCATCCCAGTCCGCGTCCAGCATGGCTTCCCGGAATGCTTTGGACCCATTGGCGTTTGTGCGCTCCCCGACGTTGAGAATCGTCGCGTCCTGTCGGAAGGGGACGTGATGATAGCTGGACGATACCCCGGGTTCCGGCTGTGGAGAGCGGGATACGGGTGTCCGACCGTTCAGACGTTCGGTGACCGCCTTGATGTGTTCGGGGGTCGTCCCACAACAACCACCGACCAGAGTGAAGCCGTAATCGGCGGTGAATTCGTCCAGCGCCTCCGCAAGCTCATCCGGTTGCAGCGGAAAGTAGGCGCCGTCTGAGGACAATTGGGGGAGCCCGGCGTTGGGCATGACCGACAGCGGCAGCCGCGAATGGCGCGAGAGATACCGCAGATGCTCGGTCATTTCCGCGGGTCCGGTCGCACAGTTGAGGCCGACCATGTCCACACCGAGTGCGGTAAGACTGGTCAGTGCGGCCCCGATCTCGCTCCCAACCAGCATCGTTCCCGTGGTCTCCACCGTCACGTGAGCGATGATCGGGACGTGGATATCGGTAGAGGCGATGGCGCGGTGCGCGCCGATCACGGCCGCCTTCGTCTGCAAGAGATCTTGACTGGTTTCCACCAGCAGGGCGTCGGATCCGCCTCGAAGCAGACCGCGAGCGCAGTCGGCGTACGAATCCCGTAGCCGGGCGAACGGCGCGTGGCCCAAGCTGGGGAGCTTGGTTCCCGGGCCCATTGAACCGAGAACGTATCGCGGTTTCTCCTCGGTGGAGAAGGCGTCGCAGGAGTCGCGCGCCAAGCGAGCGGCGGAATAAGCCAGTTCCTCTGCCCGTTCCACGATGTCGTATTCGACCAATCCACCGAAGTTGGCGTTGAAGCTGTTGGTCTCAATCGCGTCGGATCCGGCTTCAAGAAAGGCGTCATGCACCGACGTCACAATATCGGGCCTGGTCAGGCACAACATGTCGGAACAGCCTTCGTAGCCGTCGTAATCGGCCTCCGTGGGGTCGAAGGTGTGCAGCATCGTCCCCATACCGCCGTCGGCGACAAGGACACGATGGGACAGGTGCTGATAGAAAGCGCTCGCACGCCGTTTTTCGGCGTGAACGACATGATCGGTAACTGACACCCCTCAAGATTACGAGTTCCGGTTCCTTTTTGGGAAGCGCGTACCAAGGTTTGGGACACCGCGTTGCACGGTACCGGTATTACCGTCGAGATCGACATACCTTTCGTTCAAGGGACGGTAATTTTCGAACGTTCGGGCCCCCTGTTGTGGACCGATTTTTAGTACACTCAAGGACAACACGGCTGAGACACTTATCTCAGTACCGAATGGTATGGGGACTTGCGGCGTCCCCGTTTCGATGCCGACCCCCGGTATCAGTACTGAACCTATTGGCCTACAGGCGAAAGGTGCCACCCATGACGACCATCGACATCGACGGTTACAACCTCACCATCGACCAACTCACCCGTCTCGCCCGCGACCCGGACGTGACGGCTCGTCTCGCGCCCGACGCGTCAGATCGCATGCAAGCCAGTGCCGACCTGCGCGCCGAGCTCGTCGCCAGTAATACCGCCATCTACGGGGTCACCACCGGTTTCGGCGACAGCGCCCGGACGTTGATTTCCGCAGACCAGGCCGATGCGCTGCAAGGTGACCTCATCCGCTTCCTCCTGTCCGGCCAGGGAGAAACCACCCCGCATTCGGTAACGCGCGCCATGATCGCGGTCCGCGCCAATTGTCTGGCGCGCGGGGTGTCCGGAGCCCGTCCATTGATCGCTGAAATGCTGGTGGATTTGTTGAACCACAACATCACTCCCCTGGTCCCACAGCGCGGTTCAGTAGGTGCCTCGGGAGACCTGGTTCCGTCGGCCTACCTTGCCGAGACCCTCATGGGCGAGGGCTCGGTACATTTCAACGGCACCACCACGACCGCCGCTGCCGCCCTGCAGGCCATCGGTCTCCGCCCTGTCAAACTGCAAGCCAAAGAAGCATTGGCCCTGGTAAACGGAACCTCGTTCATGACCGCCTACGCCGCGCTCTCCCTCCACGCGGCCCGTGAACTGGCGTTGGGTGCCGACGCCTGCACCGCACTGACGTCACAGGTACTAGGCGGATTCGCCGCGCATTTCGCGTCCTTCCTCACCGACCACAAACCTCACCCCGGACAGATCGCCAGCGCCGCACTCGTCTCCACTCTGCTCGAGGGCTCAACCATGTCCGGCCAGGCCGAACAGCATGTCCCGGGAGACACTAAAGAAGTTCGCAAACTCAATCGACAAGTGCAGGACCGATATTCGGTACGTTGCGCACCGCATGTCACCGGGGTACTGCGCGACACCGTGGAATGGGCGAGCCGCTGGGTCGAAACGGAAATCAATTCGGCGAACGACAATCCATTGTTCGACGTCGACAGTGGCGAAGTATTCAGTGGCGGAAACTTCTACGGCGGCCATGTCGTCGCGGCCATGGACGCCTTGAAGGTCGCCGTCTCCTCGGTAGCCGACCTCATGGACCGACAGTTGGCGCTGATCGTCGACGACAAGTTCAACAACGGCCTACCCTCCAACCTCGTCGACGAGCACCGAGACGAGACGGGAATGAGTCATGGCTACAAGGGAATGCAGATCGCATGTTCGGCGCTCGCAGCCGAAGCGCTGAAGAACTCCACCCCGGCAACGGTATTCTCTCGGTCAACCGAGTCTCACAATCAGGACAAGGTCTCCATGGGGTCCATAGGAGCGAGGGACGCTTGGAATGTGGTCGACCTGACCCGCAACGCCATGGCCATTCACCTGCATGCTCTCTGTCAAGGAGCGGAGCTGCGCGGCAGCGAACGCCTCTCTCCCGCGACCAAGGTCCTGTGGGATTCGGTGCGTGACAAAGTCGATTTCCTGGTGGCCGATCGCCCCTTGGACCGGGAGATCGCCTTGTTGGCGGACCTGATAGACGACGGCGGCTTCAGTCAAACGATCGGCAAATACGACGGCTCAAGCAAAGACGATTAACGATATACGGTGATGGGCGCCCGAGAACATCGGGTGCCCATCACACGAAAAGCCAATCCGGGGTCCTGTCAGGCGAATCGAAGGTGGGGCGGGGTTTCGGAGGCGGGGCGTTTGAAGACAAAGTCCCTGCGTTTCTCGGCGAATCCGTTCCTATTGTCGTAAAAGTCTCGTGCCATCTCCGCCAGTTCAAGCGTTCGATGGTAGGTCAGGGGACGTGCCGATCGGCGGGCGAGCGCACCGTGCCGTAGCTGTTCCCGCAGCCGGTCGTCTTCCAACGCCTGAGCCCGCTGGGTCAGCCACCGGACGTAGGAGTCCCACTGTCGCGGCCCGACGGCATCGACCAGCCCCAGGTCCAGCGCACGCCGTGCCGAGACGGGTAGCTTGTCGTTCAGCAACCGATGGGCCGTTTCCAGGCCCACGCGGGCTGGCAGGCTCCACGAGTGCAGTTCGGACCCGTACAGTCCCATGTCGTAATAGGGATTGAGTACGGCTCCTTCACGGGCGTATACGACGTCGGCGGCCAAGGCGGTCATCACGCCGCCCGCCCCCGCGTTGGTGGATATCGAAGCGACGGTGAGTTGGCGGGCTTCGGCCAGGGCGGCGCACAGATCGTCGATGGCATTGATGTTGTTCCACGCTTCCTGAGCGGGGTCCACCGCGGCCTCGATGGCACCTAGGTGAATGCCGTTGGAGAAACAGTGTTCCGTACCGGTGACGACGAGGGTGTGGGTGCTTTCGGTAAGTGCCTTTTCCACCGCGGTGGTGATGCGCTCGCACTGTTCGGTGTGCATGGCCCCGTTGTAGGAGCGAATGGTGAGCACGCCGACGTCACCGATACGCTGATAGTCGGTTTCGCTCAGTTCTTCGGGAACGTTGCGATGCGGCAGAGTGGTGCTTGGTACTCCTCCGACGGATATGACGTGACCGGCCGGCTGTTTGATACCCCGTTTGTTGTCGGTGAGTTTGGCGGCATAGCCGACCCATACCAGGCCACCGTTCGCTCCCACCGCAATGCGATCACCGTCTCGCGCCACGACGGTTCCGGGACGCACCGAGTACGTGATGTCCTCGTGGGTGGCGTCGAACAAACAGTAGTCTCTGCCGTTGATAACCGCAGGCGCTCCGGGAGCTCCGTCGGCGGCGGCTATGCGACGGCAGATCTCTTCAGGCGTATCAGACCAGTCGATGGCGAAATCTTTACGACGCAAGAGAGGTCGTTCGCCGGTATCGGGGATTTCTCTCGGATAGACCTCCGGCGGAGTGGGGCGGGGATTCCCCTGTGCGACCGTGGCGACCACGTCATCGATGCAGGCCATAGCGGCGTCGGCGACATGGGAGTTGTACAGTGCGCTTTTCGAAATCGGGGGTGAGGGCATGGTGAAATTGTGGCTGGACCAGATCGGTCCCGCATCCATGGCTTCGATTGCCGACAGGGCCGTCACTCCCCAGCGCACACGCTCGTCGAGGATCGCGTGATCGAGCGACGAGGGGCCGCGATCGCCGGCGGGACCGGGATGCACGATGACGGTCGGGTAATGGCCCCATACGGATTCGGGTACCCGGTGTTTCAGAAAGGGGCAGAGAATGAGGTCGGGGTCGTGTTGTCGGACAAGTTCGGTCATGGACTCGTCGGTATGGGTCGGGGCGAGTTCGACGCCCACCGTGTGCCCCTCTTCACGCAGATGGCACCAAGCACGCTGAGTGAGCCCGTTAAACGCTGACACTAGCAATAGGATTTTCAATGCTGACTCCTCGATTGTCAGGAGTCGGCGACGCTTGTTTAAGCGTATACAGAAGCCGACTCGTTAGACAAGAGGAGCGGGGTCGTCACCGTGGCCCCGCTCCGAATCCCGTCTCATCGCCTGTCCGACGATCGTTCGGCCCGATCGTCTGTCGTGAGCCGAACGATCGTCGGCCGACCAGACCGGTTTCAATTCTTGAACGTTCGCGAGTCAGAATCCTACCGCAGGAACTAGAGTTCGATACCAAGAAGGGCGGCAATGGTGTCACGTGCCAGAATCGGAGCGGACGGATCAGTACCGCCGTCACGTTCGACCTCTTCCACCCATGCATCGACCGCAGCCAGGGCCCGTGGAGTATCCAGGTCGTCGGCAAGATGCTGCCGGACACGGCACAACATCTCTCCGGCGGGTAGAGCGGTATCGCGTCGCACCGCCGCACTCCAGCGTGCCAACCGCTGCTTGGCTTCGGCCAGGACTTGATCGCTCCACTGCCGGTCGCTGCGATAGTGACCGGTCAGCAGCCCGAGGCGTACCGCGTTGGGGTCGACTCCGTCCGCTCGTAGTCGTGATACAAACACCAGGTTTCCCAGACTTTTCGACATCTTTTCGCCGTCCAGTCCGATCATTCCGGTGTGAACGTAGGCTCGTGCGAAAGGCCGTTCCCCACTCAGAGACTGCGCATGCGACGCCGACATTTCGTGGTGGGGAAAGATCAGGTCCGTCCCACCGCCTTGTAGATCAATGGAATCGGACAGGTAGCCCATGGCTATCAAGCTGCATTCGATGTGCCAGCCGGGACGGCCCGGTCCAACCGGTGACTCCCATTGCGGCTCTCCCTCTTTCGGGGCATTCCAGAGGATCGGGTCCAGAATGTTTCGCTTACCCTCACGGTCGGGGTCACCGCCGCGTTCGCCGAAGAACTTCACCATCGTGGAGTGATCGTAATTCGATTCGGCGCCGAAATCGGCTTCGGAATCCACGGAATAGTAGACGTCACCTGATTCATGCCGGTACGCATGCCCGGTTTCCAAGAGGCGCGCCACCGCCTCGCCTATTTCAGGAATCGTTTCAATCGCTCCGACGAAATGATCGGGGGGCACGATACCGAGCGCTGCCATGTCCTCGCGGTACAGCGCCGTCTCTCGCAGGCCGAGGACACGCCAGTCCTCCCCGTCACGTTCCGCACGCTCGAAGAGCGGTTCGTCCACGTCGGTGACGTTCTGCGCGTATCGCACCCTGATTCCCTGGTCACGCCAATAGCGAGCGACCAGGTCAAATGTGATCATCGTGGCGGCGTGCCCCAGATGAGTCGCATCATACGGAGTGATACCACACACATACAGGGTTGCCTCGGTCGCCTCAGGGCGTAGAGGATTGATGACTTCCTGGCTGGAGGTGTCGAAAAGCCGAAGCGGCTCGCCTTTGCCGGGCAAGGAGGCGATTTCAGGTGCGTTCCACGAGTCCATAAACGATCCTATTTTCTAGCTGTCGCGCTATCATCACTGTTCAACTGATTCACCGTGGTACCGAGCGAGTTCGGCGCAACTCCCGTCGGTTCGTCGGCCACGGGACGTCCGCTTAGCCGGATACCGCACCAGTAGCGGCAATAACCAGCAAAAACGCCCCAAATCCCAGGCGGTAGTATACGAACGGCATGAATGTGTGCTTCGATACGAACTTCATCAGCCAAGCCACCGAAGCGTAAGCCACCACGCCCGATACCAAGGCACCGACGAGTAGGGAAACCAGCGGCACCGATGCTCCAAACGCCTCATCGGCCTCCAAAATTCCCGCGCCCACTAGTGCGGGAATCCCCAGAAAGAACGCCAGCCGGGTAGCCGCGACACGATCAAGATCTCGGAGCAGACCTCCGGTCATCGTTGCCGCCGACCGAGAAACGCCGGGAAACAAAGCGAGCACCTGCATCAGTCCCACAAAAACCGCGTCCTTCATCGAGACGTGCGATTCGGTACGCTGATGAGTGGCGACACGTTCACCCCACCACATGACGAATGAAAACCCGATCATGCCCACGGCCACGATCCAAATGTTCATGACCTTGTCGATGTAGTCGGACAATATGAGGCCCGCGATGACGATGGGAATCGTTCCCACGATCACATACCATCCGAACCGGTAGTCCATTCCCCGGTGCTGAGGTTGAAACACGCCTTTGCACCAGCCGACTGAAATACGCAGGATGTCTTGGAAGAAATACACCAAAATGGCAAGGATCGCCGCCCCCTGAATGAGGGCGTTGAAGGCGATGAACGCCCGGTCGGACGGATCCAAGCCGATAAAGTCCGCCGTCACGACCAGGTGACCGGTCGAAGAAATCGGGAGAAACTCGGTAATACCCTCAACGATCCCCAGCACGACCGCCTGCCAGATCTCCAATGTTCTTTCCTCACAGATATCGATGGGAAGCTCAATTGACTGCACAGTCTATCCGCCTCAATGCGATGGACGCGGCCACACTGAAACCGGTGCGCCACACATCTCATGACCGACGACCAACGGAACGCCCGCGGACTGGAACTTCCCCGACCCTACGGGTACTTTTAGGTCTATGGAACGTAGACCTTTGGGCCGCAGTGGTTTGGAAGTCTCCTGTATGGGCTTGGGCACCATGACGTGGACGACCGATGAAGTGGGTATGGAAGACGCCGCCGGACAACTCATCACCTTCCTGGAAGCGGGCGGAACACTCGTCGACACCGCCGACGTCTTCGGAGGGGGAACGGCCGAGTCCGTCCTCGGGCAACTCACCAAATCCGTGGTAGACCGCTCACAGCTGCACATCGTCACCAAGGCCGGGGTGCGCACCGACAGCACCAATCGTAATCGCGACACCTCGCGCACCTGGCTACTTCGTGCACTGGACGACTCGCTCAAACGGCTCCAAACCGACTACGTCGACGTCTGGCTCCTGCACGTCTACGACCCGGATACCCCGTTGGAAGAGACCATGGCGGCCCTGGACACCGCGTGGCGAAGCGGCCGAGCTCGCTACGTCGGTCTGTCCAATCACACCGGATGGCAAACCGCCCGAGCCGCTACCTGGCAGTCCGCCTGGCCCGGTCGAGCGCCGATCGTGGCCACCGAAGTGGAGTACTCTCTCCTTGAACGCGGGGTGGAACGCGAGGTCCTGCCCGCAGCATTGGCGATGGAGCTCGGACTGCTGGCTTGGTCGCCTCTCGGTCGTGGGGTCCTCACGGGAAAATACCGCTACGGCCGTCCCGCCGACTCCCGCATCAATTCCGCCTCGTGGAGTCGCTTTGTCAAAACCTACCTCGACGAACGAAGCGCCGCCATCGTCGAGGCCGTATCCACCGCGGCCGACGGCCTGGGAGTCAGTCCGCTGGAGGTCGCCCTTGCCTGGGTGCGCGACCAACCGGGAGTGTCCTCAGCCATCGTGGGGGCGCGCAACGCCGGACAGCTCAAAGCCTCCCTCGGCAGCGACCAACTCTTCCTGCCACCTGAAATTCGCTTGGCCCTGGACGATATATCCCTACCGCAGGTCGGCTACCCCGAAAACCATTAAGAACCGCTGACCGTTCGGTGCGGCAATTCAACGTCGCAACGGGAATCGACGCCTCAACGATTATTGCGCCAACCCTCGACCGGAATCGCCAATTTGGACACCAGACGTTGCGGATACGAACGGTTGGACATACGCACCAAGTGAACCGGGCGATCGCTACTCGTAATATCCACTGTTGACCCGGCCGGTAGCGTCGCCATCGGCTTCCCGTCGGCAATAAGCGCCGCTGGAGTCAGGGACGATTCCACCCCAATGGTGATCTTGGCACTCGGATGGGTGACGAGCGGTTTGGTGAACAGGGCGTGCGCATTGACCGGGACCAATAGTAGGGCGTCGACGTTGGGCCACATGACAGGACCACCGGCCGACATGGCGTGAGCGGTGGAGCCGGTCGGAGTCGAACACAAGACGCCGTCGCACCCGTAGCGAGAAACGCGAGTCCCGTCCACCTCCACATACACTTCCAACATGCGCGCGGGTTCAGCCTTCTCCACTGCGATGTCATTGAACGCCCACGAGGTCCATACACCGCCTTTGCCGTCACGGGCATGAACGCTCAACGTCGTCCGTTCCTCCACGGCAAAGTCGCCCCGCAACAGCCGATCCAAGACGGTGGGCAGTTCCCCGGTCTCGGCCTCCGCGAGAAAACCGACCTTTCCCAAATTGATGCCCAACAGTGGTAGACCCGCTTCGCCTGACAAAGAGGCCGAACGCAGAACGGTACCGTCACCGCCCAGAGCAATGACCATGTCGGCCTTGCCTGTCGAGTGTGAATCCGACACTTCAATGATGCCGGGATCGCACAGATTGGCCATGGTTCCCGGGACGATGCGTACGGCTACCTTGTTGGCCCGCAAGGTATGTGCTATCGATTCGGCAAGTTCGCCCACGTCCTCCCGAAACGGGTGTGTCGTGACGAGAACTCGTTGGGGTGCAGCATTCAATTCAGACACCGCTCGCTCCTTAGGCTGCGTCCACTATCGCCCGAATCGCCTCAGGCTCCAGATCGGGTTGACCGTACTTCATGTGCGCGAAAAACTCTACATTGCCCGACGGACCCGGCAGGGGACTCGCAGCCACCCATTGGGTATTCCACCCCACAGCCTTCCCGGCCTCCACGACGTCCATGACAGCCGCGTACCGCAAGTCGGGATCGGTCACCACACCGCTAGCACCAATCCGTTCTTTTCCCACTTCAAACTGCGGTTTGATCATCGGCAACAGCGAACCGTGTAGGTGCGTACACGAGGCCAGGGCCTCCAGCACCTTCGTCAACGAGATGAAGGACAGATCGGCCACAGTAAGGTCGACCTTTCCACCTATATCACCGTCCGAAATGAATCTCACGTTCGTGTGATCGTGGACGGTCACTCGGTCGTCGTCCGCCATTTCCGCGCGCAACTGAGCCTGGCCAATGTCGACCGCCACCACACGGAGAGCTCCGGCCCGCAGCAGGACATCGGTAAAGCCACCGGTGGAGGCTCCCGCGTCAAGACATACTTTGCCGTCCGGATCAATACCCGCCTGCGCCAGTACGGGTTGCAGCTTCCCCGCGCCCCGGGACGCATACGGCGTCGGCCCTTCTCGTTCGATGACGTCCGTATCCGTGATGGAACGCGACGGTTTGGTGACCGGCGTCTTATTGACCATGACGACACCCTGCTTGATCAAGTTGTGCGCCTGCGTTCGGGAAGGCGCCAACCCCATGTTCACCAGGGCCACATCCAAGCGAATGTCAGGCATCGTCAACGTCCGCAAGGAGATCCGACAGTTGACGTTGCACCGTGTCGAATACCGCGACGTGTTCGGTCACCGGAATCTCTTGCAACGACTCCAGGCTGGAGAGAACGGAACTCAGATCATCGTCAATATCACTGTGCCGTATCTGCTCGGTCATCGCCGATCCTTCTCATCGTCGTCCTTTGCCAATGCCGCCTTGGCCTCCAGTTGGAGGACCCTGCGACGCAGGGAGGCTATGTCGTCCTGGGCCCGTTTAAGTTTGGCATCCATGCGATTGGTCTGCGCCTGAGTTTGGCGCACTTGATCGTCGAGGTCGTCGCGGGACTCGGGTTCGGTCTGGTCCGGGTCGCGATGATAGCCGAACTTTCCGGCCACACCGTCAACGCCGTCGCGCACCCAAGTACGCGCCTCCTGCCAACGGGGGTTGGTTTCCATCCAGCGATCGCTCGCATTCTTCACCCGTCGCATCGCTGCCGCGGCCGTACCCGCCGCGGATTCCATATACGCCTGTACCGTATGAGTCATCATTACCGGATTCCACCTCTCTGTCGGAACTCAGACCCCGGTGTCGGTTTCGCACTGGGGATGCGGATAACCCATTGTGCCTTAATCGAGCACACCCCCGCACCTCAACGGTACCGACCGGGGCCTCGCACAAAGTATCTATACTGGCGAGTAACATAGAGCCGGGATACCATGAGATCCATGTGAAGGTCACCACCGGCGTCGCCATCGTGTTATCGGGACGCCTGTGAGGAACAGAAGTACAGTCAACCGCAAAGGAGCACCCATGACCACTGCCGCCGAGTGCCACGACGCTTTGGAGAAATTCGGCGAATTGCTGGCCTCCAAACCCAAGACCGCCAAAAAGCTATCCGGTTTCGATCGCACGCTTGCCTGCGACGTCACCGACCTCGACGTGTCGTTCAACGGACGTTTCGACAAGGGCAAGCTCGTCGACATTGCCGAAGGCGACAACGACGATGCCCAAATTCGCATGATCGTCTCCTCCGACGACCTCCAGGCGCTTGTCGACGGTGAGCTCGACTTCAAAAAGGCGTTCACGTCCGGCCAGGTGAAGGTCAAAGCCAACATGATGGACATGATGAAGCTGGGCAGCGCCCTCTAACGTCCTGCTCTACGTGTCACCGAGCGGGTCTTGTCGGGCGGCTGAGAACAGGCGAGTCAGATCAAGTTGTCGACATCGCCCGTTCTCGGCCGCCCGGTTCGTGTCACGCGGTCTTCAATACCGTTTGTGCCGCTTCACCGTCGGCGAGGATCTCAGGAGGAGACCGGGGATCGAGACGTGTGACCCCGGCGTCCGCAGCCGACCAGGCAGCCGCGCATACCGCACGCCATGCTGACAAAACGTCTCCCTGCCCCCGCAATACGAATCGTCCCGATTCCGTGTGGACACGCCACGACCCACATCCCGCCGCTCCCGGTTCGGACACCGTCACCGTAGGCTGCGGTTGAATCAGATCTTCGGCCGTCCATCCAAGATAATCCGGTCGGTCGTCGGGTGGAAGCGTTACCGCGTCGAGCGGACCAGCCACACCGGAGAACACCAGCAGCGTGTCCAATCCAAGAGCGTTCGCACCGCGAATATCCGAATCGGGCCGGTCGCCGACCATGATGGGCCGCTCCCCGCCTACTCGTTCCAGGGCCGTCCGATAGATGACCGGTTCCGGTTTTCCCGCCGCCGCGTCGGGAGAACGTCCCAACGCTGTGGCCACGGCCTGGGCCAGAGCGCCCATTCCCGGCATCGGGCCGTCCGGAGTCGGAAGGGTGGCGTCCAGGTTCGCCACCATCCACCAAGCCCCGTGTCGAGCCGCGAGAGTGATATCGGCCAGATCACGCCAATTGGTGGTGGGCACGTACCCCATGGCAACCGCCTCGGCCGCACGTGGATCGTCGACCAGGGTCAGACCAGCTGCCTGCACGGCCGTCCGAAGGGCGTTCGACCCCACCACGAACGTCGACGCCCCGGAGCCACAGTGCGCGGCGATTCCGGCCGCAGCGGCCTGCGCCGAGGTCACCACCCGATTCACCGGACACGTGATTCCCATCCGCGTCAGCGCACCAGCCACCTCTTCGGGAGCCCGGGACGCGTTATTAGTTACAAAGACGGCTTCACAACCGGCGTCGGTGACCGTTTCCAACGCCGCCGGGACCCCAGGAACCGGAGTGTCGAGCAAATACACCACGCCGTCGAGGTCGAACAGGGCGACGTCGTATCGTCGGTGCAAGGGCTCATCGGTGCTTTTGAGTTTAGCTTCGGTCGGACCGCTCATCCGTATCCTCGGCGTCGTCCTGTTCTGATGCGTTCTCCCCGGCCAGTTCCACGTCCTCGAAATTCACTCCGTCGAGCTCCAAGAGGCGTTCGGCCGCTCCGGATTCGCCGTTCTCATCCGCTGCGGCCGCCTGTTCCAGCCAGGCGCGGGCGTCATCGTACTGCCCTTCGGCCAGCAAGGCCTCCGCATAGGCAAAGCGCAGGCGCGCCACCCATCCGTCCGTGCGTGCCGAATGCAGTGCGGGTACCTTCAACATCGTCGTCGCGGCCCGTTTCTGCCCCATATCGCTGCGCGCGCCCGCGGCCACGATGAGGAGTTCGACGCGGACGGCCACGTCGATCTTGGTGTTCTTCCCGTGTTCGCGGTGCAAGTCGACCGCCCGTTCCGGGTGTCCGGCGGCCCGTTCGGCATCGGCGATCATGGCGACGAGGTCGAGCGTGCCCGAGAGCCGCTGAGCGGCTCTCAACTCGCTGAGAGCCAGAGACCATTCACCGGCATGATAGGCGGCCACTCCGACCACCTCTCGAACCTCGGCTACCCGACTGGCTTTCTTACGTGCCCATTTGGCCTGTTCCAAAGCAGCCTCGGGGTCGAAGGGAAGCAATGCCGCCGTCGCGATCATTCGGTTGCCCACCAGCTCGGCCAATTGCTTGTTCAACGTGCGCAGAGCCGCCCGGGTCCGTCCGTCGAGCATCTCCAGACCGTATTCGAGCCCTTCGGGGAGATCCGGAGCGCCCTGATTGTCGGTCAAGCGAACCGCAGGGTCGTTGCGGTGGATGCCGTCATGACGACCTTCCGCCTTAAACCCGTCGTCGCCCCGTGACTTGTCACGGTTGAAACCGCGTTTGTCGCCACCGCGATCGTGCTTGCGGGCGGGACGCCCGCGGCCGTCTTTGCCGCGAAATCCGCGGTCGTCCCGAAAGTTCCGCCGGTTCTGGGAACCGCCTCGACCACCACGGTCCTGACCGCCGAAGTTCTTGCCTCGGCCCTGTCCTCGCCTGGACGCGCCCCCATTGTCACGGCCGCCACGTCCGTCACCGTATCCACGATGACGTCGATTGCCGTCGTCACGCCTGTTTTGTTCGTTCACTGTAAAGTTCGTCTCTCTTAATTACTTTGCGCCTCGCCGTCCGTTCCGACCGACTCGATCGCGACGCACTCGTTACCGCACCATGGACGCAGGGTTACCCGGGCACCGACTTCATCAACGATCGTGCCCGCGACAACACCACTATTGTGAGTGAATCTCCGCCCCGCCAATGGTCTTTTTTCCTCGCCGCAGTACGGCGTACCGACCGTGCAACAACTGCTCGGATTCAATCGGCTGATGGATATCGGTGACCCGTTCATTGTTGAGGTAGATGCCGCCTTCCTTGGCGGCCCGTCGTGCCTCTCCCATCGATGCCACCACTCCGGCTTCCTTCAACAGGTGTGCCATCGGCGTTTCACGATCGCTCACGGACGCCAAACCGGCTTCGCTCAACGCCGCTCGCAACGTCGCTTCGGGCAACTCGTTCAGATCACCGCGACCGAACAAGGCTTTCGAGGCCCTTTGCACATTGGCGCATTCCTCGGCCCCGTGCAGCAGTGTGGTCAATTCTTCCGCGAGCGCCCGTTGCGCTAGGCGAGCCGCCGGCTTTTCAGCGGTAGCCTGGGCAAGTTCGTCGATCTCCTCATGACTCTTAAAGGAAAAGTACTTGAGGTAGGTCACGATATCGCGGTCGTCGGCATTGATCCAGAATTGGTAGAAGGCGTACGGACTGGTGAGATCGGCGTTCAACCATACCGCGCCACCTTCGGTTTTGCCGAATTTACTTCCGTCGGCCTTGACCACCAAGGGGGTGACGAAGGCGTGCGCGTGCTCACCGGTGCGGCGCCGAATGTAGTCCACGCCGGCGGTGATGTTCCCCCACTGGTCGGAGCCACCGAATTGCAGGTTGACGCCGTGCTTGTGGTACAGCGTGTAGTAGTCGTTGGACTGCAGAAGCTGGTAGGCGAATTCGGTGAAGGAAATACCCGATTCCAGGCGGGCCTTGACGACCTCCCGGTTGATCATCTTCGATACGGGAAAGTGTTTGCCCACATCGCGCAGGAAGGAGACCACGTCGAGTTCACCGGTCCAGTCGAGGTTGTTGACCATGATGGCGTGATCGTCACCTGTGAAGTTCATAAACGGCTCAAGTTGAGACTGGATCTTCTTGACCCACCCCGATACGACGTCCGGGGGGTTCAGGCTGCGTTCACTGGCCTCACGAGGATCTCCGATCTGACCGGTGGCGCCACCTACCAGCAGATAGGGACGCAGGCCCGCCTGCTGCAGTCGACGAGCGGTGAGAACCTGCGTGAGGTGCCCGACGTGCAGAGACTCCGCCGTCGGGTCGAATCCGACGTAAAAAGATACCTGTCCAGAGTCGATTGCACTGCGCAACGCCTCCAGATCGGTCGAGTCTTGGATCAGTCCACGCCAGCTGAGATCGTCGAGAATATGCACGGCTCTATTGTGCCCTATCGCTTGTCGATTCCGTCGTTGCCGTGGGGTGATATGTAGTCTCTGACAACCCGTAATGCTGTTCAATGCGACCGTTGAGGGCTTGGGCGGCGATCTTCTTGGCGAGCTTCTTTGTATTGGCTTCGCCGTGCCCCTCCAAGGCCTGTCGATCGTCGTTGGACACCGCCGTCGCCGTGCAGGAGAAACTTCGGTCAGCCGGGGTCTGGTGTGGGGGCGAGAAATGAAAGTGCAGTTGACTCACATAATGGCGGGCGGCGTAAATCGTCGCGATCTGAACCGGATCGAGTCCTTCCGGCAGTGGTTTGAAGGTGGGTTCGGGGCGTTCCATCGCCTCTGGTTCCCAGTTGTACGACAGGTCAGCCAGTCCCGTCAGGTCCGAAAGCAGGGCGAGGATCGCCTGCGAACGGGCCTCTTTCTTGGACGGCTGGAGTCGCTGCGGCGAACGGCGGTGTGCGTCGGTCAGGCGGACGGTAACGACGGCCTCGTGCACGGGTGTGTTCCCCTGCAAATAACTCTGTTCGGTCCACTCCAGGTCACCGGGCTGGACAGGACCCTGATGTTGTTCCTGCAGATACCAGTTCAGGATGGTAGGGGCGCGGTGCGGTTCAGCGGCCAAGGTTCGATGAATGTCGTTGCGGAGGCGCTTGAGCTCGGCTCGGTCGTGGAAGTACACCTCGGCCATATCACGAAGTTCAAGTTGTCCTTCCCGGAAACGCCGGGCGGCATCATCGATGAGCGCGTCGGGAATGCCGTCCCCGTGCAGTGCCATTCGTAGAACCTGGCCGAACTCTCCGTTTTCCAAACCGGCATAATCACCGCGTTCCAGGCGATCTCCGGCCCGCTTACGTGCCTCGCTGCGGAAGTGATCGGCTTTGGCCTCACGTTCGGCGGCGAGGCGCTCGTTCAGGTCGCTCGCGACGGCGCGAAGCTGTTCGAAGGAGTAAAACCCGGGTCGTTGATCGAGATGGTCGAAGACGATGTGTTGGTTGACCAGGTCGGGATATCGCCGGATCGGGCTCGTGGCGTGAGTGTAATACGGGAGCTGCAGTCCATGATGACCTCCGAGGACGGCATCATAGGTGGCGGTACGCGCCACGACTCGCAGGCGACTACGAAGCAGGTTGTAGGCGGTGACGTCACCGGTGATGGCGACTTGTTCGAGCTCGTCACGAAGATCGTAACTCGATCCCGCCATCAATGACATTTTGTGGTTACGGAAGAGAATCGGCAGGTCCTGTTCAATCGCCCAGGCCGCCAGTTGGTGATTTGCCAGGATCATGAACTCCTGGACGATGACGTAACCGCTGTTGCGACTGTGCTCACGGATGCGAATCAGCTGGCCGTCTTCGTCGGTCGCGAACCCGGACGTCAAATCGTAGAACGCCAAGGCGCCGTTCGCCCGGCGCTGTTCCAACAGTGTGCGCGCGAGCCGATCGGCGGCCGCCATCTGTTCGAACAAGGGGTGGTTTGCATCGTCGAGAACGTGACCGGCTTCCCGGTGACTGAGTGCCCAGGCGGTGGAGAGATATCCTCGTTCCACATTGGTGCCCAGCACCTCCCCGGCGTTGTTGAGACGAACCCGAACCACTAGGGTCGGTTGTTCCCGATCAACGTTTCCACACAGGCTGACCTGCTCTTCCAATGCGCGTGGCAGCATGGAACGATGGTGGTCCCGACGGTATTGGGTGTGCATGCGGTGGCGGGAACGTTCGTCCAGACGACTGCCCCAGGGGATGTGATCGGCCGCCGCGGTGATGTGGACCCACGCTTCGACCTCGTCGCCGTCCCAACTAATCCAGATGGCATCGTCGCGGTCGGTCGTGTCCTCCGAATCGATCATGATGCCCTGGTGCGCGGCATTGTCCACTGTCGTACCTCCCGTTGTTCACCACTGTCATCCCGATGCCCTAACCTCACACTGCGACGGCGCGATCCATACTACTTGTCAAGTCACGATTGCCATAGGTGTCGCAGTGTCCCCCACACAGCACGGTTTCCAAAACGCTTCTTTGTCCACTTTCGGGCATTATGTGGAGCTGATCCCAGCCTGGGACCCACTGTGCGATTCTCGTGTCACTTGCTACATTGTTGGAGAGTCATTCTTCGACTCCGAGGCAGACCATGTCGGGCAACCACATCGGCACAACCAATCACCGTTCAACAAGAGAGATCCACACGTGACATCGACGTCTTTCTCACCTGCTGTCATCACCGTATCCAGTGCGACGCTGTGGACACAGCCGCATGTGTGGAGCGATGACGACCGCTTGGCCGTCGGTGTACCGGTAGCGCTACGGGACTGGGTGGCCGGTCTTTCTCCACACCAACGTCATGATTCCGATGATCGCATTGTGACGCAACTGCTGTTGGGAAGCGTCGTGCATGTCCTCGCAGAAGAATCCGGCGCAGTGCAGGTCAACGATCCGGTTCTGGAAGTGACAGGTTGGGTCCCCTCCGAACAGTTGACCACAATGGTGCAGTCGGACGGAGACTATCAGCCGTTTCTAGTGTCCTCCACCGCTACCGCGATTCGCGATGAACCGGGTGGGGACGTCATCATGCCCGGAGTCAGTATGTCCACCAGGCTACGAGTGGTCGGCGGTGCCTATCGCGGCTGGGTCCCCGTCTCACTTCCCGGGCCGAATCAACCCGGTTGGGTTCCAGAGCGCGACTTGAAGCCGGAACCGACCGATACGGTCATGCCCGTCGCCGGGTCGCTCGAAATCTCGGCTCCGGCGCTACAGCTGGTAGGTCTGCCGTACGTTCGTGGCGGGGTCAGTGCCTACGGCCTGGATTCCGGTGCTCTCCTGTGGATGACCTTCCGGCAGTTCGGCCTCCCCCTCCCCCGTTACCCTCGCTGGCAGGACGAAATCGCCCCACAGGTCGACGTGGCCTCCACCCGACCGGGTGACGTGGTCTTCTTCAAAAACCCCGAGGAAGAGGTGGCGATGGCCGTGGACATCGGCGGTAATGAGCCACTCCACGTGGTATACGCCTCTCCCGACGCCGGGGAGGTCGTCATCGTCCCCTTCGACGACATCGCGGAACCACAGGTATGCCGTCCCTTGGAGTTCGATTAGACGAACCGCGTACGGGCCTCCACGGCCCGGTCGTTCACACCCTCTTCGGGCCCGAACGACCGGCAACGAATTTCCCGTAACGGTCACGCATTATTCTTTACGCGTCAGCCCCGAATCACTCTGCTGGGGCTGGTCAAGCGGATCTTCTGACATCAGCTCACTCCACGTCTTTCCTTCGCGACGCAGCATGAACCAGTTGACCGCGATCACGATGCCCAGGACCGCCACGATGAAGCCCAAGGACAGACTCGTGGGAATGACCGGCACCGGAACCGGTTCACCATCGTTGATCCAACTCAGGTGGTTCTCATGCAGCCCGGTGAGAATCAGTTTGACCCCGATCCAACCGAGGATGATCGACAGCCCCAGACCGAGGTAATGCAACTTCTGCAGCAGACCTGCCAAAAGGAAGTACAGCTGGCGCAAACCCATCAGTGCGAACACCGTAGCGGTGAAGACGATGTAGGGTTCCTTGGTCAAACCGAAGATGGCGGGAATCGAGTCGAGAGCGAACAACACATCAGTGGAACCGACCGCGATGATCACCAACAACATGGGGGTGGCATGCCGTAGACCGTCGATCGAGGTAAACAGTTTTCCGCCATCGTACTCATCGGAAAAACGCATGTGACGCTTCAGGAAGACGGTCATACGGTTGGGCTTATACTCCTCGGTATGATCGTCATCACTTTGAATCATCTGAATCGCAGTCCAGATCAAGATCGCTCCGAAGATGAAGAACACCCAGCTGAACTGAGAAATCAAGGCGGCACCGACGGCAATGAAAACGGCGCGCAACACAATGGAGATGACGATACCGATCAGCAGTACCCGGGACTGGAATCGATCGGGAACCTTAAACGCGGTCAGGATCAACAGGAAGACAAACAGATTGTCGACCGATAGGGCCTTTTCGGTGAGGAAACCGGCCAGGAATTCCCCCGAATAGGTCATTCCTTCGAGTGCGAATATGACCCCGGTAAACGCGATCGCGGACAGGAAATAGATAAGCGACCACGTGGCGGATTCTTTAAATGACGGACGATGAGGATTGCGCACCGAATAAATGAGGTCGGCCACGATGACAATACTGAAGCCAACGACGGTGACAAGCCAAGCCCACAGTGGGAGATCCAACGCTATGCCTTTCAGCTCGATAGGGAGCACGATGATTCCGCAATCACGGAAACGGCTCACAGTATCTCATGGTCTCTCCCAACCCTAAAGGGTCAGCGTGACCGGAGGCCGGTAGGCGGCCCCGTGTATTGACGGCAACGCTAACAGCATCTGAGCTGCGGGATACTCCCCATATGTACGATCTTGGTTGATCATCTCTGATTATGCCTCATATTCAGGGGAAAGTGTACCGTCGTGAATATGACCGTTATCTCATCAATCGTGTGGACGATGAGAAACCACGAAAAACCATGACACGCTGGGGTAATGGTCACTGAAATCGCAGACATTCACATTACCCCCGGACAAGAGGACGAATTCCTCTCCGCCTATCGGGAGGCCCGGCATAACGTCGCTCAATCACCCGGCCTACGGAACATGCGTATGACCCGCAGTGTGGAATCGCCCTCGCGGTTCGTACTGCTCATCGAATGGGATTCGATCGAAGCCCATGATCAAGGATTTCGTCAGACCGAACGCTTTGACGCCTGGCGTGAGGCCATCGGCGGCTACTTTGCCGAGGCACCGAAGGTGGAGCACCTCTCCGATATCGACTGAGCCGTCGTGATCTCCGCACCTCGGCTACAGCCGTGGGTTGATCCGACGCAACGGAGACCAAGCGAAGCGCTTACCTCCGGCAACAGCCGGGAGAGCCGTCCCGCCTCCCGGCACCGTCTCCTCTCACCGACCCGACCGTGTCGACCGGTCGTCAGCCTTCCGCATTATCGATTTCCCGCAGTTCACGCTTCAAATCGGCAATCTCATCACGATAGGCCGCTGCCAATTCGAATCGTAGCTCCCGAGCCGCGTCCATCATCTGTTCATTGCGTTCGGAAATCTGTTCCACGATCTCGTTGCGCAGACCTGCCGGGTCACCCGGCTGTGACTTGCGCTGTTTGGCCTTCGGCCGTTCCGAAGCCTCCAGCTGCTCGGTGTCCTCCGCTTCGGCGTACAGGTCGTCGACGATATCCCCAATCCGTTTTCGCAGAGGCGTCGGATCGATGCCGTGTTCCGTGTTGTAGGCGATCTGTTTGGCGCGCCGTCGCTCCGTCTCCTCGACCGCATGGGTCATCGAGTCGGTCATATTGTCGGCGTACATGATCACCGCTCCGGAGACGTTACGGGCCGCACGCCCGATCGTCTGAATCAATGACGTGGACGACCGCAGGAATCCCTCCTTGTCGGCGTCCAAAATCCCGACAAGCGACACCTCAGGAAGGTCCAGCCCTTCACGAAGTAGGTTGATACCGACCAGGACGTCGAAATCACCGCGTCGCAGCTCTTTCAACAGTTCCACTCGCCGCAGGGTGTCCACCTCGGAATGCAGGTACTCCACCTTGATCCCATTGTCCAGCAAGTAATCGGTCAAGTCCTCGGCCATCTTCTTGGTCAAGGTGGTGACAAGAATTCGTTCGTTGCGGGCGGTACGCTCGCGAATCTCCGCCATCAGATCATCGATCTGGCCTTTCGTGGGACGGATTTCCACATGCGGATCCACCAGGCCTGTGGGACGAATGACCTGTTCTACGAATTCTCCATCGGCCTGCTCCATCTCCCAGGATCCTGGGGTCGCCGACATATAAACGCTCTGACCGACTCGTTCGCGAAACTCCGGGAAGGTCAGCGGTCGGTTGTCGGCGGCGCTGGGAAGACGGAAGCCGTGGTCGATGAGGTTCCGCTTCCGTGACGCATCACCTTCGTACATGCCTCCGATCTGAGGCACGGTGACGTGCGATTCGTCGATGACGGTGATGAAATCGCTGGGGAAATAGTCCAATAGCGTATGCGGAGGTGATCCTGCCTCGCGCCCGTCCATATGGCGCGAGTAGTTCTCAATACCGCCGGTGGAGCCGGTCTGCTTCAGATTCTCCAAATCAAAGGTCGTCCGCATCCGGAGACGCTGCGCCTCCAAGAGTTTTCCCTGACCTTCGAATTCCGTCAGACGCTCTTCCAATTCGGATTCGATGCCGCCGATCGCGCCTTTCAAACGTTCTTGGCCGATGGCGTACTGCGAACCGGGAAACACCAGAACCTGATCGACGCGACGAACCTCTTCGCCGGTCATGGGATGCACATACGACAGCTGATCGATCTCGTCGCCGAACATTTCAATCCGAATCGCGAGCTCTTCATACGCGGGGATCAGCTCAATGGTGTCACCACGAACCCGAAAGTTGCCTTTTACCAGGTTAATGTCGTTTCGGGCGTATTGAATGTCGACCAATCGACGCAAGAGCCGGTCACGTTCCCATTCTTGACCGACTTCAAGCTCAATGGCCGAACGCAAATACTCCACCGGGGTCGCGAGACCGTAAATCGCCGAAACGGTCGCGACCACTACAACATCGCGCCTGGTCAATAGAGAATAGGTAGTACGATGCCGCAGACGTTCCACCTCTTCATTGATGGAAGCGTCCTTTTCGATAAAGGTGTCGGTTTGAGCGACATAGGCTTCGGGCTGATAGTAGTCGTAATAGGATACGTAATATTCGACGGCGTTATTGGGAAGCAGCTCCCGGAATTCCTTGGCCAACTGAGCGGCCAAGGTCTTGTTATGGGCCATGATCAGAGCCGGACGCTGCAGCTTTTCGATCAACCAGGCGGCCGTGGCGGATTTACCGGTACCCGTCGCACCCAACAGCACGGTGTCGCGATCTCCGCGTTGCACTCGCTCGTTCAGCCCGGCGATGGCGTTCGGTTGATCACCGGAAGGTTCGTAATCACTGATAACTTCGAATCGGCCGTCGGCCCGCGGAATGTCAAAAGCCACGATCCCACCTTAGCCACCGCCTCCGACATTTTCCATGCCACGGGGTATCAAGTCGGCGGTCCGAACCCACCCCAATGCCGACATCACGTAGTGATTCACGCCCTACGCGCCACCCACCTGCGCCTGAATCGTTAATCTCTTTGTGAGTAACGATAATTCGCATAACAGGCAAGGCAAGTACATCGGCCTCATGCTCATCGCCGCCTTCATGGCCGCCGCCGGTTTGATATTTCTCTATACCGGGGGTTCGGAGGACGAGGCCGCTCGCGACATCACCACCGAGGAAGCCCAGTTGTTGAGTCAGGTTCGTACGAATAACCACGGGTCCGAACCCATGGCCTTCCGAATGAAGGTGCCGACGCCCGAAAAGGAAATCATCCTCGACGGCTACGTGGACTGGACCGTCCCCTTCATTTATTCCCGCTACGACTTTGACGGAGACACCCGACTCCTGCAGGCCATACCCGGTCTCGTCGCACACGGTCCCGATCACGAGGCCTTCGAACGGGCGGCCGTCTCACAGGAGGGGTGGGGTGTGCGCCCGATCCTGCCGGGAGACAATTACGGCTTGACCCGTACCGAAACCGACCTCGACGTCCTGATTTCATCCCTGTTCACCTTGACGGCGACTGAAGAGGACAACCCGGTCTTTCTACAGCAGGAGGCCACTTGGCAGGGCACTGAGGCCATAGACGGGGTCGACGTCGACGTCTTCCAGGCTCCGATCATGGTGGAGGGCGATACCCAGATGGGCGTTCCCGACGCACGTTATTCGGTGGACGGGTCGGGACAACTGCGGCGCTTTGAAGTCAACCTCGGCTTCGAGGAGAACGCCCGAATCGATTTCCTCCTTGAAAAGACAGTCGACTCTGCGGAATTGGTACCGATCGATCTTCTTGGCGGCCCGGCGGGCGAAGCCCAATCCATGGACGAGGAGCTGGCCACGACCGTGTCTCAGATTCGTTCGTCGAACCGCTGGTCGACCGCCGGTTTCGAATTCACCGTCCCCCAGCCCACCGGCGAGCTTCTCACCGGAAAAGGGCAGATCAACTGGGGAAATATGACCGCCTACTCCGCTGTCTCGGACGGCGACGGCCATCGACTCGAAATCGTCAAACCGGGCGGATTCACCACTCGCAAGCACGGTTCCGATTCGCTCGCCTTCCCGGTTCCCGCGTCGGACTGGCAAACGATCGCCGCCGGAAGTGATGAGGCTCAGGCCGAGTTCGGTCCGGTGGAGGCATTGCTGTATCGCCTTCTCGACATGGCCGCCGACTCCCCGGACGATCCGGAGCGACTGGTCGAGCATGGCGTTGTGCTCCGCGAATACGAGCAGGAGGGCGAACCGGTCTACGTCGTCGAATATCCAATACAGGGTGACGAACCAACCGAGCCGGGTCAAGCCGCCTTTCGGTATCACATTAGCCAGAATGAACTGACCGTCATCGAGATGAACACCGAAACAGGTATGGCGCGCCTCGACCTCGACCGTTCCCAGGATGTATCGAACCTCAACCCGCCATGGGAGGTCACCAGCGTCATCGGCTAGATCTGCGGCGACACCGTTCGATAGAGCCTGGTTACCGATTCGGGTTTATCCGACCAACGCCTGGACGTCATTGACGAGCGGCGTGGTCAGGTCGTGGACATCGGCCTGTGGTCGGATGAACCCGAATTCTCCGCACCGCCGGTCGTGACCTCACCGGTGAGATAGCGCTGAATCGTCGGTCCATACGCCGCCACCATGTCCTCCGTGCCCATCTCCACCACCGGGGGCAGCCGCAGAATATATCGTGTCAGTGCCAGACCGAGAATCTGTGAGGCGATCAGCCCCGCCCGCAAGGAAACTTCATGAGCGGCCATGCCCGCCCGCCGTACTGCCGGCTGTACTTGATGCGTGAATACGTCGCGTATTTTCTCCGTTATCTCCTCATCACTTGCCGCCGTGCGCAATAGGGCAATGAGGGTCGAATTGTCCTCCCAGACGAGCACAAAGTGTCGAACGACCGCCTCCCCCAAGCCGTCCGGGGGCAAGGCGGCGAAATCGGGGACCTCGAGGTCGATGGGAAGCGCCAGGCTGAACAGTCGTTCCTTGGTGCTGAAGTACCGGATCACCATGGCCGGATCGATGTCGGCCTCGGAAGCGATGGAGCGGATCGTCGCTTTGGCGAACCCGACGTCGGTAAATCGACGTCGCGCTGCGTCCAGAATGCGCTCTTTGGTGTCATCGCTCGAGCGGCGTGCTGCTGTCATGTCGAAAATTGTATGTCAACAGACGTTGACATACAAGTCGTTCCTCCCTAATCTAAAGTCAACAATCATTGGCCAACAAGCGTTGACTTAAAGGAGTTAGCCATGTATGACCACCTCAACAGCAGTGACGTCATTGTCATTGGAGCCGGTCCCACCGGTCTGCTTCTGGCCGGCGACCTAGCCGAACGCGGCAAAAACGTCACCGTCCTCGAGAAGCGCTCGTCGGACATCTCCAACCTCTCCCGGGCTTTCGGGGTACATGCCCGCACGCTCGAGGTTTTCGACATACGCGGCCTCGCCGAACCGCTCTTGAGTAAAGAAGTGACGCGCGTGCGACGCCTCCGCCTGTTCGGACGTGGCACCCTACGGATGGACCATATAAGGAGCCGCTACAACTTCGTTCTCATCGCCCCGCAATACGATGTTGAAGCCGTCCTTCGCGAGCGCGCCAAGCAGGCGGGAGCCAGGTTCCGCTTTCGGACCGAGGTGACCGGGCTTGACCAGGACTCCTCCACCGTCCGAGTCCAGACCACCGCCGGTGATTATCACGCCCGCTTCGTCGTGGGTTGCGACGGGGTCCATTCCGCCGTTCGCCGGGCTCTGGCGGTTTCCTTCGACGGTGTCACCGTTCTCTCGTCCATCATGTTGGGGGACGTCCGAATGAGCGATCCGCCCGACTCTTCACTGACCGCCGATTCGAATGGCGAGGCACTGGCATTCAGTGTGCCGTTTGGTGACGGGTGGTATCGGGTCTTCGCATGGAATCGAAACGACCGGGAGGACGATGCCCCCGTCGATTTCGAGAGAATGCGGGCGACGTACCGCTCGGTGACCGGGACCGATCACGGCATGCATTCGCCTCGCTGGCTGTCTCGGTTTCATTCGGATGAACGCCTGGCCGGAGCCTTTCGGGTCGGTCGGGTGTTTTTGGCCGGCGATGCCGCCCATTGCCACTCTCCTGCCGGAGGAATGGGGATGAATACGGGCTTGCAGGATGCGGCTAATCTGTCGTGGCGCATCGCATTGGCGCTCGACGGCTCGGGGGACGATGTTTTGGATGGTTATGAATCGGAGCGCCTACCGGTCGCGCGCATGGTGGTGCGCCTGTCGGGGGCGTTGGTTCGCATGGGGACGTTGCGCAATGTGATGGTTCGGGCGACTCGTGATGCGATTCTGCCTGTGACGAATCTGGGTATCGTCGCACGAACGGGTGCCGAACGAGTGTCGGGAATCAGTATCGCCTACGCACGTCCGTCGGGTAGCGATAAACGCGTGGGACGTCGTGTTCCGGATATCCCTCTTCACGATGGTCGGCGCCTGTACGAGGCGCTGCGTGACGGACGCTTTCTGGCGGTGAACGTCAATGTCGAGCATCCGTTGGTCGCTCGGGTCGGTGCCGATTCCGGTATCGCCCCGGCGTTCATCGTCCGCCCTGACGGATATGTTGCCTGGGCGGGTAAGACGTCGGATTCTTCGGGTGCGATCAAGGCTCTGAACCGGTTGACGGCGCGTCCAAGCGCGCAGGTGTGAAGAGATATGACGTGTTTTTCTCCGTTCATGACTCCGCATCCGTTTGGGGCGCGGGCCGATTCGTCGTCCCGTATAGACCGGTTTGGTGTCGACGGCAGCGCGGCCGCACGGTTGTATCGCTCCGCTCCCCCAAACGATCGACGGTCATCTTGGAGGTATCCTACAAATATTACTAGCTATACCCTCCAAAGGAGTCGTGCATGGCCACTAATTCTCACTGGATCGACCGAGACGCCGCAGCAGTGTGGCACCCGTTCACACAGCACAGCCTCTGGATAGATGACGGCCCCACGGTGGTCTCCGAAGCCTCGGGAGCGTGGATCACCGATGTCGACGGGCGGCGTTTCCTCGACGGCGTATCATCGTTGTGGACGACCACAGTGGGTCATTGTCACCCCGACATTAACGCCGCCATCGAAAAGCAGCTTCGAACTCTGGACCACTCGACATTCCTCGGCTCTACACACAAACCCGGAATCGAGCTGTCCGAGATGCTTGTCAACCGGGCTCCCACCGGGGACGGCCCCGAACTCAGCAAGGTGTTCTACGCGGGAGACGGTTCCTCCGCCGTCGAAATCGCACTCAAGATGGCCTATCAGTATTCGACCCAGACCGGTCGTCCACGGGACAAATTCATCCGGTTGAATTACGCCTACCACGGCGACACCTTGGGCGCCGTCGCCGTCGGTGGTCACGACCTCTTCCATGCGACGTATAAGCCATTGCTTCTCGAAACCATCGGTGTTCCCTCCCCCGGGGATCGTTCCTTGGGGGACGACCGAGTGGCCCGAGCCATCGTCGCCTTGGAAGAGACGATGGCCGAGCACGGCGACAACACCTGTGCGATCATCGTCGAACCGCTCATGCAGGGTGCGGCGGGCATGCTCGACTACGACGCGTCCTATCTCAGAGCGGTGCGGCGCCTGGCCGATAAGTACGGGGCGTTGGTCATCTTCGATGAGGTGGCCACCGGTATCGGGCGCACTGGAACGATGTGGGCGGCAGAGCAGGCCGAGGTCGTCCCCGATCTACTCACGTGCGGGAAAGGTATTACCGCCGGCTACCTGCCGCTCTCCGCGGTCCTGGTGGCCCAGCACGTCTACGACGCTTTCCTGTCGCAACCTGACGATGACGGTCCACGCACATTCTTCCACGGACACACCTATACCGCGAATCCGATCTGTTGCGCGGCCGCCATTGCCAATCTCGAGGTCATGGACCGTGACAACGTCCTCGGTCAAGCCGGTCGCCTGGCGCAACGGCTTGACCACCTGTTCAAACCGCTCGCCGACCACCCGGAGGTGACCGAGATCCGGCAACTGGGCACCATGGTCGGAGTGGAGGTGACGTCGCTGGGAGAGCGCACCGGTTTCCAGGTCTGCCAGGCCGCCCGCGAGCACGGGGTCTGGCTACGCCCATTGGGGGACACGGTTATCGTGATGCCTCCGTTGACTTTGGACGAGTCCGATACCCGGCTTCTCGTGGACGGGCTCGGCAAGGCGATCGACGACGTAGCCGGTGCCCGATGACCCATCGTCTATGGCAACGTCTGGAACAGAAGGCGCGGCTGCGACGGCAACGGGGACTGAATCGGAACGTCGAGTCCCGCTCGGACCTGACCGACCTCGCTTCCAACGATTACCTGGGGCTGTCCACGCATCCGGACGTCATCGCCGCGGCGCGGGAGGCACTCACCCACTACGGTCTGGGAGCCGGGTCCTCCCGTGCCGTTCGCGGCACGACCGATATACATCGCCGACTCGAACACGAATTGGCGGCCCTGACCGGGCAGGACGAGGCCCTGCTGTATTCCTCCGGCTACATGGCGAATCTGGGAGCGCTGACGGCTCTGGGTTCCGTTGCTCCTCGCGGTCGTACGTTCCTCTTTGACGCTCACGTGCACGCTTCGCTGCACGACGCCGCGCGCATGACGAACCTCCAGGTCGAGTCCTTCCGGCACAATGACCTCCAGGATTTGGAAACCCAACTTGAAACGCACCGTCCTTTTCTGGTGGCGGTGGAATCGGTTTACTCGGTGCTGGGAGACCGCGCACCGCTCCAGGAGATTCAACGGCTCTGCTCCGCCTACGATGCGCTGCTCGTGGTGGACGAAGCACATGCTCTCGGCGTGGTAGGGACACGAGGCGGGGGCCTCAGCGGATCCGTCGACGGGGACAATATCGTCGTTACCGGGACTCTGTCTAAGGCACTCGCCTCCGCGGGCGGTTTCGTCTCGGGACCGCGAAGCCTACGAGCACATCTCACCGACACCTCCCGTCCGTTCATCTATGACACCGCCCCACCACCGGCCACCATCGCCGGGGCCCTCGCGGCTCTCGAACGTTCCACCGAGGCGGTCGGTGCCCGCAATGTCATCCGCCGTCGAATCGCGACGGCCGCACGACGGTTTCACGTAGCCGAAAGCGAAGGGGCCATTCTGTCCATTCCCGCCGGGGACGCCGACACGGCCTCACGCTGGGCTCGTCACGTCTCCGAACGAGGCGTCGCGGTGGGATGTTTCCGGCCGCCGTCGACGCCAGACCATGTGTCCCGCCTGCGATTGACGATCAACACCTCCGTCAGCGAGGCCGAATTCGATGCCGCACTGACCACTATTGAAAAGGAGCGCGATGTTTGACTTCAGAGGGCCTGTGCTGGTTACCGGAACCGATACCGGAGTGGGCAAGACGGTCGTCACCGCAGCACTGGCTTCACAGCTGCGATTGGAGGGAAGCACCGTGGAAGTCATCAAGATAGCCCAGACGGGGGACGACGATGACGCGGCCGAGATCTCCCGCCTCGCGGACGTCCCGGCACGTGCCCTGGTCAAATACCGAGACCCCCTGGCCCCCTTGACCGCCGCTCGCCGCGAAGAGCGCCCACCCTTGTCGCTCGGAACCGTTGTCGACGCGGTCTACGACAGCGACGCCGAAGTGATACTCCTCGAAGGAGCCGGAGGTCTACTGGTTGAGTTGGGCGAGAACGGCTGGACGCTGGCCGACCTAGCGGTACACCTCGAGTGTCCGTCGGTCGTCGTGGCACGAAGCGGGCTCGGCACTCTTAACCACACGGCGCTGACCTTGGAAGCCTTGCGACACCGCGGCATTGAATCGACGGTGGTCATCGGGGCGTTGTCCGCGGAACCGGACTTGGCCGAATCGGAAAATCTCACTGACCTGCCAGGGGATCGCTTGGCGGTACTTCCCGCCGGAATGGGCGCTCTAACGCCGGAGGAATTCCAACGTCACGCCGAAAAGGCCGTTCCTCAACTGACCCGACGCACCATGTAGGGTCCGGGCATCCGGAACGACATGTTGTCGTCGCTCCGCGGTGCGGAAACCGTTCGCAGAGTCGGAATCACCTCGCGCAGGCGATCCACGATGATGCGCGCTTCCAGCCGCGTCAACTGGCTTCCCAGGCACCGGTGCTTGCCGGCACCGAACGCCAAATGGCGTCGCGACCCGCGTTGGTGGGGGACGAATTCACGCGGACATTCCGCCACCCCGGCGTCGCGGCCCGCCTCCGCCAGCCAAACGAGTACCGATTCACCCGCCTTCACCGGTTCGGAACCAATGGTGGTGTCCGAGCGGACTCGACGCCGCCACGACACGATCGAGGGAAAGAGGCGCAATCCTTCTTCCACAACGGCGGCGCCGTCTCCGTTTTCAAGGGCTCTGGGGTGCTCCACCAAATAGTGCAGGAGCAGTGTCACAAACTGGGCGGTGGTTTCCTGCCCCGCTACCAGCAGAAAGAACACCGCACCGGTCGCTTCGTCTTCACCTATCTCATCCCGCACGCTTCCCACGGGACCGCTAGCCTGCCGAACATAATGCCGCAGCTCAGCATGGTGAGGGCCGATGATTTCCGCAAGTTCCAACTGCCGATCCAGATCGGGTCGGCCCCAGAACATCTCCAGTGCCGAACGCGAAAATTCTTTAACCACCGCGGTCGATTCGGCAGGCAACTCCAACAACCGCACGAGCGCACGCAGCGGAATCTCGGCCGATACCAACGCGTCGAGATCGGCGACTCCATCGCAGTCCAATGACGTGCGGAGATCGTCCACCGTCTGGTTCGTCCACTCTTCGACTTGCTGCTCAAGACTGCTCACCCGTTGTGGCGCAAAGACTTCACCGAACAGCTCCCGCATTCTCGGGTGCGTGGGAGTGTCGTTGTTGGCCATGGTCGGAGGCAGCCGAAATCGGTGCCGCGTCAGTACACGCAATACCCGCGCGGGCAAAGCCTCTACGGCGTCCAAGGCGTTGGCGGCGCTGAACCGCTCGGTATCGGTGAGAACCTCCCGCGCCAGTGCGTGGGACGACACGACAACCTGACCGTTCGAACGAAATACCGACTGCGTCGGAGCCGGTTGATCCCAGAGGCGAAACAACACGACGACAGTTTAAGCCCTGACCGTACAAAGACTTTTGTAGGTATCCCCTAAACGGTGGCCGTTGACACGGTTGTTCTAACAAACCGGAGCGCTCCATCCGTTCTCATGCGCCCATTCTTGTGCTTCAGGACAACCCACCGTACGGAACCAGGATTCCTTCGCGGCACGGTACTCCTGATAGGAATCCACCCGAGCCGCCCATTCCTCCTTTTCCGCAGCATAGCGCACACGCGCCGATTCATTCTGCCGTAGCCAATCGCGGAACAACACCGCCAGCCGACGGCCGATGCCGTCCATCGCCCTGAAATGAATGTGGACGATATTGCCCGGATCGGCCGATCCGTACAGAAACTGCTGTCCACCTGTGGATTCCGGATCGGCGATATCCGGAATCCGCCCGGACTGGGATACGTCTCTTCCGTCCACGATGGGGAAGTATCCCGCCCGTTCCAACGCCGATTGCATTCGTTCCACCGCGCTCAGTGCCACTACCGTGACCTGTACGTCAATGACGTCCGTAGCCGGAAGCCCGGGAACTGCGGTGGAGCCGACATGATCAATGCGAACGGCAGAAGAACCCATGATGCGGCGCAGGCGCGCGGCCGTATGCTCAAAGCGCTGTTCCCAGCCCTCATCGTGCACGATAAACCGCAGCTTCTCCGACTCGGCCGCTGACCGAGCCGACATCATATTGGCGGCAAACGGCTCAATACGTTCCCGCCACAATCGCTGTACCTGCAACTCCAGCGCACGTTCATCGCCGGAATTGTCCAAGACCACATCGCAGGCCCGCCGTCGTTCCTTCTCCGAAGCCTGGTTGTCAATGCGCCGCTGTGCCTCATCACGCGCCATTCCGCGCCCGGTCAACCGCTCCAGCCGCAGTTCCAGCGGAGCCTCCACCGCCAGGGCAAGATGATGGTTCGGAGCCGCTCCCGTCTCCGTCAGCAAGGGAATATCCTCCACCACCACGGCATTCTGCGGTAGAGCGGCGATGATTTCCGCCGATCTGGCCCTGACGCGAGGATGAACTATGGACTCCAGCCGAGCTCGAGCGGAGCCGTCTCGAAAGACGACCTGAGCCAATGCGGCCCGATCCAAGGCCCCCTCCGAATCCAACACCTCGGAACCGAAACGTTCCGTCACGGCTCGTAGCCCGTCGCTTCCAGGGGCGACGACTTCCCGCGACAGAACGTCAGCATCGATCAACTCCGCGCCCAACGCCGCGAACATACGCGCCGCCGTGCTCTTACCAGCACCGATTCCACCGGTCAATGCGATCTTTAGCACATGGTAAAGGATACTCCCGCCATCTGAAGCCCTCAAGAGCGGGGCGTGACGCCGGACTGAACGCATTTTTAACAGCGGCAAAGCATCAACGCAGGTTCAAGCCCCACCTGATCCAGCCGAACGCAGAAAAGGGCCCTCACCCCAATCCCAGGGTAAGGGCCCTTTTCACGTCAGCCAACTCGAACGAGGGCCGACAATCGATCTTTAGCTTCCGGCGAGCTTCTCGCGCAGAGCGGCGAGAGCCTCGTCGGTCGCGAGCGTACCGGACGGCTCGACACCGCCACCACCGCTGCCGGATTCCTCCGCCTTCGGCTGCTCTTCCTTCTTGGCCGCCTGCTTCTCAGGCTTGGCCTCTCCGGAACCGCCTGCTTCACCTGCCGGCTTGGCGGGCGGGTCGGCAATGACGCGCTCGGCGATCTGACGACCGTGCTCTTCCCAGCGTGCACGAGCATCGGCGTACTGACGCTCCCACTCTTCGCGAGCCTCGTCGTAGCCTTCCATCCATTCGCCCGTCTCGGCGTCGAAGCCTTCGGGGTAGATGTAGTTGCCCTGGTCGTCGTACTGAGCGGCCATACCGTACAGTGTCGGGTCGAACTGCTCTTCGTTCTCGACGTACGCTTCGTTGGCCTGCTTCAGCGACAAGGAGATCCGGCGACGGTCAAGGTCGATGTCGATGACTTTGACCATGGCGTCGCTTCCGACCTTGACGACCTGTTCAGGCACCTCAACGTGGCGTTCGGCCAATTCGCTGATGTGCACCAGACCTTCGATGCCGTCTTCCACACGCACGAACGCACCGAACGGAACCAGCTTGGTGACCTTACCGGGCACGATCTGGCCGATGGCGTGGGTGCGGGCGAACTGGCGCCAGGGGTCTTCCTGCGTAGCCTTCAGAGACAAGGAGACGCGCTCGCGGTCCATGTCGACTTCCAGGACTTCGACCTCCACAGGCTGACCGACTTCGACAACCTCGTTGGGGTGGTCGATGTGTTTCCAGGACAGTTCGGAAACGTGGACCAGACCGTCGACGCCGCCGAGGTCGACGAAGGCACCGAAGTTGACGATCGAGGAGACCGTTCCCTTCCGGACCTGTCCCTTGGCCAGCTGGTGCAAAAACTCGGTGCGAACTTCGGATTGGGTCTGTTCCAGCCAAGCACGCCGCGACAGAACGACGTTGTTGCGGTTCTTGTCCAATTCGATGATCTTGGCTTCGAGTTCCCGGCCCACATACGGCTGGAGGTCGCGAACACGACGCATCTCGACGAGAGAGGCGGGAAGGAAACCGCGCAGACCGATGTCGAGGATGAGACCACCTTTGACCACTTCGATGACCGAGCCACGCACGACTCCGTCTTCTTCTTTGATCTTTTCGATGGTGCCCCAGGCACGCTCGTACTGCGCGCGCTTCTTGGACAGAATCAGACGACCTTCTTTGTCCTCTTTTTGAAGCACGAGTGCTTCAATGTGGTCGCCGACTGAGACTACATCGTCGGGGTCAACATCATGTTTGATCGACAGTTCGCGCGAAGGAATGACACCTTCGGTCTTGTAGCCGATGTCGAGCAGGACTTCGTCCCGATCGACCTTGACGACAGTGCCTTCGACAATGTCGCCGTCGTTGAAGTATTTAATGGTCGCATCAATCGCGGCGAGAAGATCCTCTTCGGAAGCGAATTCATCGACCGTGCTGTTTTCAGCGTTGCTCGAGGTGGCCTCGATGCTGCTCGTCATGTGGGCTATAGCTCCGGATACTTATTAGTGCGTGAACTCACCGAACTGTCACAGTACGGTGGGCATACGTTGTTTCGGCTGCCGAATATCCTGGCGCAAACCGTTGGTCTGGGCATCCTGCTCCCCTCCGAGGATGCGGATAAACGACATTCACCTGTTACCCTACCCGCATTCACCGCATTACGCCATGGCCCCTGGATCGAGGTGTGCGATACCACGCCTTTCCTCGAGGTCATAGACGTGTTCGAATCGTCACCTGGACGTAATACTCGTGATGGCGTCGGCTAGTGAGCGGCCGCCTCCCACGACGGACCGAAACCGGCGGATACGGTCAGCGGCACCGCCAGGTCGGCGGCGTTTTCCATTTTGGCCCGTACCAGATCGGAGAAAGCATCGCGCTCCCCCGGCGCGACCTCACAGACCAACTCGTCGTGGACCTGCAACAACACGCGCGATTCCAAGTCTCGTTCGCGAACGGCGGCGTCCACGTCGAGCATCGCCTTCTTCATGATGTCGGCGGCACTGCCCTGAATCGGCGCGTTGAGAGCGGCACGTTCGGCCATTTCCCGGCGCTGCCGGTTATTGGACTTCAGATCCGGGAAATAACGACGCCGCCCCATGATGGTTTCGGTGTAGCCGCTTTCGCGCGCCGTCTCTACGACGTTTCTCAAGTAGTCCCGCACTTTCCCGAAACGTTGGAAGTAGTCTTCGCGCAGTTGAGCGGCCTCCTCAGCCGAGACGTTGAGCTGCTGGCTCAGCCCGTAGGCGCTGAGTCCGTACGCCAACCCGTACGACATGGCCTTGATGCGGCTGCGGTGCTCATTGTCCACCGCGTCCTCGCTCGAGTTGAAGACCTTCGCCGCCACCGCTCGGTGCACGTCCTCGCCGGACTTGAAGGCGTCGATCAGGTCGTCGTCCTCGGACAGGCTCGCCATGATACGCATTTCAATCTGGCTGTAGTCGATAGTCATCAACTCGCTGTACCCCGATCCCACGACGAAACCGGCGCGAATGTCCCGACCGGCGGAACTGCGAATCGGGATGTTCTGCAGGTTCGGGTCCGACGACGACAGACGCCCTGTGGCCGCCACCGTCTGATGGAACGTCGTGTGAATACGACCGTCGTCCTGTACGGTCGCTCGCAGCGTTGCCACGATCTGTTTGAGTTTCTCGACATCGCGGAACCGCAGCAGTTGTTCGAGCAGCGGATGTCCGGTCTTGGCATAAAGACCGCTCAGGGCTTCGGCATCGGTCGTATAACCGGTCTTCGTGCGTTTGGTCTTGGGCATGTCGAGCTCCTCGAAGAGGATCTCCTGCAACTGTTTAGGCGAACGCATGTTGAACTGGCGTCCCACCGTCGCCCATGCCTCTTCCGTGGCTTCCTTTGCCTTGGCCGCAAAGGAGCTTTCGATTCCGGCGAAGTGATCGTCGTCGGCGGCGATTCCCACGCTCTCCATCTCCGCCAATACCCCGATGATGGGGTATTCCAAAGTATCGGCCAGAACCTTCTGCGAACGTTGTTCCAATTTGTCGGTCAGCACCTCGGCCAGTTCACCGATCGCGACCGCGGCGGCAGCGTCGTCGTCGCGCTGCGTCTCCCGCGATTCCGAACCTTCCAGCCCCGGCAGTACGCCCTCGTTGCGCGGCGTGGTGGAGGTGAGCTCGCGCTGCAGGTATTGCTCGGTCAAAGTCGGCAAATCGAAACTACGTTGCTCCGGTTTCAGCAGGTACGCTGCGATGTGGACATCGGTGGTGACTCCTCGCGGTTCAGACCAACCATGATATTTTGCCGCCCAGCGGAAATGCTTCTCATGATGAAGTGTCTTGGGCCGGTCGGCATCGGCCAGGAAGTCGCGCCAGGCCTTGTCGTCGGCGGGACTCATTCCGGTCGGATCGATCCATGCGACCCGGTCCGATACCGCAAGAGCCAATGCCTCGATCGTTCCAACGCCCGCACCGAACTCGCCACGGAATGAGATGGACACCGTGTCGTCGACGTCCGTGAGCCACTCGCTCAAACCGTCCGGATCGATCGTCGTGATCGTCAGTTCGCGGGCCGGTTCCGGCTCCTCATTCACTTGACCAATGGCTTTGTCACCCAACTGTTCGCCCAGTCGCTTACCGAGCTGTCGAAACTGCAGACCGTCGAAAAGTTGATTGACTTCCTTGACGTCCCAGCCGGGCCATTCAAGTTCGTCCAGGCCGACATCGAGACTGAGGTCGTCGATCAGGCGGTTGAGTTCATAATTACGTTTGACGTCGTCTACATGCGATCGGAGATTGTCCCCGACCTTCCCACCGATCGCGTCGAGATTGTCGATAATACCGTCGAGTGATTGGTATTTCTTGACCCATTTGGCGGCCGTTTTCGCCCCGACGCCGGGGACCCCGGGGAGGTTATCGGACTTCTCTCCCACAAGAGCGGCGATAATACGATACTGGTCCGGTGTTACCTGGTATTTCTCTGCCACCTTGTCCGGGGTGTACCGCGTCAGTTCGTCGACCTTACGACCTGGGTAAAGCAGAGTGCTATGCGAGCTGACCAGTTGAATCGAATCGCGGTCTCCCGACGAGATCAGTATTTCGGCGTTCGCCTCGCGCCCTTGTCTGGTCAGGGTGGCGATGATGTCATCGGCCTCATAGTTGTCCTTGGTCATCCAAGGGATGTTGCAGGCGTCCAAGAGATTCTGGATGAGGGGTACCTGGCTCTTGAACTCGTCCGGAGTGCTCGCCCGCCCCGCTTTGTATTCGGGGTACTCCTCCGTGCGAAAGGTCTGACGGGACAGATCGAAGGCGACGGCGATATGGGTGGGCTCTTCGGTCGTCAAGAGCTTCAAAAGCATCGACGTGAAACCGTAGACGGCGTTGGTGGTTTGACCGTCGTCGGTAGAGAACCGATCCGCCGGAAGGGCGAAAAAGGCGCGGTAGGCCATGGAGTGGCCGTCGATCAGCAGCAAACGTGTCTTGTCGATACTCACCCCTCGAGGGTATCGTTTGCCACCGACACGAGCCGACACCACCGGGAACGGCGTTGCGTTCATCCCGTATCCGGACCCGCCGTCAGCCCCTACAGGGCGCTAGGACTCCTCGTCTTCGCTTTCCTGCACCACGCGATTGGCCACGTCCTTCATCGACATTCGGTGATCCATCGCGGCCCGCTGAATCCACCGGAAAGCGTCGGGCTCGTTCATCCCGTACTTCGTCATCAGCAGTCCCTTGGCGCGGTCCACCAGCTTACGGACCTCAAGCCGTTCGTTGAGCGACGAGACCTCGTTCTCCAAAGCCTGCATCTCGTTGAAACGCGACAAAGACAACTCGATGGCGGGAACAAGATCCGACTTTTGGAAAGGTTTCACCAGGTAGGCCATGACACCGGCGTTCTGTGCCCGACTCACTAGATCCCGTTGGCTGAATGCGGTCAGAATAACCACCGGCGCGATTCGCGCTCCCACGATTTGCTCGGCCGCGTCCAATCCGTCCATCACCGGCATCTGGATATCGCAGATCACCAAATCGGGGTTGGTCTCTTTGGCGAGCCGAACGGCCTGTTCCCCGTCGCCTGCCTCACCCACCACTTCGTATCCTTCTTCGGTGAGCATTTCGGCGAGGTCAAGCCGAATCAGTCCTTCGTCTTCGGCGATCAATACGCGCTTGCGTGACTCGTCAGCGACCGTACTTGACATCTGTTCCCAATACCTTTCCAATTTCTCACAAAAGGTAAGCTCGCCATTGAACCTACCTTTTGCTAGCTTAACCGCAATCGGTCCACCCGTGCATGCCAGAGTCCGACCGAAATACCCCGGTGAGTTCATTGACACAGGTCGCGGGAGCCGCTACAAGCGTCTATCCACCCGCGAGATTCTAACCGGCGTTGTCGCTGCGCGGCGAATCCCCGTGGGAGGTTTCGATTCGTTTGACCGCCCATAGCAGGGCAATGGCCAGGATAAACAGCGAACTGGACATCAGCCATGCGGCCGTCCAGCCGACGTACTCCACCACGGCACCGAACCCGATGGGTCCGATCGCGCCGCCGAGATAGACGCCGGTCTGCGTGAAACCGGTCGCCGCGCCCGGCTGCTGAGCGTAACGTTTGGTGGTCGCGAGATTGTGGAGGCCCGGCCAAGCCCAGCCCAACGCGAAACCGAAGACCGTACCCACGATGATCAAAGGTGTCGTACTTATCGCCAGCAGAACCGTTCCAATGATTCCACCGCCCATCATCACGATGGTGAGATTCAGTTCCCCGCCGCGCCAGCGATCGGCCACGCCCCCCACGACCGTACGGGCGACGATTCCCGCGAACCCGCCCGACAGTAGGAGAATTCCGGCGAAATGGCGGCTATTGCCTTCGGCGACGGCGTATGTGGCGAGGAACGGCCCAAGACTGGTGGCCGCGATCGCTCCGCAGAGAGCCACCAGCATCATCAGAATCAGTCGACGGTCACGCACCGGTTGTCCCACCGATCGGCCCGCCCGTTCGCTGGGGCCGTGGAAACGCCGGATCAGGAACATGGCGCATACCGACGCCGCGGCGGCCAGTACGAAGGCGGCTCTCCAACCGTAGACGAGTGCTATGGCCGGGACGCTGAGTCCGGTGATGAAGGTACACAGCGGTATAGCCGCCTGTTTAACCCCAAAGAACAATCCCTTGTGTCGTACCGGAGCCCAGCGGGACAGATAGGCATTCGACGACAGCTGGCCGAATCCATTGGCGGGTCCTGCAAGTACCATTACGGCGATCAATGCGAACCGGTTGTCCACGAACAGGCCGATGGACAGCAGACAGAGTGCGGCCAGGCCCACTCCGATGAAGGCACAACGGGTCGCTCCCCATTTCTCCACCAAGCGCCCGGCCAGGATCGAGGTCGCTCCCGCCGAGGTGAAATACAGCCCTGAGGCCCAGCCGATGATGGAAGGGGTCAGGTGTATGTCGTCGGCCATTTGGACGGCGAGACCGCCGAAGAGAAATACCGGCAATACACTGGCCGTCGTGACCGCCAGGGCAGCACTCATGACATAGGCGGGTGCCGCCCTGTCCGGTTCGGTGGCCTCGATCGGCGTTTTACTGGTCACGTGCCCAGATTAGGCATTCACCCGACCACGATCTCAGTCAGCCGCTGCGCCAAGTGAGGTTTGTCCTTTCCCAACAGCCCTATGGCAAAAAGGAGGTAACCGGTGTCGACCCGAACCTCGGCGTCTCGCGGGGGTTGGATGCCTCCCGCGGTGTCACGAATGACTTCGGACCGCAACGTGTCGATCATCGTGCGCGGATGCGCACGGAAGAATCCCCCCGAAGCAATCAAGAGCCCGGTCGATTTGAGGTTTTTCGCTCCTCGGCGGGGTTGCTGTGGACCTCCGATCCGCTGACCACGCGCGTGCCGCCGGACGGCGATGCGAGCGGCCAAAGTACAGAGTCGTTGATCCAGTTCCGCTTCCTCTCCTGGAGAAGCGAGATATTCGGGGTGGGCGACGCGATGGTCGAGGTGCGGCTCCCACTGTCGATACCATTCCTCGGTGAGAAGCTTTTCGGAGACGGCGGCCTCGGCGATGCCCCGGGCGTTGTGGCGCAGACCGAGATCGCCCTCCACGGTGCGGCTGTTCCACGCCGTACCGGATACCTCGGCATTGACCTGGCTGATTTCGGGGTCCGGTCTGCGTGCCGAGTACACGTCGGTCGTCGCGCCTCCGACATCGACGACCACGATGTCGGTATCCACCTCCCGGGACATGAATTCGACTCCGGCCAACATCGCATCCGGGGTGGGCATGGCTATGGCGTGGAGTACCTCAGTGTGCGAGGTGAGGTGTTTACCGCCGATGACATGCTCCAGAAAAGCGTCGCGCAAGCGGGCGCGAGCCGGTTCCGGATTGAGTTCACCGATGCGGGGAAGCACGTTCTCACAGGAGGTGAATTCGAATCCGGACAGTACGTCGCGCACGTCTCCGGTGACCTCGCTATTTCCCGCGTAAATCACCGGAACGGTCAGCTCCGGATGGTCGCGCGCGGCCTGAGCCAATCGCCGGGCATGAGAAACGACCTGACCGCCATCGCCTCCGTCGGTTCCTCCGGCCAAGAGGATCAGGTCGGGTTGGGCGGCCGCCACTTCGGCCGCCGCCCAACCGTCTCCAGCACCCACGTGAACCACTTTCGCTCCGGCGGAAAGCCCTGACTGGTAGGCGGCACGAGCCGTCACCAGTGGCTCATTCCCTATTACCGCGAGGCGCAATCCTCCCCCCGCACTGGAACAGGCGTAAGCGGACTGGAGCGATACCCCTGAGGCCACCGCCGCCACTCCTTCGGCCACATCGGTGTCCAAAGTCGTGCGATGCGAGAGAAAGGAGGTCCGTCCTTCCGAGGTAACGTGTAGCGCCTTGGTGTAGGTCGAGCCAATGTCCAGGCACAGATGCGAACCCGTCACGGAACGACGACCACCCCGGTCGCTGTGGTCGCGACGATCGGCGGGTCGAGGACGGTGGCGGCCGACGTACTACCGGCCGAGTCGGAACGACAGACGATCCGCAGTTCGAAGTCGATGGTGCGCGAGCGTCGACCGGTACGGCTGATCGTCCCTACGGTCTCGACCATGTCGCCCGCTTGAATGGGGGCTTTGAACTGCACATCGCTGTAGGAGGCGAACAGTCCTTCGTCACCGTCGGTGTGGATGCAGATTTCGGTGGCCACGTCACCGAAGGCGGCAAGGGCCCAGGCCCCGTCGACGAGATTTCCGCCGTAGTGGGCTTCGGAATGGGGAATGTAGCGGCGATGGGCTATGGAGAATCCGTCGTGATTTGCCATGTTGTGGTACTTTCCTTGTCGGCGCGACCGGCTGGTTCCGGTCGCGGTACGGAGGTGAGCTGCTCGGCGTCGCCGGTTCAGTTCGCATTGGCCACCAGGGTGGCGACAATGTAGGAGGCTACTTCACTCGGAGTGGTGCGGCGGGAGAAGATCCGATCGACGCCCAGCTCCTCAGTGGAACTTTCATCGAAACGGGGACCGCCCGCAATGAGCAGCGGGCGTTTCTCGGGCGGAAGTGCCTCGCGGAAGGCGGCCGACATTTCTTTGGTGTTGGCCAAATGAGCATCACGTTGCGTGACGATCTGACTGACCAGGACGGCGTCGGCTTTCTCGGCGAGCGCTCGATTGACGAGGTCGGGGACGCTGATTTGCGCCCCCAGGTTGAACACGCGGAATTCGCGGTAGTATTCGAGTCCTTTTTCTCCGGCAATGCCTTTGATGTTGAGGATGGCGTCGATGCCGACGGTGTGGGCGTCGGTTCCGATACAGGCTCCCACGATGACCAGTTCACGTCCGAGCTTTTCCTTGATGAGGGCGTTGACCTCTTTCGGCCCCAGGAGGGGGAAGTCGCGTTCCACCACTTCGACTTCGTCGAGATTGACGAGGTGGTTGACGGCCCCGTACACGACGAAGAAGGTGTGTGTCTCCCCCATCTGTTTGGCGTGTACCAGCATCGGGGCGGAGATACCCATTTTTCCCGCCAGTTGCAGGGCCGCGCCTTCGGCTTTCTTATCGTGGGGTATCGGCAGGGTGAACGATGTCTGCACCATTCCGTCGCCGGTGGTATCCCCGTAAGGTCGTATGATCGATCCGCTCATTTGCGCTCCTCATGTGGCTGGGTCGGGAGCTGTTCCAGATAGTCGGTGGCCGGATTGAAGTAATCGTCGGAGCGCTTGGAGACGCCGTCCAGACCCCGGCCGCCTTCGGGCGGGCGTTTCATGATTCCGAAGGTCCCGTCGGCGATCGCGTTGAGCAGTCCGTCGGAGTCGATGGCTTCGAGTAGTTTGACCGATTCGCCGAGCACGTCGTTGGCGCGATTGGCGATGAACCCGTCACGTGGTGGATGGAAATCCTCCGTCAGTCCGCCGCAGGCGTTGAGCACGTAACGTACGTTCTGCAGCGCGATGTCCCGGTCGGAGATCCATGGGGTCACGACCGCTTCGGTCATCATCCCGACCAGGAGGATCGACTGTCCGGTCATGGCTCCGGCCAGATTGAAGAATCCGTCGAGGAGGTTGCCTTTGAAGACGTCTCCGGTCATGTGTTTGGTGGGCGGCATCCATTTGAGGGGAGCGTCGGGGAAAAGGTTGCGCGCTAGGAGAGCGTGGGCCAGTTCCAGGCGGAAGGATTCGGGTACGTCGGGATTGATTTCGAAGGCGTGCCCGAGTCCCAGAAGCTCGTTGGGGAGTCCGGCTTCGTGTGCGAAGTGTTCGTTCAACAACTGTGAGACGGTGACGGTATGAGCCGATTCCACCGCGTCGGCGGTGGTGAGGTAATTGTCCTCGCCGGTGTTGATGACGATGCCGCCGAGGGCGTGGATCTGGCGGCTGAAACGCTGGTCCACAAAGGTTCGAATGGGGTTGATGTCGCGGAACAGAATGCCGTACATGCAATCGTTGAGCATCATGTCGAGGCGGTTGAGACCGGCGAGGGCCGCCATTTCCGGCATGCAGAGCCCGGACGCGTAGTTGCACAGTCGGATATAGCGGCCGAGCTCGCGGGAGGTCTCGTCCAGGGCCTCTCGCATGAGGCGGAAGTTCTCTCCGGTCGCGTACGTTCCGGCGAAGCCTTCTCGGGTGGGACCTTCGGGGACGTAGTCCAGTAGGGACTGTCCGGTCGACCGAATCACGGCGATGATGTCGGCACCGGCGCGTGCCGCGGCTTGAGCTTGGGGAATGTCTTCATAGATGTCGCCGGTGGCGACAATGAGGTACACCCAGGGGCGCTGTGGCGGGTCGCCGATATCGCGAACCATCGTGTCGCGTTCTTCTTTTCGGCCCTTGACCTGGTGCAAACCGGCCTCTACCTGCTCGCGTGCCAGATTTCGAGCGTGGGTACGGTCGGTTCCGCTCACCGGGGTGAATTCGACGGCTCCGGCCGCGGCGGCTTGAGCGAGCTCGGTGAGCTCGGAATAGTCGTTTTTGCGCAGTTGATGGAAAATGGTTTCGCTGACACCGTCATGCAGTCCCACCTGCTCGGCCACGGTGTCGGTGAGCCGGTTGACCCATGGAATTCCTTCGGTGTCGGCTCCTTCCAGGCCGGCGAGACGTAGGGTCGCTCTTTCTACTGAAACGGTGGTATGGGTGTGTGCCATGTCCACGATGGGGGTGGCGGCGGAAGCGGCGAGTTGTCGGGCGCGCTCTACCAGTTCGGGGTTCAACGGCAGTTCGGTCACGACTGTTCTCCTTGGGCGAGTTGAAAGAAATAACGACGCAATGACGTGTCGTCACGTAGCAGGCTTAGGGTGTAGTCGGCATGTCCGGGCCGGTAGCCGTTGCCTATGATCATCTCGACGTCGGCCGCGAGCCCTTCGGCACCGAGGGCGGCGCCGGAAAACGAGGTGGCCATGGAAAAGAAGATGATCGTGCCGCCCGCGTTGGTCGACAGAATGGCCCCGTGTTCGCTGCCGGGCACGTCGACGCATACGACGGTGATGTCGGCACCGCCGTGTTCGGCCACGGCCTGACTGACCGCGATGGGATCGGTCGCATCCGCAACGATGACGTGGTCGGCAAGGGTCGCAGACTCGGCGGCTTTGCGCTCCTTGTGGTCGTAAACCACCGCTAGGGTCTGCGAACTTCCCGCTTTCCGCGCGGCCGCCAGTGCGAGGCTGCCCGATTTGCCGGCCCCTCCGATGACGGCGACGGTCGGTGGGCGCTCCTTTTCGTCACGGAAGCGCGTGACTATGTCGCGGGTCAGAGCCGGAGCTCCGCATACGTCGAAGGCCGACAAGGCCACGTTTTCGGGGAAGTCGTCCGGTAGAGCGGCGGCGATGGTGCGTTCGAAGAGTACGGCGTGGCCGTCGGTGGGTATCTGCTCGCTGAGGCCGTCCCATTGTTCCAGGCCGTCATAGATTTCCAGCGGGGTGAGACTCAGCGACACCAAGGTGGCGATTTTTTGTCCGACGGAGAGATCAAGGGACCAATCGGGCCCGACTTCTTCGACCGTTCCAATCAACATTCCGCCCGAACCAGTCACGGGATTGTGCATTTTTCCGCGTTTTTGAATGATTTCAAGCACGTTTGCGCGAATGGCTTCAGAATCTCCATTGTGTTCTGAATGCAACTGTCGGTACGAAGCAGCATCTAGATTGAGCTTTTCGACCCGAATTCGAGCCTCGTTGTCATATATCTCACCTTCAGAATTGACGGTTTCCGCTGCTTGTGGCAAGACTCCGTCCGGCGCGACAACTCGATGCAAACCTACTGGTGAGGCGATCGGCACCATCGGCGACCTCAATTTCTAACTCGATATTGCGAGACTTTTTCCCAGGATGCGGGACCTAGCGGACAACTGTAACGGAAGGTTATCCTACTCACAAGACGATTCTGGTCACAAATCCTGGCCAGTTGGCTCACAAATTACGGAGGACCGACCGTGACAGACATCCCGACCGCCGGCCACCAAGCCACCGCGATCGAACAGCCGTACCAGTACCGACGCCGTGAATTGGTGGAACCCGACTGGCGTCGCTTCCCCGGCTGGGAAGACGTGACTGAAGAACAGTGGGCCTCTGCCCAATGGCAGCGCTCGCACTGTGTCAAAAACCCCAAACAGCTCAAAGAAGTGCTTGGGGATCGGGTGTCAGAACGGTTCTATGAGGACATTGCCGACGACATGGAGCACAACGCTACGATGTCGATGCTCCTGCCACCCCAAATGCTCAATACGATGATTCCCTCCGCCACCGACGCACAACCGGGCTCATGGACGGACGCGTTTTACGCCGATCCGATTCGCCGGTACATGCTGCCGGTCTCCAGCGACCGACTCCCCGGCTGGTCGTCTCACCCGCTGTCGGCACGCGACTCGCTGCACGAACACGACATGTGGGTCGCCGAAGGCCTCACTCACCGCTATCCGACGAAGGTTCTGGCCGAACTGCTGTCCACCTGTCCGCAGTACTGTGGACACTGCACTCGAATGGATCTCGTCGGAAATTCGACGCCGCAGGTGGCCAAACTGCGACTCGCCGGAAAACCCGTCAGTCGCCAAGAGGCCATCCTCAACTATCTCCGGGAACACAATGAAGTGAGGGACGTCGTGGTCTCCGGGGGCGATGTGGCGAATATGCCGTGGCGTCGCCTGGAAGAATTCATCGAAAGCCTGTTGGACATCGACACGATCCGCGATATTCGCCTGGCTTCCAAGGCCCTGATGGGGCTCCCGCAGCACTGGTTGCAGTCCGAAGTCGTCGACGGGATGTCCCGGGTCGCCAAGCGCGCTCAAGATCAAGGCGTCAACCTGGCCATCCACACCCACGTCAATCACGTGAACTCGGTGACGCCGGCGGTTGCCGAGGCGACTAACGCGATGCTTGACGCCGGGGTCCGCGATGTTCGCAACCAGGGCGTTCTCATGCGTGGAGTCAACGACACCCCGGCCGACCTTCTGGACATGTGTTTCGCGCTTCAAGGGGAGGCGTCGATCCTGCCGTACTACTTCTACATGTGCGACATGATCCCCGGTAGCGAGCACTGGCGTCTACCCGTCCATAAAGCACAGTTCCTACAGGAATCGATCATGGGTTACCTCCCGGGATACGCCACTCCCCGTTTGATCTGTGACGTGCCCTTCGTCGGAAAACGCTGGGTGCACCAACTCGCCGACTACGACCGGGAAAAGGGCATCTCCTACTGGACGAAGAACTACCGCACGTCGATTGAAGCCGACGATCCGGAAGCTCTACAGCGGCATTACCCGTACTTCGACCCGATCGATACACTCCCCGAATCCGGGCGGCAATGGTGGATCGACAACCCGGAAGGACCCGCACAATGAGCCAGGGATTCATCACTGTGGCTCCCACCGGGGCCGAGGTCTCCAAATCGGACTGCCCGCCGCTTCCGGTAACCATTGATGAGCTGGTCGCCGCCGCGACCGACTGCCAGGCGGCGGGAGCGTCGATCATTCACGTTCACATCCGCGACGACGACGCCACATCGACTCTGGATCTACAGCGGTTGAAGGACACCGTATCGGCGCTCAGAGAGTCGTGCGACCTGGTGATTCAGCTGTCCACCGGCGGAGCCGTCACCGATGCGGAACCCGACCGTCTCGCCGTTTTGGAGGCCGAACCGGACATGGCCTCCTGCACGATGGGTTCGGTCAATTTCGGCGACGACGTGTTCTTCAACCGATGGGGCTTCGTACGCCGTCTGCACCAGGCCATGCAGGACCACGGCGTGGTTCCGGAGTACGAGATTTTCGACCTGGGGCATCTCTCCAATCTCGCTCGATTGCTGGAAAAGGACGGTCTGCCACACGGCGGTCACGTCCACGTGGACTTCGTGCTCGGAGTTCCCGGGGGTGCCTCCGGAGACCCCGCCACCGTGGCCGACATGACCGATGCGGTCAACCGATACCTGCCGGAGGGAACCACCTTCTCGGCCACCGGAATCGGTCGAACCACCATGCCGGTCATGCTTTCGTCGGTGGCCGCCGGTGGCCACTTGCGGGTGGGTTTGGAAGACACGACGTCGTACCGCCGAGGAGAAAGGGCCGAATCAAACGCCCAGCTGGTACGGCGGGCCGCCGACGTGCTGCGGATAGCGGGCCGCGAGGTGGCCACTCCAGCCGACACCCGTCGGCTCCTGTCCATTGCATAGCCTAGCCGGCTGAGACCTAGGCGGGTCCGTGGAGCATTCTGGCCGTCTCCACGGACCCGATTCGGTCCCTAGTGCCGTGGAGCGAAGGACGACTCGGGCGGAGGTGGAGAATCGCGCGGGTCGTCGTCGCGGAGCGGTCGCGCCCCACCGAGGAAATTCTCCAGTTCGCCACCGGCCAGCAATTGGCAGGGGAAAGCCTCACGCGCCAAGCGACGCCGTATCGATTGCACTGGAATGTCACCGTCACTGCCAATGACGACCGCATTGCCGAAACGCCGTCCCCGCAGGATGGCCGACTCTGAAATCAGCGCCACACGGGTAAATTGAGCCACGACGCCTGCCACGGCTCGGCGCAAATAGTTCAGCCCACCCCCGTCGCAGTAATTCGCCAGGAAGAAACCAGCGGGACGTAGTACCCGTTTGAACTCGCCGATCGCGGACTCTGTGGTGAGGTGACCGGGTATCCGGGCCCGATCGTACACATCGCTGATGATGAGGTCATAACATGCCGCAGGTGCCTTCTCCGCTTGCTCACGCGCGTCTCCCCTGCGGATTTTCACCCGTACTCCTTTAGGCAGGGGAGCTTCACGTCGCACCAGTTCGATCAGCTCATCGCTCGGTTCGACCGCCTGCTGATACGAACGCGGCCGCGTGGCGGCGAGGTAGCGAGCCAAGGTCAACGCTCCCGCGCCCAGATGGAAAGCGCGGAGAGGGAGTCCGGACGGGGCCATCTCATCGATGACGTATCCCATGCGCCGCATATAGTCGGCGTCCAGTTCCGTTGGATCGTCGATATTGAGCGTCGCCTGCACCACGCCGTCCATGACCAGTCGACGTACATGTGGGCGATCGGATTCCGAAGTGAATTCCACACCCATATTCTTTCCCATTCGCTCCCACGGCACGACATACCCGTACTCGGTGCGACTCATCTCGCCCTCGTTCGCCGGCCTCGGTGTTCGTGTTCACCCCAAATAGAGCTATAGTGTCAACGTGCCTGAACTTCCGGAAGTAGAGACCGTTCGCCAGGGCGTCGCCAGAGCGTTCGTCGGGGCCGAATTCGCCCAAGTGACCGTCCACCACCCCCGGGCCGTGCGCAAACAGGCCGAAGGGGCGGACTACTTCAGTGAGGTATTGAAGGGCGCTTCCATCACCGGAACCGGACGACGTGGAAAGTACCTCTGGTTGCATCTCGACAACGACCAAGCCCTCATCTGTCATCTCGGCATGAGTGGGCAGCTTCACGTGGTGACCCGGCCGCGCTCTCCACATCGACATCTGCGCATTCGAATGAGTTTCCGAGACGAACGCCAGCTGTGGTTCGTCGATCAACGGACTTTTGGAGGAATGGAACTGTCCGAAACCAGCGATGGATTGCCGGATCGAGTCAGCCACATCGCCCCCGACGTTTTCGATCCCGCCTATAGCGCGTCACAGGCGATTGAACGTCTGCGCGCGAAAAACAGCGATGTCAAACGCGTCCTCCTCGATCAGTCCTGGGTGAGCGGGATCGGTAACATCTATGCCGACGAAGCCTTGTGGCGCAGTGGTGTCAGTCCGACCCGGCAAGGCCGTGACATCAACTCCACCAAGGCAAAGGAACTACTCCGCCACACCACCGACGTTCTCTCCGAAGCCATCGCCGTAGGGGGAACGTCGTTCGACGAGCTGTACGTCAACGTCAACGGCGAGTCCGGTTATTTTGAACGCTCGCTGTCCGCCTATGGACGCGAAGGGTTGCCGTGCAAACGATGTGACACCCGAATGCGCAAAAAGGTCATCGGCGGACGCGCTAGCCACTATTGCCCGGGATGCCAACGTTGACCTCCTATATGACCGCGATTCGCGGTTTCCCGTGGCGTCCGATTTAATACCCGCTACAGAATAACGGAACGGCAATTACTCATGGTCCTCGGCAGTGGAATCTGACTACTCTCGAGTGGCGGCCGGACGATCCACCGCGAAGGCAAAGTGCGACATTTCAATGCCACGATAATGTTTCACGAAACGTCCTCGCACCGTCATTCCCAAACGTATCGCGACGTTCATCGACCCAAGGTTGGTATCGCGCACCTGGGCGTACACCCGGTCGGCCCTGAGGTCGTCGAAAGCATAGTCACGGCACGCCATTGCCGCCTCGACGGCGTAACCCCGCTTCCAGAATGCGCGGTTGAACAGGTAGCCCACTTCTATGACGTCCTTATCGAGAATATGCTGCCTGGTGAGCCCGCACTGCCCAATCATTTCATCGGATCCTCGCCGATTGACGGCCCAGAGTCCAAACCCGTCGTTGCGGTAGCGTTCGAGCATACGTGCGAACCAATTCCGCACCATGGCCTCATCGAACGGGCCTGCATACGCCGTCATCGTCTCGGCGTCCTGAAGTATCGCTCGCAGCCGCGGAAGATCGCTCTCGGTCATTTCACGAAGCCGGAGGCGTGGGGTCTCAATGAGCATGTCCTATTTTACCAACGCGATACGGACTGATTCCTGGACGGAACCCGTGGCCTGATCTTTCGAACCGACCGACTCCGCGGCCCGCGTTAGAGTGGGGATATGACAATTGAGCACGCGGTATTGCACACCCCCATCGACGGACCGGTTCCCGAAGGGAAAGAAGTCGCCTATTTCGGCATGGGATGTTTCTGGGGCGCCGAACGGATGTTGTGGAGCACCGACGGAGTATGGACGACGGCCGTCGGATACATGGGTGGCGACCGGAAAAATCCCACGTACGGTGAGGTCTGCAGTGGAACGACAGGACACGCCGAGGCGGTCAAGGTCGTGTACGATCCCTCGATCGTCTCGTACGCGGAGCTCCTGCGCCTCTTCTGGGAGAATCATGATCCCACCCAAGGTCACCGCCAAGGAAACGACGTCGGATCGCAGTATCGATCGGTTATCTTCACGACCACCGACGAGCAACAGCAGCAAGCGACCTCCAGCAGGGAGGCCTTCCAGCCTACGGTCACCGAGGCCGGCTACGGTCCCATCACCACCTATATCGACACGGCCGGTGATTTTTGGCTCGCGGAGGACTACCACCAGCAATACCTCCACAAAAACCCACTGGGCTACGACGCCTGCGGAAGCGGTATCTGCACGATCCAATGGTGATCGTTCACGAACCGCACGCCGGCCCGCAACCGGCCGGGCGGAATCGGGCCGAGCCGCTGACAAGGCCGTAGACGGGCTGCCCTCGTCCCCTTTTACGCTCACATAAGTACGGGACGTAGTCTCGCATGAGCTCGATGAGGTCGTCGGCGTCAAGCCGACGGTGAGGGTCGGCCCGACCGGAGCGATCAAAGTGAATCCCCTCTTCACTCAAGACCTCACGTGCGGTCTTATGTTCGGGATGATTCCAGTGGAACCCGTCGGAAACGCGCCCGTTCGAGCGCAGCACGCGGTAGGCGTTGCGGGTGCCTTCGGTACTGAGATATCGAGCGACCTGACGTGGCCCACGCCCCACGGCTCGCCCTAGTTCCCCGTACGCCGTCCACGTCGCCGCGGGAAGATTGTCCAGGATGTGATCGATGCGGTCCTGCCATTCCAATTCCGGCGGTGTCGGCACCTGAAACCCCTTTACGAACGTCGCTTCAACTCAGTGGCGAAATCGCCTACCCGAGTTTATCGGGCCCGTCGCAGTGTGGCTCGACCTCCTCGGCCGCAAGCGATCGTCACACGACTCACGCCGGTTCACTTCTCGCCGCGACGGGTTTTCCATCGGTATATTCCAACCGTTCCGGCGATCACGACGGCCAGAGCCGACGCCAGGGCGATAATCCGATACGTCGTTCGGGCGTCGGGTTTGGCGGAGGGAATCGTTTCACCGGCGGCGGCCGCCTCACAACCGTTCGCCGCGCCCAACGCGGCTTGAGCCCACCGGTCCCGCGCGAGTTCCGGTTCGACGGCTTTCTTGGCGACCTCTTCCAACTGCTTGTCGCTCAGAGGAAAGCTTTTCTCAACACTCCAGGTATAACGGTGGTCCTCCGTGGCAATGACCAGAAGCAGATCTCGGCTTCCCAGATCCGAACGACGCGCGGTCGTGTGGGCCCAGGTATCGGGACCACGGTCTCCAAAGGTGTCGATGAAAACGACATAGATTCCGATATTCTGTTCCACATCGATCCGATCGATGGCGTTCTGCAATTCGTCCCGACGATCTCCCAGGACCTCCACGCGATCGACGATGTTCTCGCCTTCGAGGGTGATCGGGCCGGTGGCGTGAGCCGGAGCGGAGAACACCGATACCGCGATCAGGACGGCAGCGGCAATGACAAATTCGATCCCGCGCCTCCGACCTTGCATGACAATCACCCGACACATTGAGTCTGATGTTCGACATTTTATAGAAGAAGACCGCTCCACCTTGGCTTTTACGATATATTCTCCAATTCCACGGTGACGAGCCGATCACAGTAATCAACTGTGCGTCAGACCGGTGCCGTCACACGCTGGTATCCGGCCACGGGAACCTGAGATGTCCGCCATTTGCGGGAGTAATCTAAGGAAAGACCTGTTCTCGTTCGCGTGGGGAGGTGGGCGGTGAATCCCGAGGTCATTCGGCTGCTGCGTCACATCGGAGCCGCATTGTTGGCGGCCGGTGCCCCCACCAATCGGGTGACGGCTCAACTTCAACGCATCGCCCACGCCTACGGGCTTCTCCGAGTTCGCTTCGTAGCCTTCCCCACCTCGATATTCATCCGTCATACCGACGACTCCACAACAATCGACTTTGCCATCACGGGTGGTACTCACTTGCGTGTCGACCAGATCGGTAAGGTCACCACCTTCGTCGATCGACTGGAAGAGCGGCCACGCGATCCGGCCGCCGCCACCGAAGAGCTCTCCAGTCTGCTCACCCAGCGTCCCCGTTTCCCCGCGTGGGTCGCCATTCTCGGCGGCGCACTTCTCGCGCTGGGACTGGGAATGACACGTAGCCCCGCCGTCACCGCACTGCCGCTTCTAGCGGTACTGGGCGGTCTGACCACCGGCCTGCAACTCGCCGCCTCACGGATTCGTCTCCTAGGCATGCTGCTTCCGATCGCCTGTGCCGCGACGGTGGCCTTCATCGCGTACTCGGTTCCCGACGTCATGACCGGTGGCGAGCCCGACAAGGTCACATTCGCGGCCCTGGTGGTCCTGCTACCGGGTACAGCGCTGACCGTCGGTCTGATGGAGCTGTCCTCCGGTGCGACGGTATCGGGGGCCTCCCGGCTCCTCCTGGCGGGCGCCACGCTGTTGCTGTTGACCTTCGGCATCGCCGGAGGCGTCGCCGCCTCGCTCCACCTCGACCACGATCCGATCGGATGGGTGCCCGGTTCGTGGTTGGGCTGGGTCGGGCTCGTAGTCATGGCCGGCGGATCGTATCTATACGCCTCCGCACCTCGGGGCACGGCCCTCGGTCTACTCGCCGTTTTCGTGGTGGCCTATGGCGTGGTCAGCCTGACCGACCTGTTGTCCAACGTCGTCGTGGCCGCGTTCGTCGGAGGATTCATCATCGTTCCCCTGACCTACTATGTCCACCGTCGTTGGCGCGGCCCACCGGCCCAAATCGCTTTTATGGTGGTGTTCTGGCTTATCGGCCCGGGAACCGAGGTGGTCATCGCCGCTACGGCCCTCTTCGCCGAAGTGGAGCCGACCGACTCGGCACGCTCGGCCCTGGCCGTTCTCGTAGCGGTGATGCTGGGCATTCTCACTGGATCGCAAATCATACCCACTGCCACCGAACGCCTTCGTCGCATGTTCGTGGGAACCGAATTAGCCTTCCTCTTCAGCGCCGCCGTTCGCAGGAGCGGATTCGCCGCGGGTGACACCGTATTGAAAGCCCAAGAGCAAAACCGTATTGAGCAACCAGAGCCAGACGAGAAATATGATGACGCCGGCCAGCGAACCGTACGTGGCATCGTAATCGGCGACCGAGGACACATACATTCCGAAGGCCGCCGAGGCGGCGACCGCCAGCACCATACCGAGCAAGGCTCCGGGAATCAGTTCCCGCGCCGCAAGGTTCCGACTCGGAGCGTATCGATACAGCACAACGGTAATGGTAATGATGACCGCCGCGAGAACCAGCCAACGCAACCAACCCCACAGAGCTGCGGTCGCATCGGGCTGCCCCCACAGTCCCCCGACAGTGGAGGCGACGGAACTACCCGACGTGACCGTGATGACGCCCACGATCGCCAGAAGTCCGCACCCTGCGGTCAATCCGAGGCGGACAAGAAGCGTCTTCCACCAGGCGCGACCCGTATCGGTACCGGTCACCAAATCTCCGGCTCGACCGAAGGCCGCGATGTAATTGCCCGCCGCCCACAACGACGTCAACGTACCCAGCAATGCCACCGCACCTGCGGCCTGGCGGTTCGATTGCAGATTTCCCACGACCTTATCCAGGAGGGACAGTACCGATTCGGGGAGCACGTCATTGAAATTCGCCAGGAAACGTCCGGTGGCACCGGGGTCGAGCATACCGATGACCGATACTCCCACTATAAGAGCCGGGAACAGCGAAAGTACCGAATAGTAGGTCAACCCCGCGGCATTATCGGTCCGGTTCCGCGAAAAGAAAGTGGTCACGGCCCGCCCTATCGACGTTCGACCGATCGCTCGTACCGCCGATGCCAATCGAGAGGTCATCGTGCCCACCGTCCTCTCTCTATGAACGCACTTTCAGAGGCAGCTGAAACTGCACGTTCTCTCGCGCGTGAACCCGTTCCTCCACTTGGACCGGACCCAATTCACTCAAGTGTTCCACCACCTCGTCTACGAGCGTAGGCGGGGACGAAGCTCCGGCCGTGATCGCCACCGTCGCCCCCTCGTCCAGCCATTCGTCGCGGATGTCCGAGGAATCGGCGATCAGGTGCGCCGGAGTGTTGTTGCGGGCGGCCAGTTCCCACAGTCGGGTCGTGTTCGAGGAATACCGCGACCCGAGGATCAACGCCACGTCCGCCTCGTCGACGACCGCGTCCAGTGCATTCTGTCGATTGGTGGTCGCATAACAGATATCGTCGCCCGAGGGCGGAACGATATGTGGGAAGCGTGCTTCCAGCTCCGCAATGATGTCGGCTGACTCCGTCTGCGACAGCGTGGTCTGACAGGCATAGGCCAACGGGCGGTCGGGGACGTCGAGTCGTCTGACATCAGCTACTGTCTCGACCAGAGTAATGTGTTCGGGATCGATCCCGACGACACCGTTTGATTCGTCATGCCCTTGGTGCCCAATGAGAATGACGTGGCGTCCGTCTTTAAGCGCACGATGCACTCCGGCATGCACCTTCGACACCAGAGGACAGGTGGCATCGACGGTGTCGAGACGGCGTTCCTTGGCCTCCTCGTGCAATGCAGGTGCCACCCCATGAGCGGAGAACACCAGGCGGGCGTCCGAAGGAACCTCGGTCAAATCGTGTACGAATACCACTCCCCGCTGCGACAAATCTTCCACAATGTGAAGGTTGTGCACGATGTGGTTGTAGACGTATATCGGTGGGCCGTGCTGTTCCAAGAGCCGCTCGACGATAGCGATGGCACGCTCGACTCCGGCACAGAATGACCGTGGGGAGGCCAAGAGGAGGGTACGTGGTTGAACCATTTAGGACTCCCGATTGATCAGGTCGGTGGCTACGGTGTGCAATTGCGCCTTGATGGTTTCTTCCAGCGGCAGGTCTTCCAGGGCGTCGCATGCCGCGCGGTGGTGGACGCGAGCCGATTCGCGACTCGCGTCCCGGCCGCCGCACTCCTCCACCAGCCGAGCCATGTCCGCCAGCGACGCGTCGTCGGTAGCCGTATCTCGGTAGTAATAGTCCCGAAGGAGAGTCGCTTCGGCCCGCGACGATTCCAGCGCCGCCACAATGGGCAGGGATTTCTTGCGATTGGCCAGGTCGGAATAGGTGGATTTACCGGTTTTAGCGGGGTCACCCCAAATTCCCAACAGGTCGTCGACGTGCTGGAACAACAGGCCTAGATGATACCCGAAGGCTCCGGCACGCTGCCCGACCTCATGGTCGTCACTCGCGCTCAACGCCCCCAGCAAGGTCGCCGTTTCCAGAAGAGACGCGGTTTTGTCGGTGGCCATCACGGTGCATTCGTTGAGCTCGACCCGCGAGCGACGCTCAAAATGAACGTCGCTCATCTGCCCGCGGATCAGGCGATTGACGGTGTTTCCCAGAAGCGCCGTGGCCGTGGGTAGGCGATCGACCTCCATTCCCCCCAGTACCTCGAAGGCCAGGGCATGGAGCGAATCCCCGACCAGAATGGCCGCGGGACGCCCGAAAGCGGCCCAGGCGGTCCGGCGCGCCCGCCGGTATTCGTCCTCATCGATCACATCGTCGTGTAGCAGCGAAAAATTGTGAATCAACTCCACCGCCACCGCTGCCGGCAGCACTTGTTCGGAATCGGCCCCCAGACCTCGGCCGATCAACAGTGTGAGGAGCGGTCTGAGGCGTTTACCTTGCCGTCCTTCGACGGGAGTACCGTCTTGGTCGGTCCATCCGAAATGGTAAGTGGCGACGTCTCGCACTTTCTCGGGCAGAGCCGCGAGATTTTTTCGGAGCGCGGAGTCGATTGCGTTGCGTTCGTCGTCAAACTGGCCGTCGAAGAGAGTCATGGGATACCGTCCCATCCGTGTACTTATACATCGAAATTATATTTCTCAAGGCCGCATTGCGATGGCCCTGATCCGTTGTGCGACGGAATCGATTCCGAATCCTCCAGTGCCGCACCACCCGGGCGTCCACCGCTGAGTGAGCGGACACCGAGTTCTTCTCGTAGCGGAACCGGCCTGTCTCCTCAGCGGATTCGACAGGCCGGTTCCCAGTCGTCATCGGAGTCGGTGACACCGACAACCGATTAGCGACCGATTTCGACGTTCTCCAGCACCCCGAGGGCGTCGGGAACCAAAATCGAGGTGGAGAAGTACGCGCTGACCAGGTACTGCATAATGGCCTTCTCGTCGATACCCATGAAACGCACCGAAAGGCTCGGCTCGTATTCATCGGGAAGCCCGGTCTGGTGCAGGCCCACCACGCCCTGGTTCTTTTCGCCGGTCCGCATACACAGGAACGAGGTCGTCCGAGTATCGGAGATCGGAATCTTGTTGCAGGGCAGGATCGGAATTCCACGCCAGGCCGGCATGTGGTGCCCGGCGTAGTTGATCGTGTCCGGGTAGAGTCCACGCTTATTGCACTCACGACCGAAGGCGGCGATGGCCCTGGGGTGCCCCAGGATGTACTCCGGATTGCGGCGTCGGCTGATGAGCTCGTCCATGTCGTCGGGCGTGGGAGGTCCGGTACGGCTGGGGATGCGCTGTCCCAGATCCGCATTGTTCAGCAAACCGAAGGACGGGTTGTTGATCATTTCGTCTTCCTGACGTTCCCGCAACGCCTCCACGGTCAATCGGAGCTGCTGCTCCATTTGATTCATCGGGCTGTTGTACAGGTCGGCAACCCTACTGTGAACGCGCAGAACCGTCTGAGCCACCGACAATTCGTACTCCCGAGGCTCCAGGTCGTAATCCACAAAGGTCTGTGGAAGCACCGGCTCCCCGTCGTGTCCGGCGGAAATATCGATGAGGGCCTCACCGTATTTGTTACCGGTCTGCTGCATGCGCTCACGGTACAGATCAATGTGCCGACTCAGCGCTTCACTGTTGTCGGCAAGAGAGCGGAAACGCTCCATCGGCATGGACAGAATAATCGCGGGTGTGGCGGCCACGGCGTCGTAATCCCAGACGGCATCCGTGTCCAGCATCCCCTCGTCACCGAAGTGATCCCCATCGGTGAACAGCCCGAGGGAGGCCTCTTCTCCGTACGGTCCGGGCCCGAATTTCTCAATGCGTCCGTGCGCGACCAGGATGACCTTGTCTTTGGGCTGATCCCGGCGTACCAGCGCCTCTCCCGCGGGCACTTCCCGCTGTTCAAAGCGACCGGCCAGTTCCGATAGAACCTCCTCGTCGTCGAATTGACGAAGCAGGGCGATTTCCCCCAGCTCTTGAGGAATGACGCGAACATCGGAACCCTCTTTAATGAACTCCACCCGGCCGTCGCCGACGGTGTAGGTCAAACGGCGGTTGACGCGGTACGTTCCACCGGTTGTCTCGACCCATGGCAGGACCCGCAGCAACCACCGTGAGGTGATCTCCTGCATTTGCGGCGCACTCTTGGTGGTCGTGGCCAGATTACGGGCCGCTGCGGTTCCCAGAGCCGTCGGTGGTTCCGATCCGTTCGAGCTCTGTTGCGGCGGGGTGAAATCCGATTGCGTCGGAGCGTCTGTCATTCAAGTCTCCCGAGAGATTGGTTTCGGAGTTTCGAGTCCGCCACATGTGGCAGCGGCGCACCCGAAACAGGACATAACGCGACACATCCTAGAAGCGCGTCAACGGCAATCGTGGGATTCCGCGCGTGTCGCCAATCGCGTCGCAAACACACCAGATTCCCGCGCCGCTGCCCAGAGCCTTCGAGCGCCCGTTCCATACGCCCGTGGGTCGTATGGCACATGACACTATGGCACTTCGCGCACGTGACCGTGCCGACCGCGCGCCAAGGGCATGGCAATATAGGCTGGACAGGTGGAGTCGCTTGATCAAGAATGGACGGAATACAGCGTCCTCGCCCATTCCACGTTCCCAACGGCACCACTGTATGTGGTTCTGACACCGGCCTATCCCGGGCCGAACGCGGAACCCGGACTCCCGAGGCAGGGTCTCCCCCGGCCTCACGTACACCGAGCACGATCACGACAACAGGAGCATAGCTGTGTATCGCACACACCGCGCCGGCACCTTGCGTGCCGAACACGCCGACCAAGAAGTCACCCTCGCCGGATGGGTGGCCCGTCGCCGCGACCACGGTGGAGTGGAGTTCGTCGATCTGCGCGATTCGTCCGGGGTCGTTCAAATCGTTTTCCGCGACTCCGAAGCGGCCGAAGCGGCCCAAAAATTGCGTAATGAGTACTGCATTCAAATAACCGGTACCGTTGCCATCCGACCCGACGGCAATGAAAACCCCGAGATACCAACCGGCTCCATCGAAGTCAGCGTGGCCGACCTGACCGTCCTCAGTGTGGCCGAACCACTGCCCTTCCAAATCGACGATCATATCGACGTCAGCGAAGAAGTGCGGCTGCACTACCGTTACCTCGATCTACGTCGTTCCGGACCATCGCGGGCTCTGCGCACACGTTCCCAGGCGACCAAGATCGCTCGCGATATTCTCGCCGAAGAGGACTTCCTCGAGGTCGAAACTCCAACCCTGACTCGGTCCACCCCGGAGGGCGCGCGCGACTTCCTCGTTCCAGTGCGTCTCCAACCGGGAAGTTGGTACGCCCTGCCTCAATCGCCACAGCTGTTCAAACAGCTCCTCATGGTGGGCGGTTTCGAACGCTATTACCAGATTGCACGCTGCTATCGTGACGAGGACTTCCGCGCCGATCGGCAGCCCGAGTTCACTCAATTGGACATCGAAGCGGCCTTCGTCTCGCAGGAAGACATCATCTCCATCGGTGAGAAAATTGTCGCCGGTCTCTGGAAGGAGCTGGCCGACTACGACATCCCCACCCCGATTCCGCATCTCACCTGGCACGAGGCAATGAACCGCTTCGGTTCCGACAAGCCGGATCTGCGTTTCGGCCAGGAACTCACCGAGCTGACCGACTATCTACGCGGAACGGAGTTCCGCGTCTTCGCCGGGGCCATCGACATGGGCGGATACGTCGGTGCGGTCGTCATGCCCGGCGGAGCCGAACAAACCCGTAAAGAACTGGACGGTTGGCAGGACTGGGCCAAGGCGCGTGGTGCCAAGGGTCTCGCCTACGTCACGCTTAACGCCGAAACCGGGGAGCCGAAGGGACCGGTTGCCAAAAACCTGTCCGAGGAGCACCTGAACGGGCTGGCCGAAGCCACCGGGGCAAAACCGGGCGATGCCGTCTTCTTCGCCGCCTCACCCGATCGGCGTGAGGCCCAGGAGCTTCTCGGTGCCGCCCGTCTCGAAATCGGTCGCCGCCGCGACCTCATCGATCTAGAGGCCTGGGCATTCTGCTGGATCGTCGACGCGCCCATGTTCGAGCCGACCGACGACGGAGGTTGGAGCGCCGTCCACCACCCGTTCACCTCGCCCAACCCCGACTGGGTGGAGAAATTCGAGCAAGACCCGGGCTCGGCTTTGACCTACGGATACGACATCGTATGCAACGGCAACGAAATCGGCGGCGGCTCGATCCGTATTCACGACGGCCGTCTACAGTCCCGCGTGTTCGACGTTCTCGGTATCACTCCGGAGGAAGCCCATGAGAAGTTCGGCTTTCTCTTGGAGGCGTTCAAATTCGGGCCGCCACCTCACGGAGGCATCGCCTTCGGCTGGGACCGCGTCTGCTCGCTGCTCACCGGCTCCGACTCCATTCGCGAAGTCATCGCCTTCCCGAAGACGGGCGGCGGCCACGACCCTTTGACCGGGGCTCCCACACCGATCACCGCCGAGCAGCGCTCCGAAGCGGGTATCGACTACGAACCTGAAGAGGACGACACCGAGGGTTAACGAAGAAATACCGGCGTGGAACCGAACTCCTCCGGTGCCACGCCCTTCCGTGACGGCTGTGGCCCGGTACCCTACAGAGGTGCCGGGCCACAGCCGACTCGTCGATTCGATCAGTCGCGTACGCGCGACGAATCCAGAGTCACATTGGGTTCCTCCGTATCGGACGTACGCGGCGACGAACCGCGGTTGCCCCACGCCTTACCCAGCGCGGAGGCCGCTTCGATCATGGTCCACACCGCGAGCGCGAATATCACCACCGCAAGCGGTGGCAGCACCCATAGGGTCGCTTCCGCGCCCTGTTCCCGGGCGGCTTCCCAGTATTTCTGGATGTTGACGACCAGGGCCCAAGAGGTCATGGCCACCAGGAAGACCATCGGCGTCAGTATTGCCCAAGGATTGGTATTGCGTTTCACCAGCCAGACGGCGAGGGTTGCCAGCGCGAGCCCGGCGAGTAGTTGATTGGTGGTTCCGAACAGCTGCCACAGCACGCCCAGGGCGAATCCTTTGTCGCCGCCTCCTGGGGCGAGGGCGAGGGCGGCGGCCAGGACTACGGTGAGAACTCCGGCCAGGGTGAGGTTGTTGGAGAGTGGTTTGAATCCGACCTGCCGGGAGATCTCCTGGATGACGTAGCGCTGTAGACGCACGCCAGTGTCGAGGCTGGTGGCGGCGAAGGAGATCACGACTACGGCCCCGAAGATGAGTGCGTAGTGTTCGGGGAGTCCGAGGTTGGCGGCGAAGTGTCCGATGCCGCTGACGAAGTTCCCCACGGCTCCCGCTCCCGCTTCCGTAAAGCTGCCGTAACTGGCTTCCCATTCTCCTCGGCTGCCGGCGATTCCCGCGGTGACGGCGAGTATGGAGCATAGCGCCAGGCTCCCCTCTCCGAGAGCTCCGCCGTAGCCGACCATGCGGGCGTCGGTCTCGCGGTCGAGTTGTTTGGAGCTGGTTCCGGATGAAACGAGGCAGTGAAATCCGGAGATGGCGCCGCAGGCGATGGTGATGAATAGGAACGGCCACATACTGGGCGAGTCGTCGGGGACGTTGTTGATGGCAGGGGCGACGATGCGGTCCCAGCCGACTCCGACCCCGAGCAGAACCACGGCGAGGGCGATGAAGAGTTGGTGGGAGTTGATGTAGTCGCGGGGTTGCATCAGCAGCCAGATGGGGAGGCGGCTGGCGATGAAGGTATAGGCGAGGATGATGAGAATCCAGGCCGTCCGCGGTTGCATTCCCACCGCTTCGGCCACCGGCGACAGGTCGACGGGATACTGGTGTCCCACGATGATGAGCAGATAGAGGGCGGCCACGCCGAGTAGTGAGGGAATGAGGGCGGGGGTCCGGGTTCGCCAAATGTAGGCGCCGATCAGCATGGCGATGGGGATTTCACCGAAGATCGGGATCACCGATCCGGGGTTGGCGAGGAAGAGGTTGGCGATGACCACGGCGAACACCGCGCAGACCATGGTGATGAGGAAGAAAACGATCAGCAGGAACAGCGTTCCGGCCCGTGGGCTGATGACGTCCTTGGTAATGGTGCCGATACTGCGTGCGCGGTGTCGTACGGAGAGGACGAGGGAGCCGAAGTCGTGTACTCCGGCGGCCACGATGGTTCCGACCACGACCCATATGAGGGCGGGCAACCATCCCCAGAACACGGCGATGGCCGGTCCGATGATGGGCGCCGCTCCCGCTACCGACGTGAAGTGGTGGCCGAAGAGGACGTGTTTGTTCGTGGGTACGTAGTCGATTCCGTCGCGGTAGCGGTGTGCGGGGGTCACGTAGGCGTCGTCCAGGCGGAAGACGGCGGTGGACAGATAGCGTGAATAGATGAGGAATCCTGCGGCGAACAGGGACAGTACCCCTATTGCCAAGAGAAATGCCGGCATGGTTCAGCCTCCGGAACGATCTCGTCGTGCGATGGTTCTGGCGTGGCCACTGCGGGGTGACGTAGTGGTGTCCAAGCCAGGTGGGTGTCGGACGGTTGGCTTCGCTGTTTCCGGTGCGGGTGGTCCTTTTGGGATGTTTGTTCTGCCACATTATGCCTGTCCGGTTTACGAGCCCTTGAGGTGGGGCGGAGGCGGGTCCGTCGCGGGGGACGATGCTCGCGTGTCGTACGCTCCCTCGTCCGGGCGAGTGTCACGCGGCGCCACAGGGATGTTATCGCAGCTTGATTGAGGTTTGAGATCTCCCGGTGAGGGGAATAACGTGGTGTGCGATGAACTTCTCTCGCGGTGACGTGGCTGGAATCTGCATATGCACTAACCTGTGGGAGTGGATAATCCGGGCCTGTTTGACACTCCTTCCGACTCAACCTCGACGCCTGAGCCGTCTTCGGCGTCGTCTGATTCCGCCGACGCACCCTTGGCGGTGCGGATGCGCCCCGCGAATTTGGACGAGCTGGTCGGGCAGCAACATCTGCTCGCTCCAGGGTCCCCCTTGCGCCAGATAGTGGAGGGACGCCAATTGATGTCGGTGATCTTGTGGGGCCCGCCCGGGTCGGGCAAGACCACGATCGCCAATCTCGTCGCACGCGCCGACGATCGCCGCTTTCAGTCTCTCTCCGCCTTGAATTCGGGAGTGAAGGACGTACGGGGTGCGATCGAAGAGGCTCGGCGGATTCGTCGTACGGGTGGGCCGCAGACGATTCTGTTCATCGACGAGATCCATCGTTTTACCAAAACTCAGCAGGATTCGCTGCTGAGTGCCGTGGAGGATCGCACCATCACTCTTTTGGCGGCCACCACCGAAAACCCGTACTTTTCCGTGGTGGGTCCGCTTTTGAGTCGTTGTGTGCTGTTGACCCTGCACGAGCTGAACGATACGGATGTGGCGAACCTGGTGGAACGGGCGGTGAGCGATCCGCGTGGTTTCGACGGTGCCCTGGAGTTGGGCGACGACGCGGCCGAACATTTGGTACGCATGGCGGCCGGGGACGCGCGTAAGGCGTTGACCGCCCTGGAAGCAGCCGCGGCCACGGCCGCCGCCAAAAGGTCGACCACCGTCGACCTGTCATTGGTCGAGTCGGCACTGGACACCGCGGCCTTGCGTTACGACCGTTCGGGAGACGGGCACTACGATATCTCGAGTGCGCTGATCAAAAGCCTGCGCGGCTCAGACGTCGACGCCGCCGTGCACTACTTGGCCCGCATGATCGTGGCCGGCGAGGACCCTCGGTTCATTGCCCGACGATTGGTCATATTCGCCTCCGAGGACGTCGGTCTCGCCGATCCGTCGGCATTGCAAACGGCCACCGCCGCCGCTACGGCAGTAGAGCGGATCGGTTTGCCCGAGGCCCGCATCAACCTCGCTCAGGCGGTCGCCCATCTTGCGACCGCACCGAAGTCCAACGCCGTCATCGTGGCGGTTGACGAGGCCGTTTCCGACGTTAAGTCGGGTTTGGTGGGACCGGTGCCGTCCGACCTGCGCGATGCGCATTACCGCGGGGCCCGGAACCTGGGGCACGGGGAAGGGTATCGCTATCCACACAACGACCCCCGCGGTGTGGTCGGCCAGCAATACGCCCCCGAGGTGGTCCGTGGACGGAATTACTATCGCCCCACTCGGCACGGGGAGGAAGCCGCCCTGGCGGATCGCCTGAGCAAACTGCGTCGAATCGTACGAGGAGAATGATGGCGGAGAGACCGGACGGCCGGACTGCGGTATCGGGGAGATCGGTCGGGCGAGTTCGCAAGCGTCTGGCCGACTCCGGCAGTCGGATACAGCGCATGAGAAATCTGTGTTTGACCGTGGTCGCAGTGGCAGCGGTGGGTGTGGCGGTGCTTCTGTCCGCCGGCCATGTTCTGACCACCGATCCCACCCGCCGCGCCCTCGACGAGCTCCGGGTCCCCTCGTGGGCCGCTCAGCATGGAGACGACGACACCTACGGGAGCCGATGGTGTCTGGAGGAGTGCCGCGTGCGGGTACGAACCTGGCAATCCGACGGACTGGCCGGTGACACCTCCATTCAGTACCTGCAAACCTTGCTCGACAACGATTGGCTCGTAGTCCCCAAAACCGATTGTCCCGGCGGTTCGGACGTCGAGGCGTGTTTTACTCGCGACGAACTTTTTCTGGAGATGTGGGTGCGGCAGGCGGAATGCTCCAACCGCTACGAATTGTGCGTGGGTTCGAACGTCACCATCATCGTCGCGTCCCAGGCCGCCTGGCCCCGTCTGGCGGAGCAGGACTTCACCCCGTCGACTCCCCTCCCCCGCGAGTGACGCCACGTGATCCGTTTCGGACGAAGTTGCGGTCGATTCGGCGTCGTACCGACGGGTGACCGGCAGTAACCTTCCGACTGAAGACTCGTTAGACCCGACAAAGCCAGGTCGTTCATAAGGAGTCATCGTGACCGCTGATCCGCGTGCCAAGAACCGTCGTCGCTGGGCCCTGATGGTCGCGCTTCCCATCGCCTCGGTGGGAGCGGCCGCAGCCGGATGGACCCTGTTCGGCCCCGTTCCCGACTATCTGGCGTCACAGGAACCCGCCGATGAGTCCACGATTCGCCCCGGATGGTCCGATTCCAACTCCGATACCCGTTCCCAAGAGCCGTACGCGGAGGAGAACGTACCCCCAAGATCCGATGGCGGCGGGGTGGAACGTGGTGAACCGTCCACCTCTCCGAGTCCTGATCCTGAGCCGGATGACGACGAGACGACCGCTCTCGACCCAATCGACCCTCCCAGCGAGTCCGAGGACGAACAGCCTCCGGAGGAGGGTTCGCCGACACCGTCTCCGCCCGACGAAACGGATGACGACGACTCCGACAACGGCGATGACGGAGACGACGGTTCGAACGGGGACGACGGAGATTCCGGCGACGATGGAGACGACGGTGACGGCGGCGATCCGAGTTTGTCGCCGTCACCGACCGACGGCTCCGAGCAGTGACGGAGTTCCTTCTTCTTCGGCCGACGTCCGCTCGTTCATCCGGCTGCGAATAGCGGCGATGTTGCGTTTGGCCGCCGCCACGTCCGGAGCGACGTCGGGATCGTTGTCGGCGCTGCGTCGATACTCGCGCCCCAGCGACTCCCCCAGACTGACCTGTTCATTCTGCAACTGCCGCAGCAGCTGGGCGGTATCCTTACCGTACTTTTTCGCGACGGCCTTGCGTGCCTTTCTGCGCGCGCGGAGGGAGCGCATGGCGGTCAGTTCCCCGGTGGTGATGACATCGGTGTCCTGATCACTCATCGTGGTCACGAACCAGCTGAATTCGATGCGGGCGGCCGCCAGGTACAGAACGATGAAGAAGGCCAGGATGATGAATCCCTTGCCGTACGTCAGCAGAATCGCCCAGCCGGGATTGATGTTCTCCGACAACGGCATGTTCCACAGTGCGTGCATGCATACGGCGGTGGCGAAACCGACCACTACGGCGGTGACCCTGCTGGTCCAGGGTTTACGCGATTGAGTGACACAGTACGAGATTCCCAGCCCGGCCACGGCCGTGTACAGGGGATGCGACCATGGTCCGGCGACGGCCAATCGTGTCACCGTCACCGCAATCGACCCCGCCCACTCGTTATTGGGATTGACAAGAGCGAAGTTTACCGCGTAAGTGATGTTCTCTACGACTTGAAAGCCGATACCCACCATCGCCCCGTAGATCAAACCGTCGATGGGTCGGTGGAAATGTTCCCGCACGATCAACACCAGCAGTACGATTCCCAGTGCCTTGTACCATTCCTCATTCAACGGTCCTGCGATCGCCGGTCCCCAGCGACGCGCCCACTCCACCCCCTCTGAGCTGGCCATGACTTGCAGGGCGGCATTGTTGGTGACGATGGAAAACGCCACCGCCGGAAGAGCGCCCCAGCACATCGCGGCGGCCCGAACCGTCGGAGGTTCCTTCTCGAACAGGTCGAGCTTCCCGATGATCCAGATGAAAACGGCGGCGAGCACACCATTGACGGCCACCGACATCCACAGGGCACCGGCCACACCGTCGTATTCGTTCCCGATCGTGCTCCCCAGACTGATCAACCCGAAAGCGAGACAACCGGCGAACAGCCAATAGGAGGGGCGTCGCACCCGAATGAAGGCCCCCTGACCTTCGAGAACCACGTGTTCGGTAGGGACGGTGCTCACTCGCCCTCCAAAGTAAATCGTGAAATGAACTCGTTGACCACCGCCAAGGTGGTATCGGCCGACTGAGAGGCGGGACCGAGCGCCACGATGGTCGCGGCCGCACCGGAGTCGTTTCCCACCACGAAGATCCCGCCGCCGACGTTGCGCCCGACCAGAGTGGCCCGTTGGCCGTTCAAATCGGCGACGCTGGATTCGAAGTCGTTGAACGAGGTGGCCACCAGCCCGGTGTGCGTTCGGGTCACGACGTCGGCACGACGTTCGATAAGACGCTCCAACGATTCGACCGAACCGAACACTCCAATGGAGACCGTCGAGGTTCCCTGTGTCAAAGTCACGGAATCGGCATTGAGGCTCGGTCGGGCCGTCCACGTTCCATCGGCGACGACGACCTCGAGTCGCGCGGTTTTACCGGGAAACGACTCCAATTCAATGCCCTCGTTCTCGCTCAACCGTTCGGTAGGTACGCCGAGAACGTCCTCGGCGCCCAGCCAAACGACCAGGGGCAGGGCGAGCAGCGCGGCCAGTACGATCGCTTGCCAACCCCGACCTTTCTCCGCCCCCAGACGATTGACTCGAATCTCGACATCGCTCACCTCAAGAATCCTTTCTACGGTAGACGGTCAATGTACGAAACGTATTCGAGACCTGAGTCGGTACGGCAGCGTCAAGTGGAAGGCCTCTGCAATGATTGTGGCCGGTGCGGCGACGTCCCGCTGACGAAACGCGCGAAACCGCCCTCGATCGTCTTCGGTCGGTACTACGAAAAAAGCACGGCAAGGAACCCTCACCGTGCTGTCATGACGTGGACCGTTCTACTCGATCGTCTGCGTCCAGTTATGCGTATCCTCAGCCCGTCCATGCTGGATGTCGAGAATCCGACTGCGGAGCCGACGTGTCAGTTCACCGGTTTTCGATTCGTTGATGGAGAACTCCCCGCCCTGTTCACGGATCATACCGACGGGGGTGATGACCGCTGCCGTACCGCAGGCGAACGTCTCGGTCAATCGACCCGACTGCGCGTCGGCGCGCCATTTCTCCAAGCTGTAGTCGGTTTCGTGTACGTCCCAGCCTTCCTCGCTCAACAGAGTGATGATGGCGTCGCGGGTGATACCGGGAAGGATCGAGCCCGTCAACCGTGGTGTATAGATGACTTTCTCATCGCCGTACACGAAGAAGAGGTTCATACCTCCGAGCTCGTCGATGTACTTGTGTTCCACGGCGTCCAGGAAAACGACTTGGTCACAGCCTTTTTCAATCGCCTGGGAATGCGGCGCAAGTGAGGCGGCGTAATTACCGCCGCATTTGGCGGCACCCGTTCCGCCGGGTGCGGCACGAGTGTAATCCTCGCTCACCCACAGAGTCACCGGCTTGGGACCGGTCTTGAAATAGGCTCCGGCGGGCGACGTGATAACACCGTAGAGGTATTCCTGCGAAGGACGAACCCCTAGGAACGATTCGGTAGCGATCATGAACGGCCGCACGTAAAGACTGGATTCACCTTCGGTGGGAACCCAGTCGCGGTCCACCGAGATCAACTCCCGAATGGAGGCGAGGAACCATTTCTCCGGCAGTTCCGGCATGGCAAGGCGACGCGCCGAACCGTTGAAACGTTGGGCGTTCGCTTCCGGGCGAAACAGACCCACCGTCCCGTCCGAGCGGTGATAGGCCTTCAGCCCTTCGAAGATCTCTTGCGCATAGTGCAGTACTGCCGTTGCGGGCGACAACGTCAGCGGACCGAACGGTTCTACCCGAGCCGAGTGCCATCCTCGATCGGCGCTCCAGCGCATGGTGAACATATGGTCGGTGAAAACTGATCCGAATCCGGGCTCGGCCAACAGTTCGGCACGCTCGTCGGCACTGCGAGGCCGTTCATTGGCGATAACCTCGAAATCGGGCAACTTGTCGTCAGTCATGGTCTTCCTTCGCGACACGGCAAATTCTTGAGTTCTGGTCGGTCGAGCACCGGCACGTCCGGTACGACGTCGTCTGGAACGCTTCCCACCGGGGCACGGGTACTTCAGCGGTGACGCCAAAGCTCGCCATCCCGACCAGTCTCAAATTCTTCTGCCTCTAACTTAGCGCTCGTTCAGGTCGCGACGATACGGGTGGCGGCTTTATCGGACTGATTTTTCATTGCCGACCGGGCCGCCTCGAGGTCACTTCCCTCCGTCCGAACGGCGACACGACACCGGCCCCCACCCTGTTTTCCAAGGTGAGGACCGGTGGAATTGATTTTAGAGCCGTTGTTCTACATCGGACGCGACCCGATCTCCCACCGCTTCGGTTCCCACTGCCTGTCCCGGGGACCGGGAAGAAAGTTCCCGCTCAATGGACTCTTGGACGACGGTAGCGGCCTTTGCTTCCCCAACATGTTCCAGCAAGAGGCTCGCCGACATGATCGCCGCGATGGGATCAGCGATACCCTGACCCGCGATGTCCGGTGCCGATCCGTGTACGGGTTCGAACATGGAGGGATGAGTCCGATCGGGGTTGACACAACCGGAAGCGGCCAGTCCGATCCCACCGGTGACGGCCGCGGCGATATCGGTAATGATGTCTCCGAACAGATTGTCGGTCACCACGACGTCGTAATCCTGCGGTCGGTTGACCATGAACATCGCCGCTGCGTCGACGTGCTGGTAATCGGTCACCACGTCGCGGTACTCCTCGGCCACGTCCGCGAAAGCGCGATTCCACAGGCCTCCCGCGTGGGACAACACGTTTGTCTTGTGCACCAGGGTCAGACGGCCACGTCGACTCCGCGCTCGCTCGAAGGCGTCGCGCACGACCCGTTCGACACCGTACCGGGTGTTCAGACTTTCCTCCGTGGCGATTTCTGCGGCGGTTCCAGTATGGAGATTTCCGCCCGCGCCCGCGTACAGACCTTCGGTGCCCTCCCGGACCACAATGAAGTCCACTTCTCCAGGTTGCACCTTGGCCAACGGACTGGCGACTCCCGGGTACAGGCGCGAGGGGCGCAGATTCACGTACTGGTCGAATTCGAATCGCAACCGTAGGAGGAGACCGCGTTCCAATACCCCGGGCGGAACGCTGGGGTCGCCCACCGCACCGAGCAGGATGGCATCGTGCGTGTCGAGTTCACTCAGGACCGAGTCGGGTAGAACCTCACCCGTCGCGTGGTACCGCGACGCCCCCAGATCGTATTCCACCGCCTCCCAGTCGGGAAGCACCAGGCGAACCACCTTCATGGCCTGGTCGATTACCTCTTTGCCGATGCCATCGCCGGGGATGACCGCTATTGAGCTCATGGACTGCCTTTCCAAGCGTAAAAATACGGGGCACGTAGGTAGTCTTTAGACTAGCCCCCGTGTCCCGCATTTCGGCTGGTGTATCCCGCTGTACGGGATACAAATTAGGCTCGCATTCCAAGGCTTGTGGACGGCACGGCTCCCTTAATCCTCCAGGGTCACCGCCGCGGCCGCATCGGCCCCCACGGTCCGTTGGATATGCGCGGCCACATCGGCGGGAACCTCGGCGTCGGTGGTCATCACCATGAACGCCTCACCGCCGGCGGCTTTACGCGACACCTGCATGGAACCGATGTTGATCTCCAGGTCACCCAAGGTTCCCCCGATCAAACCCACGACACCCGGATGGTCGTTGTAGCTCAGGAACAACAGGGCGCCAGCAGCGTCGATATCCAAGTCAAAGCCATTGACCTCGAGAAGCTTCGGCTGTTCGTCTCCGATTCCGGCCACGGTACCGCTCACCGACACCGCCTGGCCGTCGACCAAGGCCCCACGCAGGGTAACGGTATTCTGCAATGCCGGTGAATCGGCATTGACCCGGAGGCCGACGTCGACACCGCGTTGCTTCGCCACCAGTGGAGCATTGACATAGGTAACCGAATCGGCTACGGCGGAGAAGAGCCCCTTAGAAGCGGCGAGCTGCAGAACCGATACGTCCGAGGCGGTGATGGGCCCTTCGACTTCCACCGTCACCGACTGCAAGGCCCCATCGCATACTGCGGTGACGGTACGTCCCAGGCGCTCGGCCAACGTGAGATACGGACGCACGTCCTCGTCGACGATGCCACCGGCCTGAACATTGACCGCATCCGGTACGAATTCCCCCGCCAGGGCCAAGGACACGCTCTTAGCGACCGCGAGCCCGGCATTGTCCTGTGCCTCCCGGGTGGAGGCACCGAGGTGTGGTGTGGCCACCACATTGTCCAGTTCAAAAAGTGGAGAATCGGTGCACGGTTCGGTCGCGAACACGTCAAGGCCCGCGGCCGCCAGATGCCCGGACTGCAGCGCGTCGTAGAGCGCCGCCTCGTCGATCAGGCCACCTCGTGCCGCATTGATAATACGGGCCCCGGGTTTCATGCGGGCCAGTTCGTCCTTGGCGATGAGCCCGGCCGTCTCCGGCGTCTTGGGGAGGTGAACGGTGACAAAATCACTGACGGCCAAGACCTCTTCCAAGCTCATCAGCTTGATCCCCATTTGAGCCGCGCGCGAGGGCTGCACATACGGATCATAGGCGACGATTTCCGTGTCAAACGCCTTCATTCGAGCGGCCACCAGCTGCCCGATCTTACCGAGCCCGACGACGCCGACCGTCTTTCCCCGTACCTCGACACCGGTGAACTTCTTACGATCCCACCGTCCTTCACGCAAGGACCGGCTTGCCACCGAAGTGTGACGGGCGCTCGCCAGAAGCAGAGTAATAGCCTGTTCCGCGGCGGAAACGATATTGGACGTCGGAGCATTGACCACCATGACTCCGCGTTCGGTCGCCTCGGAGACGGCGACGTTGTCGAGCCCCACTCCCGCGCGGGCGACGACTTTGAGTTTAGGTGCCGCTTCGAGTGCCGCCGCGTCGATCGTCGTGGCCGAACGCACAACGACGGCCTCTGCGTCTGCCAAGGCGGAGTGCAACGTCGCGACATCGGTTCCATCGATGGTGCGTATATTGAAATCCCGCGACAGGACGTCGACGGCGGAATCGGCTAGCGGGTCAGCAATTACTACGGTCGGTTGGACCTCAACCATGCGAAAATACCTCGCTGAAAGCTCGTGAAAACAGACGAAAAGACCGGGCGCGGCGCTGCGTCGTTGAAAACCCAATGGTAGTGGACCACCTCGTCCCTTGCCACCACGGTCACGAACGGTCCATATATTGATACACCTGCGCGGGCCGCAGGATACGACCCTACCGACCACCCATGTCGTCCACTACCGTCATATCCACGGACCGTGCCACCAGACGGGTCGCGTCACCCCTGGTCAGGATCGATGAACTGGTCCGCATCCACCTCATCGGCCAGTGGTGAGTCGGCTTCCGCCAGCAGCTCCTTCACCACACCGATCGCCACGGAGGGTCCGTAGCCTTTCCGTCCCAGGGTGCCCACCAGGCGACGCATGATCACGGTTTCGGACAGATGTGACATCGATCGGAAGCGTCGCTCGGCGATGGCTCGGGCGGCCTCCCACTCGGATTCGGGCGTCACCTCGTCCACAGCGGCCTGTACGGCCTCGTCTTCCACCCCTTTACGACGCAGTTCCGCCGCAAGCGCCCGACGGGACAGTCCACGCACACGATGCCGTGAATCGACCCACATCCGCGCGAAGGTCGCGTCGTCGATCATCCCGACGTCGTGAAAACGTGCGAGAACCTCGTCGATCACTTCTGCGTCGAAACCTTTGGACAACATGGCTTCTCGCAGTTCGTAGGAGGTGCGGGGTCGGCCCGACAATAGCCATGTCGCGTATTGTCGGGCCGCTTCGGGATCGTCGGGTTTAGAAGTCAACCGCCGCTTCGTCGCCATTGGTCGCCGCCTCGTCGGTGTCTTCGGTGTCTACGCCCAGCTTCTCTTTGATGCGCTTTTCGATTTCCTCGGCAAGGTCCGGGTTCTCGCGCAGGTTGGCGCGGGCTTTTTCCTTACCTTGGCCGAGCTGGTCACCTTCGTAGGTGTACCAGGCTCCCGACTTGCGCACGATCCCGTGCTCCACGCCCATGTCGATCAGGGATCCTTCTCGGGAGATGCCCTGGCCGTAGATGATGTCGAATTCCGCCTGGCGGAAGGGGGAACCGACCTTGTTTTTGACGACCTTGACGCGAGTACGGTTACCGACCGCTTCGGTGCCGTCCTTCAGTGTCTCGATACGCCGCACGTCGAGGCGTACCGAGGAGTAAAACTTCAGGGCACGTCCACCGGTCGTGGTCTCAGGGCTGCCGAACATGACGCCGACCTTTTCACGCAACTGGTTGATGAAGAGAGCGGTGGTTCCGGTCTGACTGAGCCCTCCGGCTATTTTACGTAGCGCCTGACTCATCAGGCGTGCCTGTAGACCGACGTGGGAATCGCCCATTTCCCCTTCGATTTCGGCACGCGGCACCAGGGCGGCGACCGAGTCGATGACGATCAGGTCGACCGCGGAGGAGCGCACGAGCATGTCGGCGATTTCGAGAGCCTGTTCCCCGGTATCGGGCTGGCTGACGAGGAGGTCGTCGATGTTGACGCCGATGGCCTCGGCGTAGACGGGGTCCAGGGCGTGTTCGGCGTCGATCATGGCGGCCACTCCTCCGTCCGCCTGTGCTCCGGCGATGGCGTGGAGGGCCAGGGAGGTTTTACCGGACGACTCGGGACCGAAGATTTCGACGACACGGCCACGTGGCAGTCCCCCCACCCCGAGGGCGATGTCCAGAGCGATGGAGCCGGTGTCGATCGTCTTGACGTTCTGTTTGGGCTTTTCGCCCAGCCGCATCACCGACCCTTTACCGAACTGCTTGTCGATCTGCGCCAAGGCCAGATCGAGGGCCTTTTCCTTGTCCTGCGGGCTGCCGGCGCTGTTGGACCGAGAGCTTGATTGTTTCGCCATGTGTTTAACCGTAGACCTTACCTATGACATCCCCGCCGCCATTGTGGCCCGGAGCGTGTTTGACAATTGTGCGCGAGCGGCTCGCTTATCTCCAGAGTCTTTTGGGCACCCTGTCTTCGAAGTTACGACATACCGCCATCCATATCCGTTTAATGTTCTCCCCGTCCGACATCGCCTCGTCAACCGTGCGTCCCCCGAGTTCAGAGAGGGTATGATCGGTGGCAATGGACTGGGCGTACGCCGATCCAAAGGTTTGGTCCATGCGTGCCCAGAAGTCGCTGATTTGCATCCCATCCAGAATAGGTGACGCGGTGTCAACGCTGCGAACGGTGGATGGGAAAATTAGCATCGTCCCACTTGCGTTCTATCGGTCGGTTAAGGGTTTTGTGCTGTGCCACGTGTTAGCCAGGAGCATCTTGATTCGCGTCGCCACCAGATTCTCAACGGTGCGCGTTCCACGTTTGCGAGATTTGGTTACGAAGGTGCGACGGTGCGTCGCCTGGAAGAGGCCACCGGATTGTCCCGTGGCGCGATCTTCCACCACTTCAAAGACAAAGATGCGCTCTTCTTGGCCGTCGCGTCCGACGACGCCGAGCAGATGATGGACACGGTATCCAAACGGGGATTGGTGGGGGTCATGCAGGACCTAGTCGCCGCCGCCGACAAACAGGAGACGCGCGGTTGGCTGGGAACGCAGCTCGAGGTCGCCCGCCGCCTACGCACCGACCCCGAATTCGCCGCCGCGTGGGGACAGCGCTGGGTCGCCATCGCCGAAGCGTCTCGCGCTCGCCTCCAGCACCAGCGTGACATCGGGGTACTGCGCGAGGACGTGCCGATTCCGGTCCTGGCGGGTTTTCTCCAGCTGGTCTACGACGGCCTGACCCGCTATTTGGCAACCGGACGCGAGGACATCGAATTGGAGAACGTGCTTCGTCTCGTGGAGGACGCGGTTCGCAAACCGGACGGCCGGTAACGGGCACGGACCACCCCGTCGCCGACGACGCGCACTGCTCATACGAAAAGCCACCACGTTTCCGTGGTGGCTTTTCGTCTTACTCTCGTTTACCAGCGACGACGCTGTCCGCCGCGACCACGACCTCCGCCGTTGTCGCGATCGTCGAAGGCGCGCCAGTTACCTCGGTCGGATTTGCGTCCGCCGTCACGGCGATCACCGCGGAAATCGCCCTTACGTCCACCGTCGCGACGCTTACCGCCGAAGTCACGACCGCCCTCGCGACGATCGCCACGGTAGCCGCCCTTGCGCGGGCCGCGTCCCTTGTGGTTGTTGTTGCGTCCACGTCCACCGCGGTCGTCACGGTAGCCGCCGCGACGGTCACCGCCACGCTTTTCCTTACTGGGACCCTCGATGATCTCACGCTCGGCACGTTCACGCAGTTGTGCGGCGTCGGCAAGCAGGCGTTCGTTGTTGGTGCCCAGCTTCTCGATCTGACGCTCCAACCGCTTCACCTCGCGCTCATTGACCTTGACCTGGCGCTCCGCTTGAGTGGCCCGCAGTTCGGTGAAGTTGCGAACTCCCAGCAGGTCCACCAGCTTCGCGTCGAAGTTACCCCGCACGAAGTGGCGTTCCGCCTCAACACCGGCGCGTTCGATCAGATTGAACATCTGCCGGTTCTGATGTGGAAGGACGAGCGTTCCGACCGTACCGGACTCTCCGGCTCGGGCGGTGCGCCCGGCGCGGTGCAGATAGTCCTTGTGGTTTTTGGGCGGATCGACGTGCAGAACGAAGTCCACCCCGTCGACGTGGATACCGCGCGCCGCCACGTCGGTGGCGACCAGCGCGTCCAATTTATTGTCTTTGAATCTGTCCAGCGTCTTGCTGCGGTCGGCCTGGCTCATGCCGCCGTGCAGTCCCGCGGCGTTGACGCCGGACGACTGGAGTTCCTCCGCGATGCGGTCCACGGCCAACTGGGTACGCACGAAAACCATCGTGTTTCCCGGTCGGCCGGCGATCGCGGCGGTCATTTCACGCTTGTCGCGCGGACCGATGAGCAGGAGGTGGTGCGTCATCGTGCTGACGGCACCCGCCGAGGGGTCGACCGAATGCTCGACCGGCTCGGTCAGATAACGATCGACGAGAACGCCGATCTCCTTCTCCAACGTGGCGGAGAACAGCATGCGCTGTCCGCCTTCGGGAAGCTGGTCGAACAGTTCTTCCACCTCGGGGAGGAAACCCATGTCCGCCATCTGGTCGGCTTCATCGAGCACCGCGACGTCGACGTCGGATAGATCGGCCTCACCGCGGTTGATCAGGTCACGAAGCCGTCCGGGGGTCGCGACCAGCACGTCCACGCCACGACGCAGCGCTTCGATCTGGCGGGAAAACGCCGTGCCACCGCAGACGACCTTCATTTTGATACCGATCGACTCCCCGAACGGTTCCAGAGATTCGGCTACCTGCATGGCCAATTCCCGGGTCGGAGTCAGGATGACCGCGCGCGGACGTCCCGGTGCGGTGCGGTCATGGGATTTCGCCAGGCGGGTCAGCGCGGGGAGTCCGAACGCCAGGGTCTTGCCGGAGCCGGTACGTCCTCGTCCCAGCACATCGCGACCGGAGATCGCGTCGGGAATGGTCGCCGTCTGAATGGGGAAGGGCTTAACGATGCCCTTGGCCGCCAAGGAGGAAACGATGATGTCGGCTAGGCCCAGATCGGCGAAGGTAACGTCCTCCTCGCCCTGCTTTTCCGGGCTCTTCTGTTCGGGGACGGAGTTTGATTCGGGTGCCTCGTCGGCCTCGACCTGATTCTGCGGTTCGATGGCCTCGGGGTCGGGGGTAACGCCGATCGCGTCGAGATCCAGACCGGCCTCTTGCGGTTCTTGGACGGCGTCGGTGGTCGTGTTTTCCACGGTCATTCTGTATTAAAGCCTTTCGCGGGATGCGCACTGCACGTACCGCGATTGATTCTCACCAGACTTCTGATGGTGAACGGCGGGACGCGCCTGATGTGTCAACCAACTCGGTTGGACTGTTGATCGTCAACAGACTGAGGATTTGGTCATGGCCACTTCGGTGGGCCAACTGTTAACGATAGCGCATGGTGAGATCAGACTGCCGTTTCCAGCGCCGTTTGTGGGTATTGACACCTCCTCGCGTCCACCCGGACCCCGATTTCACGCGATCGGGGCAGTGACGTGTACCGCTTTGAGTCACGCCGCGCTTAGTCGAACCGCCCCGATCCGCATCACTCCGTCTTCTTCTGAAATTCCAGTACCATATCTACGGGTTTAAAACCCATGGCTGCGTTGATGGCGTTCATCTGGGCATTGACATCGGCGTTGTCCGTCCAGATCCGTTGTGCGTACTCCGCTTCACGGCGCAGAAGACGCAGATTGGCCATCTTCACCCAAAGACCCAGTTTATGCCCACGATGCCGGGGAGTGACGATCGTCAGTCCCTGATAGACGTCGGGAAGCCGGTCGTATACGAACAACAAGGTCAACGCCGCCAGTTCACCCGTCTCCCGGTGGCAGGCAACGGTGTACATCGGTCGAACCCCGGATTGGAGGCGGGTTTCGGTGATATGTTCCCGGTCGGCAACGCTGTCTTTCTGCGACTCCAGCTCCAGGTCGCCCAGGGGAACCTCGTCCATCGTGGTGGACGTCAGCGCGGCCACGGCCTGCTTCAAATCGACGGGCGGATGTCCAATGAAACTGCGCAGTTCATAGTCGCCGGCGGCACTCCGCTCCGCTCGTTCGGTGAGCTCCCGTTCCCGGTCGGCACTCAAGTCCGTCACCTCGAAGATGCGATTGACCACTTCGAGGCCTATATCGAATCCATGTTTCTGAGCGAAGGAAAATCCAGGCGCCTCCGCTTTCCGATCGGGGTCCAATTCCGTATGGGTGTCGGCATAGAACGTATGACGTCCCGCCTTCCGCCCCTCCGAGTACAGGAATTCGAGCATGGCGGTGCCATGACCCTTCCTGCGCTCGTCAGGATCGACGAAGACGTCAAGGAAAGCGCTTTTAAGGTTCGCCTTGTGGTTCAGTCCCAGAGTCAGAGCACCCACAGGTCGTCCCTGTTCGCGAGCCAGATAATACCGGTGCTCCGATCCGGGTTTCCCACGTTGGTAGCTCGCCTGGTAGAACCGAAAATCCATCGGCATGGAATGGGGCCAGTCATGCTGGATGGCACGCTGCATCAGGTCAAACGCCAGCCGCAGTGTGGTGGTGTCGTCGGGGTCGATATAGGTGATCTCCATGGGTCGAGCATGATCAATTCCACTGTGATCCGCAACCGGTTTTCAGTCGACCCACGAACCGTCACATCGATCTAGCCATCCACCAGGTTCTGCGTACGGTACAGGTCGGCATACAATCCGTCGGTGGCCAACAGCTCGTGATGAGTTCCCTTCTGGACGATGCGACCGGCATCGAGAACCACAATCGTATCGGCGCGGCGGATGGTGGACAGCCGATGCGCGATCACAATGGCGGTACGTCCCTCAAGCACCCGGTTCAGAGCCGCCTGCACGGCGGCCTCGGATTCGCTGTCCAGGTGAGCGGTCGCCTCGTCCAAGATGACGATCGGGGGCGCCTTCAGCATCACTCGCGCGATGGCCAGGCGTTGTTGTTCCCCGCCGGAGAAGCGATGCCCACGCTCTCCCACCAAAGTGTCAAGTCCACTGTCGAGTCGTTCGATCACGTGCGCCACCTGCGCTGACTCCAATGCCGCCCAAATCTCGGCGTCGTCGGCGTCGGGTTTCGCGTAGGCGAGGTTGGCACGGACCGTGTCGTGGAAGAGATGGGCCTCTTGAGTGACTACTCCGATATGGGCGGCCAGGCTCGCGAAACTCGCGTCGCGTACGTCGACGTCTCCCACCGACACCGCACCGGCACTGACGTCGTACAGACGCGGTATCAGGGAGGCGATCGTGGTCTTACCGGCACCACTGGGCCCCACCAACGCCACCAGATTCCCCGCCGGAACCTCGAAACTCACATTCCGTAGAACCGGACCGTTGTCACTCTGATCGGGACGCGATACGACCTCCAACGACGCCAAGGAGACCTCTTCAGCGCTCGGATAACGGAAGTCCACCTCCCGAAACGAGACCGAAGCGGCATCGGCGGGCAGGGTACGCGCTGCGTCGTTTTCCGCGATCGCCGGTTTGAGCCCCAATACCTCGAAGACCCGCTGAAAGCTCACCAGCGCACTCATCACATCGACACGCACGTTCGACAATGCGGTCAATGGTCCGTACAGACGCGTCAACAACAGGGCGAGAGTCACGACGGTACCGGCGTCCAGGCGGCCGTCGAAGACCAGCCAACCACCGACGCCGTACGCCAGTGCCTGGGAGAGCCCGGCAACCAGGGTGAGCGCGACGATGAAGGTACGGGCGTACATCGCCGTGGTCACTCCGATCGACCGAACCCGATCGGCGCGTTCCGCAAAGGCCTCCGATTCCTCGTTAGGACGACCGTAGAGTTTCACCAGCGTGGCACCGCCGACATTGAAACGTTCGGTCATCTGAGTCCCCATGCGGGCGTTGAGATCATAGGAATCCTTGGTGAGACCCGCCAGTTTCTTACCCACTCGTTTGGCCGGAATCAAAAACACCGGCACCAAAATCAGGGAAAACAGCGTGATGAGCCAGGACTGCACCAACATGACCGCCAGGGTCAATACGACCGCGATTCCATTGGACACCAGGCCGGACAATGTGGTGGTAAAGGCCCGCTGCGCCCCCATGACGTCATTGTTCAGTCGCGAGATCAGCGCTCCGGTTTGCGTCCGCGTGAAGAACGCGATCGGCATCGCCAGCACATGGTCGAATACGCTACGGCGTAGATCGTAAATGATCCCTTCGCCCAGTCGGGCCGAGTACCACCGCTGAATCAGGGACACGGCCGCCTCCACGACGGCGAGACCACCGATCGCGCCCGCCAGGATCAGCACGCCGGACCGCGTGCCACCCTCCAGGGTCAACTCATTGACGACGTTTCCCGCCAGCACGGGTACGGCCACCGAAATCGCCGCGGTCACGATGACCATCAGCAGGAACACCGTAATTTCAGTACGGTAGGGTTTGGCGAACTCCAGAATCAACTTCTTCGTGCGTTTGTCCAGCCGGACGTTTCCGAGATCATCGCCATTGCGTCGCATGGATCGCATGGCCTCCCACGCCTGTGGGCCCATTGCTGACACAGTCGGTATTACTCCTTTTCCCAAAGACGGCGAGCGGCTTCGACGTGGTTTCGGCGACGTTCCCGGTCGGCGGTGGTCTCCTGCCGCAGGAGCGCTTTAAGCTCCTTGGTCGCCTCGAATGATTGGGCATTGGCGGCAATGAGGTCTCGGACCGATCGCGACAACCGATCGTGGCTTTCGCACACGCGCACGATTCCCGAACGCCACAGTTCAACGGCCGTCACCTCCCGCAGCTGCGGCCAGATCCCCATGTCGGCCGTCATTCGTTCAACTCCCAAGGGCCAGACGCGACCGTTGAGTTCCGGTTCGGCCGGTCGCACGCGACCGGTCTCTTCGGCCAGACAGACGTCCGCGTGCAAGGCCAGATTGACTCCCATGCCGATCAGCGTCGCGGGCGGAAGCACCGAGATCACCACATGGCTGGGACTGGACATCCATTCCGTCGCCCGCGACCAGAGCTCGATCAATTCCTCCTGAGGCGAGAAGCCCAGTCCACCGGGCGTTTGCGGACGAACGACCACCGTGGGTTCGTTTCCCGTCAGGCTCCGGCCGAACTCTCCGAGTTCACCCAGGGTGTTGCGATTCAGATGCGGTGGCAGATCAAGCTGGACGTGGTCGTCATGGCGTTGAACGGTCAGTGAAGGCACGCCACAACGTTAGCGCGCCCAAGCGCCGACGGACGGCTCCAGTCCCGAAGCGCGGTGTCGGAAACGAACGGCGTCGATGACGCTCGCCCGGCGATGTCGTATCCTACGACCACACCGTACGAACAATCATCATAACCGAAGACCGTTGCGAGGTTACAGTAGTGACGACAGCGAGGAATCGAACGGAAATCAGCTCAAGTGAGACAACCACAGTTCAGCGCCCGAATGATGCCTACCTCAGTAGAACCGTCCTCAATAGCGAGTGAGCGACGACGGCAGCTACGCGACGTCGGTGTGTGGCTGTCGATCGTGGCTCTCACGGCGGTCGTTCTGGCGGTGACGGCTCGATCGTCGAACGCGTTGACGCAACGTCTGCACGATTGGTGGCCGATCGCGGGCCAATCCCCCACCACCGTCCTTCTCGGACACGTCACGGCCCCGCTCATCGCGGGCGGTGTCCTGGTCGTCGCCGCCCGGCGGGGACCGCAGCGATGGCACTGGCACACCACTCTCGTCCTGTCATATCTGGTCGCCTTCGCCTGGACGGCCTCACTGCACACCAATGTGGATACCGATATCCCGTCGAATTCCACCCTGGCTTCGGCGTGGGGAATCGACTTGATCGACACCGTGTCCGGCTCGCGGTTCGGCGTCGCCCTGATCATCTGTGCGCTGAGCGCGCTCACCACACCCTTCATATTGACGACCGTACGGTCATTGGCCGGTCGCACCTACGCGGTGTATCTGGCTCCGGTTGTGGCACTGGGCCCATGGGCGGCCTGGATGAGTTTGGGGATGGACGGAATCAACGCCATGGTCGTGGCGGGTGCCGTGGCCACCGCCGCACTGGCCACGGAGCCGACTCGGAGCCGATCGTCCGGGCGGATTCTGGCCACGCTCGCCGGGCTGCTCCTCTCGCTGGCGGTTCTACTCTCCTACAGCGCAGCTTGGTTCGGCCTCAGTATGCTGGCGATCTACTTCACCCGCCGTCGAGCCGGCGCCATCTGGTGTAGTGCATTCGGGGCGGTTACCACTCTGGCCGTCATCGCGGCGTTCGACTATTCCTGGCCGGTCGAACTGTGGACCACGTACTCGGGTGCGTGGGGCGCTCTCCTCGCCACCCCGGTTCACCTCTGGTGGCTGGGGCTCACCCCGGTCCTCGCCGTGGTCGCGGCGGGCCCAGCGGTCGTCTCCAGCCTGAGCCGATGGTCTGCCGAGGTATGGCCACTGTTGGTCGGCCCGATCGCGGTATTGGTGTTCAGTCCGCTCATGGCCGCTGCCGTTACCACGTCCAACCTGTCCTGGGTTGCGCTGTGTCCCTGGTTGGTCGTCGCGGCCGTCGCATCACGAACCGGCCGGGAGGACGACAACGACTCGGCCCTCATCTCCACGGGTGTGGGCGCTTGTGCGGTTATCGCCATGCTGTTCGCCGGCTGACGCCCGGGGCCGACCTTGACGACTTAGGCCAGTTCGACCAAGTCCATCAAGTCGTCGGACCAGAAGTCCTCATCGCCGTCCGGAAGGAGAATCGCACGTTCCGGACGCAGTGCTTCGACCGCGCCGGGATCGTGGGTCACCATGACGATGGCGCCTTCGAAGGCGTCCACCGCGTCAAGAACCTGCTGACGACTGGCCGGATCAAGGTTGTTGGTGGGCTCGTCCAGCAGAAGGACGTTCGCTCCCGACGTCACCAGCGAGGCCAGTGCGAGTCGCGTCTTCTCTCCGCCGGAGAGAACGTTGACCGGTTTGTAGACGTCGTCCCCGGAGAAGAGGAACGCTCCCAGGATCTTGCGCAATTCGGTGTCGTTGAGATCCGACCCGGCCGAGGTCGAGGCCTCCCGCATCTGCCCCAGCAGGTCACTGTCGAGATTCAAGGTGTCGTGTTCCTGGGCGAAATATCCGACCCGTAGTCCGTATCCGTCGTCGACCTGCCCGGTATCGGATTTCAGGGTTCCGGCCAGCATCCGTAGCAGGGTGGTCTTTCCCGCCCCGTTCAATCCCAGGATCACCACGCGCGACCCGCGGTCGATGGCGAGGTCGACACCCGTAAACACTTCGAGTGAACCGTACGACTTCGACAGGCCCGTGGCCGTGAGAGGGACTTTCCCGCAGGGTGCGGGCTTGGGAAGCCGCACGTGTGCGATCTTTTCCTCGACCGGATCGTCATCCAGGTCGTCGAGCAGCGCGTCGGCACGACGCGCCATCACCTTGGCCGCCGTCGCCTTGGTCGCCTTGGCTCCCAGTTTATCGGCCTGGCGGTGCAGCGAAGCCGCCTTCTTCTCCGCGTTCGTGCGTTCACGTCGGCGCCGTTCGGCGTCTTCGGCACGCTGCCGTTTATAGGCCGTCCAGCCGAGGTTATAGGCGTCGATCGTGGCGCGCGCGGGGTCGAGGTACCAGACCTTGTTGACCACTTCGTCCAGCAGTTCCACGTCGTGAGTGATCAAAACCAGTCCACCGTTGTGAGCGGAGAGGAAGTCCCGCAGCCATTTGATGGAGTCGGCATCGAGGTGGTTGGTGGGCTCGTCCAAGAGAAGGACGCTGTCACCCTCGTCGGCGAAAAGAATCCGTGCCAGTTCGACACGGCGACGCTGACCACCCGAAAGGGTTTCCAGCGGCTGAGTCAGGATGCGGTCTTCCAAGCCGAGGTTGGAGGTGATTCGTGCGGCCTCCGCCTGAGCCGAATAACCTCCGCGGGTAGAGAACTGATCCTCCAGCCGGGAATAACGGTGCACCAGCTTGTCACGCTTTTTGTCATCGACGCATTCGGCGAGTTCCAGTTCGGTCTTCTTCATCTTCACCGAAATCTCGTCCAGCCCTCGAGCGGACATGACGCGGTCCTGGGCTATCTGGGTGAGATCGGCGAATCGGGGGTCCTGCGGCAGGTACTCGAAAGGGCCCGAATGCTCCACACTGCCGCTGTACGGCTCGGCGATATCGGCCAAAACATTCATGGTGGAGGTTTTCCCCGCACCGTTACGTCCCACAAGGCCGACGCGGTCGCCGGCCTGCACCCGTAGACTCACTTCTTCGAGCAGAATCCGCGACCCGGCACGTAGTTGCAGGTCGGTAGCTTGAATCACGAGTCCTCCTGGGTTGACGTCGAATGGGATGATTCGGGATGACCACGCTCCAGTGTATGGTGTCTCCCCCTGAATACGCGAATCCTTAAGCACCAATGGTGAAGCAGGTCCCCATCGGTTCCCGGCGAGCACAACGATCGAACCAACGAAGGCTCCCAATCGAGGGACGTAGGTCACGGCGTTGGTTCATCCGTTCGACCGATGGCACCTGACCAGCAGGTGCTTTTTCGTTCCCGTAGGTTCCAGATTGCACGTGTTATCCGACGTTAGTCGTATTTGTGTCCGAATCGTTACTTGTAGTCTTCCCTGCATCATGGCTAAACACCAAACACGGTCCGATAATGAGAAGGACCAGAAGGACAATCTCCGTATCCGTGCGTTCCTCCGGCATCGATTGATGAATCGCGACCGCAATACCTGGCGCATCGT